>CAIOZF010000129.1 GCA_903862645.1 uncultured Gammaproteobacteria bacterium
CGCATTAACCGGATTTATTGGAAACCAAAAAATAGACCTTGGTAAAGAACTGTGGAATTTGCAGCGAGTTCTTTTTTATAAGCAGCCCAGCGGCGCCGAGATAAACCTAGATAAGCAATGCGTCAATCTCAGAGAATTCCTGAATTTTGCGACGCCCTTGGTAACTAGCTTTGTAAATAATCAGAAATCTTCGTATCTAAATGTCGGCGCGCTCATTTCAACTGAATATCTCCTTAGGAGCGCAGACAAAGATGAGCAACGCGAGCAATTAGATAGTCTGATGCAAGACCGATACGGTTTTTCACCAGATAATGAGAACGAAAGCCTGCCTCTTCGGCTATTGTGGAATTCAGCGGCATTTTTCACAATGTGCTGCCTGCACATTAAGAATTTAACGAACCAGATTGCGAATCTCCCTACTCTTCGAATGCTCGATACTGAGGGCCTGCTTTGGTCCCGAGACATTGAAGAACCTCAGCCTCTTCTAAATGAGGCCATTGACTGCTTTAACGTAATGCTAAGTTGGCGAATAGGCCCGGCTCAGGCTTTATTTCTGGAAACAGAAAGCGGATTCATTCAAAGGGCTTATATCGGGGAGGAATCTAAGCTCGAAGACATTATTGCCGTTTTTTCTAAGATTTGTGTTGCCTACAATCCAGTCCGCTGCGTCATCGCGTATTTGATACAGAACGATTCTTCGCCTGTTACAGATCCCATTAATACAAAGGTGGTCTTCTTAAGTATCGGTCGTGATGCGTCATTTGGACTCAATTTTTACCGCACCAACGCAAATCTTGAGCAGGGACAGTTTTTAGGGGAGTACTTAGGAAATAGTGATGATGCAGAGCTTCTATCCGATTATCTAAGAAATTTTAGGGAAGAGTTCTTTGCTAAGTCCGATTCCGCGTTGCAGCTTCAGGCGCAAGCAGAGCTGTTGGATTTGTTTCCGGCTCCAAGTGCTTGGAAATTTTAAAAATTCAAGGTTGAAAAGAATAGGCCCCTTTAATAAATGAGTGATCGCCGTGCTTACCTATCGGTAGGAGTGGAAATTATGAGATGTATTTCGGTCGGCTTGGTTCTGTTCATGGCCGCCAATTGCGTGATAGCGGATGACATCATCCGGCTGCAATGTGAGGCCGCTTCAAAGAGCCAGACATCGTTCAAGTCGGCGGAGGCAGGTAAGACTACGCTTGCCGTGGATGTGGTTGTAAATGGTCAGGCAGTTCGCCGCGTCATCGTTTATGGCGAGAACAAAAGGCTGGCGGTTGTGGAAGCTGTGAAAACTACCCAGCTAAAAAATCACACCGCAGTCGATACCAGTGATCCACGTAGATGGAATATCTACAATACGTGGGAAGACTCGCACGGGGACCCCTCAAGCGCACGGGTCACTATTGATCGCAAAAGTGGCGATATTGCCTTTGAGTCGAAGGTTCACAATGGCAGCGATTGGCAGTCTGCAGAGTATTCTGGAGGCTGTAACAAGGTAGGCGGGAATAACAGAAGGTTTTAGAGCGTCAATGTGAGCGCCAAGTGTAAATAGTGATATTTTTTATAAATTAGGTTTGTCATGAACCAAAGAAATATATTCCTAGCTACCATATTCTTGTTTTTTTATGCTTTGGGGGGTGTGTCTTTGGCTGGTCAATTCGAGGATGCGCTTCAGGCTGCTAGTCGCGGTCAATTCGAAACTGCTATTCGGCTATGGCTACCTCTTGCGGAAGCGGGAAATGTGTCTGCCCAAAATAATTTAGGCTATATGTTCTCGCGGGGCGAAGGTGTTCCTCGTGATGATGTAATTGCAGTCAAGTGGTGGCGTCTTGCGGCTGCAAACGGCTTGGCAGATGCGCAAAACAATCTTGGGATTTGTTATGGTGATGGACGCGGTGTTCCCCAAGATTACGTTGAGGCTGTCAAGTGGTTCCGGATGGCCGCCGAACAAGGCTATGCGATGGCGCAATCCAATATGGGGGCGCGTTACGGTATTGGCGAGGGCGTAAATCAAGATTGGGAGCAGTCGACAGCGTGGTATCGGCTTGCTGCTGAGCAAGGTGATCCAATTGGAATGTCTAATCTGGGGGTTGCGTTTGCTAACGGACAAGGTGTGAAGCGCGACTTTATTCAAGCATACGCTTGGTACACTCTTGCGATAGCCACTTTTCCGAATGCTGACGAGTATGGTCGTGAGCTCGCGCAGAGTAATCGTTCTGCCATCGCTAAGTTCATGACGCCACACCAAATTGAAACGGCTCGCACTACTGCCTCTCAGTGGAAGCCGAAAAAAAATTGAGTGCAAGAAATCAGATTCCCTCAGTTTTTTGTCTGCCAAAGCAGAAATTTTGTGCTGCTAGTTTTTCCTGAGGCGGCTCCTTGATCCGGTTGTCTTGGAAGACTCGTATCGTTCACGCTTGAATTACCCGTACCGTCCAAAAATCTGCCGCCAATCCCCCGCCGAGCGGATACGCTTACGGCAGCGCAAAGTACACTTAATACCGCAGCCGCTGCCCCAAGAATTTCTCACGATGAAGCGTTGCTGCACATCGTCGTAACCGACGGCAATGACGGCGCGCCCCCCGTTTTTTCATTCGGCGCAG
>CAIOZF010000130.1 GCA_903862645.1 uncultured Gammaproteobacteria bacterium
CTGAAGCTGTTCATTCAGGGTGTCACGCCACTCGAGTATTACGCGCATCGCGGCTTTGCCCATGCAGGACGGCAGTTTACTGGTGCCGGTGCACGTGTGGCGGCGCAAATGCAAGCCGTTGACGAGCTGCGTCACTTCCAGACCGAGACCCATGCGATCTCGCATTACAACAAGTATTACAACGGCATGCACAACGCGAACCATTGGTTCGATAACCTCTGGTATCTGTCGGTACCAAAAAGCTTTTTTGAAGATGCGTATTCCAGCGGCCCGTTTGAGTTTCTGACCGCGGTTAGCTTTTCGTTCGAATACGTGCTGACCAATCTGCTGTTTGTACCTTTCATGTCCGGCGCTGCGCATAACGGCGACTTATCGACGGTGACCTTTGGATTCTCGGCGCAGTCCGACGAATCACGTCACATGACCCTCGGTATCGAGTGCATCAAATTTATGCTCGAACAGGATCCGGCCAATGTACCTATCGTGCAGCGCTGGATGGACAAGTGGTTCTGGCGTGGTTATCGGCTGCTGACTCTGGTGGCCATGATGCAGGATTACATGCTGCCAAAGCGCGTGATGAGCTGGAAAGAGGCATGGGAAATGTATGCCGAGTCAAACGGTGGCGCGCTGTTTGCCGATCTCGAGCGCTACGGCATCCGCAAGCCAAAAGGCTGGGAACAGGCCTGCGAGGGCAAGGACCATATCAGCCATCAGGCCTGGGCGACGTTCTATCAATATGGCCATGCTGCGGCGTTCCACACCTGGATCCCCAGCAAGGACGAGCTGGACTGGCTCTCAAGCAAATATCCCGACACCTTTGATCGCTACTATCGCGCGCGTCTGGAGCATTGGGGCGAACAATCCGAAGGCAAAGAAGGCCGCTGGTACAACCAGATTTTGCCGATGCTGTGTCAGACCTGCCAGGTACCGATGCTCTTTACCGAGAAAGGCGACCCAACCCAGATCGCCTTCCGTGAAAGCACCTACATGGAACAGAAATATCACTTCTGCAGCGACCACTGCAAAGAGATTTTCGATCATGAACCAAAGAAGTATGTGCAAGCCTGGCTGCCGGTACATCAGATTTATCAGGGCTCCTGCTATCCCGAAGAGATTAATCCAGCGTCCCCCGGCGACAGTCCGGTGCGCGAAGTCATTCGCTACTACGGCATCAACGCTGGCGAAGACAATGGCGAATTTTCAAGCAGCGAAGACCGCCAGCACTTCAAGCAGTGGAGCGGCCGCATGAAACCAAAGGATCATGGAGAGTAATCATGCAAGAAGCAAGTAAAGGATTGATGGTGCATCTGGGTGATTATCCGTTGCGCCAGCAAGATCACGAGAGCCAGTTCCATGGCAAGCGGCTGATCTTTCTATGCTGGGAAAACCATCTGATGTTTGCTGCGCCACTGTGCGTGCCTTTGCCTCCTACCCTGCCCTTCGGGGCTTTGGTGCGCGACGTGCTGCCCGAGTTGTATGGCGAACATCCGGAATTCGAGGACATCGACTGGAAGCGTACGCAATGGTTCAACTCAAGTAAGCGTTTCATTCCGGATGTGGGCAAGTCATTGGAACACCATGGTCTGTCGCACAAGTCGCTGATTCGCTTTCGTACGCCGGCACTGGAAGGCATACGCGCAAAAATCGACGATAAAAAGCAGGCATTCTGATTAGGGCAATCCTGCCCTAATCAGAGTCTGTCACCCGTAAACCCAGATGTATTTTTGTTGTGATCTGAATCATGTCCCAGCTACTCACTATTGAACCGCTTGGCGCTACCATCGAAGTCGAGGAGGGCCAGACTATCCTTGACGCCGCCCTGCGTCAGGGTATTTACCTGCCCCATGCCTGCGGGCATGGTCTGTGCGGCACCTGCAAGGTGCACGTGGCCGATGGCAATGTCGAACACGGGGAGTCCAATCCGTTTGCACTAATGGATTTCGAGCGCGATGAAGGCAAGACCCTGGCCTGCTGCGCGACGCTACAAAGCGATGTCACCATTGAAGCCGACATCGACGAAGATGACGATGCCCGCATCATCCCGGTCGAAGATTTTGATACC
>CAIOZF010000131.1 GCA_903862645.1 uncultured Gammaproteobacteria bacterium
AAGTTCGAAAGAAAAAAGACGCACGTGAACGTAGGTACAATCGGCCACGTAGACCATGGTAAGACAACGCTGACTGCGGCTTTGACGCGTGTATGTGCGGAGACTTGGGGTGGAGAGATTCGAGCTTTCGATCAAATCGACAATGCCCCGGAAGAGAGAGAGCGAGGTATCACGATCAATACTTCCCACGTGGAGTACGACTCATCGATTCGCCACTACGCACACGTTGACTGTCCTGGGCACGCTGACTATGTAAAGAACATGATCACGGGTGCTGCGCAGATGGATGGCGCAATTTTGGTGGTGTCCGCTGCTGACGGTCCAATGCCGCAGACGCGTGAGCACATCCTGCTGTCTCGTCAGGTGGGTGTCCCGTACATCGTTGTGTTCATGAACAAGGCGGACATGGTAGATGACGCTGAGTTGCTGGAGCTGGTTGAGATGGAAGTGCGCGAGCTTCTTGATACCTATGATTTCCCGGGCGACGACACACCGATCGTGATTGGTTCTGCGCTCAAGGCGCTGGAGGGTGACACGTCTGAGCTGGGCATGCCGGCAGTGCGCAAGCTGGTGGAAACGTTGGATGCGTATATCCCTGATCCAGTGCGTGATATTGAGAAGCCTTTCCTTTTGCCAATCGAAGACGTGTTCTCCATTTCTGGTCGTGGCACAGTCGTGACAGGCCGAATTGAGCGTGGCATTGTGAAGGTGGGCGACGAGATTGAGATTATAGGTCTTAAGGATACGACTAAGACTACTTGCACGGGTGTAGAGATGTTCCGCAAGTTGTTGGACGAGGGTCGAGCGGGTGAGAACGTCGGTGTACTGTTGCGTGGTACCAAGCGTGAGGACGTAGAGCGTGGCCAGGTGTTGGCTAAGCCGGGCTCAATTACTCCGCACACGAAGTTTGAGGCAGAGGTGTACATTCTGAGCAAGGAAGAGGGCGGTCGTCATACTCCGTTCTTCAAAGGTTACCGTCCGCAATTCTACTTCCGTACGACGGATGTGACAGGGGCGTGTGAGCTTCCAGAGGATGTTGAGATGGTGATGCCGGGTGACAACATCAAGATGGTAGTGACGTTGATCAACCCGATTGCGATGGATGATGGTCTGCGCTTTGCTATCCGTGAGGGTGGTCGAACTGTAGGTGCCGGCGTCGTTGCTAAGATTTTCGAATAAATACTTGTTTGTTGGAAGTGTGGCCGCCCGAGGGACGATGCAGGGATGTCAAGGGCAGGGATGTGAAGTAATTAAAGTTCTTTCGCTTGACACTGATCGGCCTCAACCTTAGAATCTCGCTTCCATTTTTTCTGTATTGAAGCTGAAAAAATAAGCGTATTTAGTAACTGTTTCATTTAAAAAGTTTTTTGGAGAATTGAGTAGATGCAAAATCAGCGTATTAGGATTCGGCTTAAAGCCTTTGATCATCGGCTGATCGATCAGTCTACTCAGGAAATCGTCGACACGGCGAAGCGGACCGGCGCCCAAGTGCGCGGCCCTATTCCTCTGCCTACGAATACAGAGCGTTATACCATTCTGATTTCACCGCACGTGAATAAGGATGCGCGTGATCAATACGAAATCCGCACTCATAAGCGTTTGCTGGATATTGTTGAGCCCACCGAAAAGACTGTTGATGCTTTAATGAAGTTGGATCTGGCGGCTGGTGTAGAGGTTCAGATTAGTCTGGGTTGATGCCGCGTGCATTTTTCAGATTGATTGCCGGGTTTGCAGCAGCGCAGTATATATATTGGTGATACTGATAAAACTTGCCTACGGGCACGTTGATTCTGTTCTGTAGCGAACATGGTGTAATGCGAAAGCAGCCATAGCGGGTTTCAGCCCCGTACACGATGAGGTTTATAAAATGTCGATTGGATTAGTCGGTCGAAAAAGCGGCATGACGCGCGTTTTCACTGAAGAAGGTTTGTCTATACCGGTTACGGTCGTCGAAGTTCATCCCAACAGGGTGACTCAGATCAAGACCGCCGCAGTTGACGGCTACAGTGCTGTCCAGGTTACTACTGGCGAGCGTAAGGCGTCACGAGTTTCTAAGTCTCTGGCTGGGCATTTTGCTAAGGCGGGTACCGAGGCCGGTTCCGGTCTTTGGGAGCTGCGTGCAGACGCAGACCAGTTGAGTCATCTTGCTACAGGTAACGAGCTTACCGTTGAGCAGTTCTCTGCAGGGCAAAAGGTCGACGTTACCGGCACCTCGAAAGGTAAGGGTTTTCAGGGCGTCATCAAGCGCCACAACTTCCATATGCAGGATGCCACGCACGGTAATTCACGTTCGCATCGTGTTCCTGGCTCTATTGGTCAGTGTCAGACCCCGGGTCGCGTATGGAAGGGCAAGAAGATGGCAGGTCATATGGGTGATGCTCGTGTGACTACCCAGAGCCTCGAGATCATACAGGTAGATGTCGCCAACAACCTTTTGCTCGTTAAGGGTGCGCTTCCTGGCGCAACAGGCTCCAATGTCATCATTCGTCCTTCTGTTAAATATCCAGTGTCCAAGGGGTAAGCAATGGAATTAAATATTGCAAAACCCGGCAATCAGCAGGGTAAAGAAACCATTTCTATATCTGATGAGGCGTTCGGGCGTGAGTTCAACGAAGCGCTGGTTCATCAGACCGTAACTACCTTTCTTGCTGGTGCAAGGCAGGGTACTGTTCAGCAGAAAACTCGCTCCGACGTCAGCGGTGGTGGTCGTAAGCCTTGGCGTCAGAAGGGAACTGGGCGTGCACGTGCAGGTACCATTCGTAGTCCGCTGTGGCGTACCGGTGGTGTGACATTTGCTGCGCGCCCTCAGGATCACAGCAAAAAGCTAAACAAGAAAATGTATCGTGGCGCGATGGCCTGCATCATGTCCGAACTGATAAGGCAGGGTCGTTTGCTGATAGTTGACGATTTCGTTGTCAGTTCTCACAAAACTAAGGATCTGGTCAGCAAACTCAACGAATTTGCTCTCGATAACGTGTTGATCGTTGCGGAAGATATTGCAGAGAATTTGTTTTTGGCGGCACGTAATCTTCATAAGGTCGATGTGCTCGATGCTGCTGGATTGGATCCTGTGAGTCTGATCGGTTTCGATAAGGTGCTGATGACGGTGCCCGCACTAAAGAAAGTTGAGGAGATGCTGTCGTGAATCAAGCGAGACTGTATTCGATAATTCTTGGTCCGCATATTTCTGAGAAGGCTACCATCATGGCTGAAGTAAGAAATCAAGTGGCATTTAAGGTGGCGAACGATGCTACCAAGAGCGAAATCAAGGAAGCGGTTGAGACCATATTTAAAGTCTCTGTTGCCGGGCTTCAGGTACTTAACGTTAAGGGTAAGACCAAGCGTACTGCGCGTGGTGGTATCCGTAAAAAATCAAACTGGAAAAAGGCTTATGTTCTGCTTGAGCAGGGTCATGAAATTGACTTTGCCGAGTTGAGCTAAGAAAAGGGGTTAACGGTCATGGCAGTTGTAAAGTGTAAACCAACCTCTCCAGGGCGCAGATTCGTAGTCAAGGTTGTAAACAAGGATCTGCATAAAGGCGAACCATACGGACCGTTGCTTGCGACGAAGACTAAGTCTGGCGGTCGCAATAACTTGGGTCGGATCACTACTCGTCACGTGGGTGGTGGTCATAAGCAGAAGTATCGTATTGTCGATTTCCGTCGCGACAAGGATGGTATTCCCGGCACAGTTGAGAGACTGGAATACGATCCGAATAGAACAGCGCACATTGCTTTGATGCTTTATGCAGATGGAGAGCGACGTTACATAATCGCTCCAGCCAAGGTTGCTGCGGGCGACGTCTTGGTTTCAGGAGAGGCCGCGTCAATTAAGCCGGGTAACTGTTTGCCTCTGCGAAACATCCCGCTTGGTAGTACGGTTCACTGTGTTGAGATGAAGCCTGGCAAGGGCGCCCAGATCGCGCGTAGTGCTGGCGCTTCTGCGCAGCTCGTTGCAAGAGAAGGTGGTTATGCAACCCTTCGCTTGCGTTCCGGCGAGATGAGAAAAATATTGGCTGAATGCCGTGCAACCATGGGTGAAGTTTCCAATGCAGAACACGCTCTGCGGTCCTTAGGGAAAGCCGGTGCTGTACGTTGGCGTGGTGTTCGTCCGACCGTCCGTGGTGTGGCGATGAACCCGGTCGATCACCCTCATGGTGGTGGCGAAGGCCGTACCTCTGGTGGACGCCATCCTGTGTCTCCATGGGGTGTTCCAACGAAGGGTTATAAAACCAGAACAAACAAGCGTACCACCAAGCTGATTGTACGCCGCAGAAATGCGAGCCGATAACGGCTCCTACTAGAGGAAATAAAAGTGCCACGTTCACTGAAAAAAGGTCCCTTCATAGACCTTCATTTGATGAAGAAAGTGCAAACAGCGATGGAGAACAACGACAAGCGTCCTATAAAGACTTGGTCGCGTCGTTCGATGATTTCTCCAGACATGATTGGTTTGACAATAGCAGTCCACAACGGTCGCCAGCATGTGCCTGTGTTTGTTTCCGAGGATATGGTTGGTCACAAAATGGGCGAGTTCGCTCTGACTCGCACCTTCCGTGGTCACGCGGCTGATAAGAAAGCCAAGCGCTAATTAACGGGGATATAGAGATGGAAGTGGTTGCTAAATTAAAAGGCGCTCGGCTCTCTGCACAAAAAGCGAGACTGGTGGCTGATCAGATCCGCGGCAAGGGTGTTGAAGAAGCCTTGCAGTTGCTGACATTCAGCCCCAAAAAGGGTGCCGAAATTATAAAGAAAGTGCTCGACTCGGCCATTGCTAACGCCGAGCACAACGAAGGTGCTGATGTGGATGAGTTAAAAGTATCAACCATTTACGTCGACGAAGGAGTAACAATGAAGCGGATTAGTCCACGGGCCAAAGGAAGAGCGGATCGCATCTTCAAACGCTCTTGCCACATCACCGTTAAAGTAGCCGATAAGTAGGAGATTGGGATGGGTCAAAAAGTACATCCAACCGGAATTCGGCTTGGTATTGTCAAGAAGCACACGTCAGTGTGGTTCGCTGAAGGCAAAAATTACGCAGAAAATCTGCTTGTCGATCTGAGAGTGCGCGCATTGCTCAGGAAGAAGCTTGCTGCGGCGTCTGTTTCTCGTATCGAGATTGAGCGCCCTGCACAAACTGCAAGAATTACAATTTTCACTGCCCGCCCTGGCATAGTCATCGGCAAGAAGGGCGAGGATGTTGAAACGCTGCGAGCCATGCTTGCAAAAGAAATGGGTGTGCCTGTGCACCTCAACATTGAGGAAATTCGCAAGCCTGATCTGGATGCCCAGCTTGTGGCCGACAGCGTTGCTCAGCAACTTGAGCGCCGTGTCATGTTCCGGCGCGCCATGAAGCGCGTTGTACAGAACGCCATGCGTCAGGGCGCTGAAGGAATTAAAGTACAGGTCGGTGGGCGTCTGGGTGGTGCAGAAATTGCTCGGTCAGAGTGGTACCGGGAAGGTCGTGTGCCGCTGCACACCTTGCGTGCAGATATCGACTACGCGACATCTGAGGCAAGCACTACCTACGGCCAGATTGGCGTAAAGGTATGGATTTTCAAAGGTGAAGTGCTGAAGCTTCACCAAGCCGTTCCGGCTCCACAGAAAGCGTCTAAGTAGGGGGTCGGCCAAGATGTTACAACCAAAACGTACAAAGTTTCGCAAGATGATGAAGGGCCGTAATCGCGGCCTCTCGCATCGTGGTAGTAACGTGGATTTTGGTGAGTTTGGTCTTAAGGCTATCTCTCGCGGCAGGCTTACAGCCCGTCAGATTGAATCTGCAAGACGTGCAATGACTCGCCACGTGAAGCGTGGAGGCAAGATATGGATTCGTGTGTTTCCTGACAAGCCAATCACTCAGAAGCCTCTGGAAGTGCGTCAGGGCAAAGGTAAGGGCAACGTCGAGTATTGGGTAGCGCAGATCCAGCCGGGTCGCATTATGTTTGAAATTGAAGGTGTTGATGAGACGATGGCAAGAGAGGCGTTTCAGCTGGCTGCTGCTAAGCTGCCGTTTGAGACCACTTTTGTTAAGCGGACGGTGATGTAATGAAAGCCAATGAATTGCGTGAAAAGACCGTTTCTGAACTGAACGATCAACTGAACACGCTGTATCGTGAAAAGTTCACCTGCAGAATGCAGAAGAGTACCGGACAGCTTGCTCAGTCACACCTGACGGGCAAAATCAGGAAAGATATCGCCCGGGTTAAGACTATCATTACAGAAAAAGAGAAAGTTGGGTCCTGAATATGTCGCTTAGTGAAACTACATTAGAGAAAACCGGGCGCATCGTGTCCGGCAGGGTTGTAAGCAACAAGATGGATAAATCCATTGTTGTCTTGGTCGAGCGCAGGGTAAAGCATCCCGTGTATGGCAAGTACATTACTCGTTCAACAAGGTTGCATGCGCATGACGCAAACAACGAGTGCAACGAAGGTGACGCTGTCACCATCAAGGAAGTGCGTCCCATTTCTAAGACCAAGACGTGGGCGCTTGTGTCCATCGACGAAAGAGCCGTCGAAGTCTAATCAAAGTTTTAACACAGAGTTTAGGATTCGCAGACTCATAGTCGCTGATGCGATAACCAGTTAAGCGTTCGGAGAGAATCGATGATTCAAGTACAGTCATACCTTGATGTGGCAGACAATAGCGGTGCGAAGCGAGTAATGTGCATCAAGGTGCTGGGCGGCTCGCACCGTCGTTATGCTCGTATTGGCGATGTCATTAAAGTGACGGTCAAAGAAGCGATTCCGCGAGGCAAGGTCAAGAAAGGCCAGGTGCTTACAGCCCTGGTTGTGCGCACAAAGAAAGGTGTTCGCAGAGGTGACGGTTCCCTTATCAAATTTGACGATAACGCGGCGATCCTCTTGAACAACCAGCATGCCCCTATTGGAACACGTGTATTTGGGCCAGTAACGCGCGAACTGCGTACAGAGAAGTTTATGCGAATTATTTCATTAGCACCTGAAGTGCTATAGAACAGAGACAGAGATTGAGGCTGCGGTTATGCGAAAGATTAAGTGCAACGACGAAGTGATAGTGATCACCGGTAAGGATAAGGGAAAGCGCGGAACTGTTTCTCGATTGATAGGCGACGATAAGGTTGTGGTCGCAGGCGTGAACATGGTTAAACGTCATACCAAGCCTAATCCGAACGCTGGACAGTCTGGTGGGATCATCGAGAAAGAAGCAGCGATCAGCATTTCGAACATCGCAATCTTCAACCCTGAGTCCAGCAAGGCGGATCGAGTGGGGTTTAAGGTTGAGGATGGAAAGAAGGCGCGAGTTTTCAAGTCCACTAATAAAGAAATAGATTAACGTAAATTCAGGTTGCCCAAATGGCTCAGTTGAAAGAGTTTTACAAGAAAGAAGTGATTCCAGCCCTGACCAAACAGTTCGGGTACGATAATCCAATGCGTGTACCCAAAATCACCAAAGTGGTTTTGAACATGGGTGTCGGGGAAGCGGTTGGTGACAAGAAGATACTGGATGGCGCAGCAAATGAGCTGGCCCTGATCAGTGGTCAGAAAGTTGTTATCACCAAAGCTCGTAAATCTATCGCAGGATTCAAGATACGTGCTGGCTGGCCAATTGGTTGCAAGGTTACATTGCGAGGAGAACGCATGTATGAATTCCTTGAGCGTCTGGTTGGTGTTGCGATACCACGTATTCGTGACTTCCGGGGCCTAAACCCGAAAGCATTCGACGGCAGAGGTAATTACGCGATGGGAGTGACGGAGCAGATCATTTTTCCAGAGGTCGACTACGACAAAGTAGAACATCTCCGCGGTCTGGACATTACGATTACAACTACCGCTCAATCGGATGATGAAGGACGTGCGTTGCTCACAGCAATGCGCTTCCCGTTCAAAGGCACTATCGCGAAACCAGAGACGAAGGAGTCTTAATATGGCGAAAACATCGATTCTGGCCCGTGAGAAGAAACGCGCCTTGACTGTGGCCAAGTTTGCAGTAAAGCGCGCGGCAGTGAAGGCAGTACTGAAGGACCTCAACGCTACCGACGAAGAAAAATGGGATGCGCAGGTTAAGCTGCAGAAAATGCCGCGGGATGCGAGCCCGGTTCGTCAACGGAACCGTTGCAGAATTACTGGTCGCCCGCATGGTGTGTACCGCAAGTTTGGGATGTGTCGTCACAAGCTGCGTGAAGCAGCTATGCGCGGCGATGTGCCCGGATTGACAAAGGCAAGCTGGTAAGCAGGAGTATAAATTATGAGTATGTCTGACCCGATTGCAGATTTGTTGACCCGCATCAGAAATGCCCAGATGGCAAAGCTACCCAATATCGTCTGTCCATCTTCGAAGAGCAAGGTTGCGATTTGCCGCGTGCTTCAGGACGAGGGCTATATAGCTAGCTTCTCAGTTTCTGAAGCGGACAACAAGGCTGTGCTTACCGTCGATCTTAAGTACTACGAGGGCCGACCTGTAATTGAAGAGATCAAGAGAGAGAGCCGTCCTGGTCTGAGATTGTACCGCGGTAAAGCAGACCTTCCCAAGAATAGGGGTGGTTTGGGTATCGCGATAGTCTCAACGCACCAGGGACTCATGACTGACAAACAAGCTCGTGCTGCGGGTCTTGGTGGCGAAGTTTTGTGTACAGTGTTCTAAACACAAATTCAGTAATCCAGTTAATAGAGCAAGAATATGTCCAGAGTAGCAAATAACCCGGTTCAATTGCCGAACGGTGTTGAGGCGACATTAGCGGAAGGTCTGTTCTCCGTTAAAGGGAGCAAAGGCAGCCTGCAGATGGCTTTGCACAGTTCGGTCCAGATTTCTCAGGAAGGCGATACCTTGCGCGTGTCTGCCAAGAACAAGACCAGAGAGGCAGTTGCGCTGTCTGGAACGTTCAGGGCGCTTGTGAACAATATGGTCACCGGCGTGAGCAAGGGCTTTCAGAAAAAATTGCAGCTTCAGGGTGTTGGTTATCGTGCCAAGGCTCAGGGCGATATGCTGAATATTTCGGTGGGGTTTTCTCATCCTGTCGATTTCGTTGTGCCTAAGGGTATTACTGCGGAGACGCCGACTCCTACGGAGATTGTGCTTTCCGGTGCAGATAAGCAGTTAGTGGGCGAGGTTGCAGCCAAAATACGCGAGTTCCGTCCGCCAGAGCCATATAAGGGCAAAGGCATTCGTTATCTCGATGAAAATGTGTATAGGAAAGAAGCTAAGAAGAAATAAGGCTTGAGACTATGAACGTAAAGAAGCAGGCACGGTTGCGTCGTGCACGTAAGACCAGAGCAAAGATCAGTCAGCTGAACGTGAACCGTCTGTGTGTATTCCGCACGCCGCGTCATATTTATGCTCAAATTATTTCTCCAAGCGGCGCCGAAGTGTTGGCGAGCGCTTCTACCCTCGACAAATCCCTCAGGGGCACTGTCACTGGAAACGTTGCAGCGGCTACGATTATCGGCGGCATGATTGCCGAGCGAGCCAAAGCTGCAGGAGTCGGCAAGGTTGCGTTTGACCGCGCTGGATATAACTACCATGGCCGAGTTAAGGCATTGGCCGAAGCCGCACGTGAAGGCGGTCTTGAATTTTAAGGGTTGAATGAGATATGGCATACAAAGAAGAGGCGAAAAAGAACGAAGAAGGTTTGCAGGAGAAGTTGATCCAGGTAAATCGCGTTGCCAAAGTTGTAAAGGGTGGTCGTATATTCAGCTTTACAGCCCTGACTGCAGTTGGTGATGGCAACGGTCGCGTCGGCTTCGGTCGCGGCAAAGCGCGCGAAGTTCCGTTGGCTATCCAGAAGGCTATGGAGGCCGCTCGCCGAAACATGATATCCGTATCTCTTGATGGTCATACGCTGGAGTACCCGGTGAAGGCACGTCACGGTGCTTCCAAGGTCTACATGCAACCAGCATCGGAAGGTACTGGCGTAATCGCCGGTGGTGCAATGCGTGCGATCATGGAACTGGCCGGTGTTCAGAACGTACTGGCTAAATGTTATGGATCCACCAATCCTGTGAACGTGGTTTATGCAACGTTCAAAGGCCTGAAACACATGCGCGCGCCGGAAACTATTGCGGCCAAGCGCGGTAAAACTCTTGAAGAAATTTTAGGTTAGCAGATATGGCTACAAAACAAGTTAAGGTAACCCTAGTGCGCAGTCCCATTGGCACGATGGAGAGACACAGACAGTGCCTGAAAGGCCTTGGTCTGCGTCGTATGCATCAGAGCGTTGAGGTGCTGGATACGCCAGCAAATCGCGGGCTGATCACCAAGATTCGCTACATGTTGTCTGTTGAAGGTGAGGAATAAGAAATGCATTTGAATACGTTGAGTCCTGCACCAGGCAGCACAAAACCACGCCGCCGCGTAGGCCGCGGTATCGGTAGCGGTCTGGGTAAAACTTGTGGCAGCGGACACAAGGGTCAAAAGGCACGTAGCGGTGGTTCAGTGCGTCCAGGTTTTGAAGGCGGACAGATGCCATTGCAGCGCCGCTTGCCAAAGTTTGGCTTCTCTTCCCGAGTGGGTCGCATCACTGCAGAGGTACGTACCAGTGAGTTGGTGAAATTAACTGCTGAGGTCATCGATATTGTAGCGTTGCGCGAAGCCAATTTGATTACGAGCGTGATTCGTCGCGTCAAGATCATGCTGTCCGGTGACGTCAGCAAGCCGATTACAGTGAAAGGCCTTCGTGTAACTGCGGGTGCCCGCGCGGCGATTGAAGCTGCTGGTGGTAAGATCATTGAGGTAGTTATTGATAAGAATGTCGGCAAGAACGGAAAGAGACTCCCAAAGAAAGCTGGCAGCAAGGATTAAGTAAACCGCGATGGCGACTAAACCCACTTTTAATTCTGAGAAAATAGGCGCCGGTTTAGGCGAGTTGAAAGCACGTTTGTTGTTTTTGCTGCTCGCGTTATTTGTCTATCGAATTGGGACACATATTCCAGTTCCGGGGATTGATCCGAATCAGTTGACAAATCTGTTTAATCAGAACGAGGGTACATTCCTCGGATTGTTCAACATGTTTTCGGGTGGTGCGCTGGAGCGAATGAGTATTGTCGCTTTAGGAATCATGCCGTACATATCGGCCTCAATCATTATGCAGTTGCTGACGGCAGTAAGTCCTCAGCTGGAGCAGTTGAAGAAAGAAGGCGAGTCTGGTCGCAGAAAGATAACTCAGTATACGCGCTACGGTTCGCTGGTTCTGGCTCTGGTGCAAGGTACCGGCATGACTGTTGGTTTGCTCGCGCCTATGGCTTATAGCCCTGGGATGGGATTCACCCTGACAGCGATTGTGTCACTGGTGACAGGTGCGATGTTCATGATGTGGCTTGGCGAGCAGATTACTGAGCGCGGCGTTGGAAATGGCATTTCTATGCTGATATTCGCGGGTATAGTTGCCGGCTTGCCTGGCGCAATCGGTAACTCTTTGTCTCAGGCTTATGAGGGGCAGATTAGTGGTCTTTTGCTGTTCATGGTCGCGATCATCGCCGTTGTTGTAATGGCTGCTATCGTTTTTATAGAACGAGGTCAGCGCCGCATTACCGTGAATTACGCAAAACGGCAGCAAGGTCGCAAGATGTACGCCGCCCAATCCAGTCACTTGCCGCTGAAAGTGAACATGGCGGGGGTGATTCCTGCGATTTTCGCCAGCAGTATCCTGTTGTTCCCGGCGTCACTCGGGCAGTGGTTTGGTCAGTCTGAAGGTGCGGAATGGTTGCAGGATCTAGCGCTAATGATTGGCCCAGGTCAGCCTCTGTACATCATTATTTTCAGCGCGATGATTGTGTTTTTCTGCTTTTTTTACACTGCTTTGGTTTTTAATCCCAAAGATGTGGCAGAGAACCTGAAGAAATCCGGTGCATTCATCCCCGGGATTCGACCAGGTGAGCAGACTGCTAAGTATATTGATTCTGTATTGACTCGATTGACCATGTTCGGTGCCGTGTATATCACTAGTGTGTGTCTGCTGCCGAACTTCTTCCAGATGATGGCCAATGTGCCTTTTAATCTTGGTGGAACAGCATTGCTGATTGTTGTCGTTGTCAGCATGGACTTCATGTCTCAGGTGCAGTCTCACTTGATGTCTCATCAGTATGATTCGCTGATGAAGAAATCAAACCTGGGTAGTTTTGGCCGCGGAGGCCTCTAAAGATTTAT
Source organism: uncultured Gammaproteobacteria bacterium (assembly GCA_903862645.1). Lineage (GTDB taxonomy): Bacteria > Pseudomonadota > Gammaproteobacteria > Pseudomonadales > Pseudohongiellaceae > UBA5078. The sequence continues at coordinate 12,120 of CAIOZF010000131.1, forward strand.
CTGCCCATTGGAGCCTGGCTCTAGGGATATTTTGAACCTCGGACAATTGGCCCCGGATAATTTGGCCGGTTTTTTTGGAGAACAGTAAAGTGAAAGTCAGAGCATCAGTAAAGAAAGTTTGTCGTAAGTGCAAAGTAGTAAAACGCAATGGCGTGGTCAGAGTAATCTGTTCATCTGAGCCCAGACATAAACAGCGTCAGGGCTGAGCGTTTGGTTGTTTTTTTACTGGTCAGAGTGTATCCTTTGCCCCCCCGTAATTTTGGCTCAAAGCGTTTTTGAGCACGTAAGTAATCTTTAAAGTGGAGTAGAAATATGGCACGTATTGCAGGTGTCAACATACCGGATAATAAGCATATTGTGATTTCCCTTGGCTACGTCTTCGGAATCGGTGCTACCAGGGCAAAAGCTATATGCGCAAACACTGGTATTGCTCCGCACACCAAGACAAGCGCGCTTTCTCCTGAGCAATTGGACAGCGTCCGTGCTGAAGTGGCCAAGTTCACCGTTGAGGGTGATCTGCGTCGTGAGTTGTCGATGGCAATCAAGCGTCTGATGGATCTTGGTTGCTTCAGAGGCATTCGTCACCGTCGTTCACTGCCGGTTCGTGGTCAACGTACCAAGACCAATGCTCGTACACGTAAAGGTCCACGTAAGCCGATACGCAAATAATCAGATTTTGAACAGTCTTTGGGCTCGACTCATTGCGAGTCCAGGTTATGTTTAAGTCGGTAGAAGCAGACATATTGAATCAGGAATAATTTATGGCAAAGCCAGCAGCAGCGAAAGTAACGAAGAAAAAAGCGCGCAAAGAGGTAGTGGATGGAATCGCATTCATCCATGCTTCGTTTAACAACACCATCGTTACGATTACAGATCGTCAGGGCAACGCACTCAGTTGGGCTACTTCCGGAGGTTCAGGCTTCCGTGGTTCGCGCAAGAGCACCCCGTTTGCTGCCCAGGTGGCTGCTGAACGTGCAGGTAAAGCTGCTATCGAACTTTACGGTTTGAAAAATCTTGATGTAAAAGTCAATGGCCCGGGACCAGGACGCGAGTCTGCTGTCCGTGCTCTCAACGGCTGCGGTTTGAAAGTCAGCAACATAACCGACGTAACGCCTATGCCTCATAACGGCTGTCGTCCACCCAAGAAGCGACGTGTGTAGACTTTATTGTCTGATTCGCATCACTCTGTTTGGAATTTTTGTAATTTAGTGGCTTATCTTGAAGAGATAAGAACATAGGAGACAGAATATGGCCCGTTATTTAGGCCCGAAGTGTAAGCTAGCGCGACGTGAAGGAACTGACCTGTTCCTTAAGAGTGGCGTTCGTCCGTTGGACAGCAAATGCAAGATCGAAAACGCGCCTGGCCAACACGGCCAACGCCGCGGGAGACTATCTGACTACGGTGTGCAACTGCGCGAAAAGCAGAAGATTCGCAGAATCTATGGCGTTCTAGAGCGTCAGTTCGCAAGTTACTACAAAGAAGCCGCTCGATTGAAAGGTGCTACCGGCGAGAACCTCTTGCAGCTTTTGGAATCACGTCTTGATAACGTGGTATACCGCATCGGGTTCGGTTCTACTCGTGCAGAGTCCCGTCAATTGGTGACTCATAAATCCATTCTGGTGAATGGTGTAGTTATAAATGTTCCCTCTTACCAAATATCACCTGGTGATGTCGTTGCAGTTCGCCCGAAAGCGAAAGAGCAGCTCAGGATTAAGGCAGCTATGGATCTGGCCGGTCAGCGCACTGCCGCTGATTGGATTAACGTGAACAGCGAGAAGCTGGAAGGTCAATTCAGCCGCAAGCCTGATCGCGCTGACCTGTCTCCTGACATTAATGAAAACTTGATAGTTGAGCTTTACTCCAAGTAGTAAACTGGCTAGCTAATTGAAGGGTGATTCCATGCAGATTTCATTGTCGGATTTTTTGACACCGCAATTGATTAAGGTTGAAGAGTATGACAAGTATCACTCTAAGGTGGTGCTTGAACCTCTGGAGCGCGGCTTCGGACATACTTTGGGAAATGCTCTGAGACGTATTCTGCTGTCTTCAATGCCTGGTTGTGCGATTGAAGAAGTTGAGATCGACGGCGTTGTGCATGAATACAGCACCATTGAGGGTGTTCAGGAGGATGTGATAGAGATCCTGTTGAACCTGAAGGGTGTTGCTGTGATTCTTAATGGCCAGGATGAAGCGGTCATCACGCTGAACGCCAAAGGCGCTGGTGTAGTGACAGCCGGCAGTATCACTGTTGGCCACGATGTTGAAATCGTGAACCCAGATCATGTCATCGCGAATCTCAATGACAGTGGCGAACTTAACATGAGGATGACCGTGCGCAAGGGTCGTGGTTACGCTCCGGCGGACACGCGCGTTTCCAACGATGACGAGACTCGTGCAGTTGGCCGTTTGTTCCTCGATGCTTCCTACACACCTGTAACCACCGTTGCGTATTCCGTTGAAAGCACCCGTGTGGAGCAGCGTACTGACCTGGACAAGCTGATCATTGATCTGCGTACGAACGGTACGATCGATCCTGAAGAAGCGATCCGACGTGCCGCAACGATTCTGCAACATCAGCTCGCAGTATTCGTGGACTTGCAGAGCCAGGTTGCTAGTGTTCCCGATGAGCCGGAAGACGAGATCGACCCGATCCTGCTGCGTCCGGTTGATGATCTCGAGCTGACGGTGCGGTCAGCTAACTGCCTGAAGGCAGAGGACATTTACTACATCGGTGACCTGATTCAACGAACCGAAGTAGAACTGCTAAAGACGCCGAATCTTGGCAAGAAATCACTAACTGAGATCAAGGATGTACTTGCGACGCGTGGCCTTTCATTGGGTCTGCGTCTCGAAAATTGGCCTCCGTCTAGCCTCCGATCTGACGATCGAGGCTGAGTATCAGTCGGCTGACAAAAATACTCGCGAGAGTAATTCAATCAGGTTTTTAACGAAGAGTGACCGAGTGCCAGCAGGCGCGATGGTACGAACAGGAATTAGAAGATATGCGTCATCGTAAAAGTGGACGTCAACTGAGCCGCAATAGTTCTCACCGCAAGGCCATGCTGCGCAGCATGACTGTTTCTTTGGTTGAGCATGAAATCATCAAGACTACAGTCATCAAGGCGAAAGAACTGCGAATGGTTGCTGAGCCGTTGATTACTCTCGCTAAGAGTGACAGTGTTGCAAATCGTCGTCTTGCCTTTAACCGTCTGCGCGACAAGGCTGCAGTCGGCAAGCTCTTTACTGCACTCGGTCCTCGTTACAACGAGCGTCCTGGTGGTTACATCCGCATTTTGAAGTGCGGTATGCGACCCGGTGACAACGCGCCTATGGCGTATGTTGAGCTGGTGGATCGTCCCGACGGTGTGGATGGCGATTCCTCAGAAGCCTGAGTATCAAACTGATTGAAATATCGACAAGAGCCGGGTTCTACTCGGCTTTTGCGTTTCTGGGATTTCGAGTTTTCAGGAGTTAGAGCATGACGACTTCATTCCATCCTCCTGTGCGGACGCTGCTCGGACCCGGCCCGACCGATGTGAGTCCGCGCGTCCTTGAAGCGATCGGACGCCCCACTATTGGTCATCTCGACCCTGAGTTCATCCGCCTCATGGATGAAATCAAAGCGCTTCTCAAGTATGCATTCAAAACTTCTAACCCTCTGACCCTACCGATCTCCGCTCCCGGCTCCGCCGGCATGGAGGCTGCCTTCGTGAACCTCTTGGAGCATGGTGACAAGGTCATCGTCTGCCAGAACGGCGTATTTGGTGGACGTATGAAGGAGAACGTCGAACGCTGTGGCGCGACTGCGATCATGGTGAGTGATGAATGGGGTTCTCCCGTTGATCTCAACAAGGTCGAGGATGCCCTCAAGGCGCACTCGGAAGTGCGCGTGCTGGCCTTTGTGCACGCTGAGACATCGACCGGAGTTCGCAGTGATGCATTGACGCTGGCGGCCCTTGCGCGCAAGTACGACTGCCTGAGCGTAGTCGACGCCGTGACGTCCCTTGGAGGCATTGAGCTCGATACGGATGGCTGGGGTCTGGATGTGGTGTATTCCGGATCACAGAAGTGCCTGTCTTGTGTGCCTGGACTTTCACCTATCACCTTCAGCCCGAAAGCTGTTGAGTTTATACGGCAGCGTCGCTGCAGGGTGCAAAGCTGGTTTCTGGACATGAATCTGATCATGGACTACTGGGGCACAGGCCGCAGGCGCAGCTATCATCACACTGCGCCGGTCAACACATTGTACGCATTGCATGAGGCACTGTTGATATTGCAGGAGGAGGGGCTGGAGAAGTCCTGGCGGCGTCATGCCCTCCATCACGAGGCATTAGTCGCAGGGCTGGAGGCGATGGGATTGAGCCTCATGGTGGAGCCGTCCTGCCGTCTCCCGCAGCTCAATGCGGTGAGTGTGCCTGCCGGTGTCGACGAGACTGCCGTGCGGACTGCTTTATTGACAAACTATAGCCTTGAGATTGGTGCTGGGTTGGGCTCTCTGGCCGGGAAGATCTGGCGGATTGGGCTGATGGGCTTTGCCAGCAATCAAAAGAATGTGTTGTTCTTTCTGTCAGCGCTGGAGGATACGCTGCAATCGATGGGTGCAGAAATCAACACCTGCAGGGCATCGGAGGCAGCAGCCCTGCACTATCGGGACTGAGTTTCAATCACTCTCAGTCAAGATGCTGTGCCAGTCTCAGATGCCCGCTCGAAGAGGCTCAGATACAGCATTGGCCACAGTCCTACATGCACCATGACATCGGCTGTGTTGAAGATGTAGTGCCAGTAGGGAATGTGCTGGATGTTGATGAAATCCACGACGCTGCCATAGATCAGCCGATCAAGAATATTGCTGCCGCCGCCTCCAGCTATGAAGCCGAAACAAATGAACTCGTAGTGTTTCACCCCGGGGCTGCGCAACAGATAGACAATCAGTCCGACAATCAGCGCAACGCTGAAAAGCGCAAACAGCCAGCCCCGGCCCTGGAACATTCCGAACACGCCCCCCATATTGCGAATATGGGTCAGATGTACGAGGGAGTTCCACTCCACTGTACTGCCAAGCGGAATCATGCTGTTGACCAGATAGCTGCCGCCCTGTGAGACAACAATCACTGCCAGAGCAATCGCACTGAATAGAAACATTGGCCGGGTTGTGAATAGTGACACGTTGTTACCTGTAACTTCGCGGGCGATACGGGCCGTAAGGATAGCACAGGGGTGTAGCGAGGCCCATTTCAAGAGCTGCTGTTGCGTAGACATTTTGTGGATCTACGAGTGCTAAATACCAACGAGGTGTCTTTGAGCAACACTGAGATCAAGCGCAATCAGGCCGGCACCAGTCTGCATCGAAGAAACCGTCGTCGGCGACGTCTAGTTGCGCTGTCATATCGTTTTCTGAAGCAGGGGAAGCGTTATCTGCCGCCTGTGCTCAGGGGTATCCTCGGTTTGGTGCTGATCGTGGGCGGGATTCTTGGATTTCTACCGGTGCTTGGATTTTGGATGATTCCACTCGGGATTGCTTTGCTCGCAACGGACATTCCACCGCTACGGCGTTGGCTTGTCAGGCGTCTCAATCACCACCTGCGAGACAGCTCCGGTGGCAAAGGTGGTAATTGAGTGACAGTAGCCCGGTGTGCTAACGGATTTCCGCAAACAGTGCGCGCAGGCGGGCGGCGTTCTTGCCGATATCGCTGCCGCCGACGCGAGACTTGGAGCGGGCATTCAGCACGGTGCCATTCGGCGTCTCGGTGATCAATATAATCACGTCGTCCTTGAAGCGAAACCAGAATGTCGTGTCGGTGGCCTCAACGCGTCCTTCTGCGAGGTTCTGATCGACCAACTCCCAACCCAGTGTGTTGACGGCCTCGAGGACGCGATTGAAAACCTCTTCTTTGGACTCGGTGAATTCCTGTGGAACTATCTCCGGATAAGCTTCCTTCTGTGCAGCAGCCATTTTGACTGCATCCCAGTTAGGTTGGTCGCCATAGATCACGGAGTTGGGCGCATTGGCACGCAGCGGCGCGACAGCGACGAACTGTAGCGGATTGTCAGTGTCGGTAGTGATGTCGTGGATCGGCGGTGTCCCTTCCGGTGCCCGGTATGTCTCCGGAACAAGATAGGCGAGCGCGGCAGCGATGGTTCCAACAGCAGCAAATGTCGCGAGCCTTTTCGCATTGGCTGGGGCGATGCGACGAGCGGCAACAAAGATTCCAATAGTCAGCGCCAGCGATATCCACGCCACCCAGTCGGCACTGGCGTTGACGGTACGGAGCATGTCAAAGCCGGTACGGAAATCCCACATACCAAACCATACCCCGAGTGAGGCGAACAGGGCATAGGCACCCAGGCCCAGTCCGGCGACAAGAATGAGCAGTGCGACGGTGGTTAGCGCCTTGCGGCCACTGAGGCTGGCGGATGACTGATCTTCGGAAGTTGCGTTCATTGCGTTTTATCCTTTTTGTTGGGGGAAAATCTATGCGTTGATGAGACCTGTCGGCGCTGTAGCTTATTGCACCGTTCCTGCGTATTGAATTATTTGCGGGACCGAGTCCCGGTCATTACCTATGGCCACTATGCTATGCGAACAATTATGCATGGCGGGTGGTTCCCATAGGCGCTCTAAGGGGCGGTCTTCCAGCTGACAGAGTATTGTTTTGATGAAGACCCCGTGGCTGATGACGACCACATCCTGTCCAGCCGCCTCGGCGATAATACTCTGCAATTCCGCCCTGCCTCGTTGCTGTACCTGCTCGAAAGTCTCCGCGCCAGCCAGATTGAAAAGATGAGGAAAGTGCCAGAAATGATCGAAACTTTCGGGAAATTTTTCCTTCATCTCGGCCTGCAGGAAACCCTCCCATGGCCCCAGCATGATTTCTCTTAACGCATCACGATACTCTGTGTCGACATCTCTGTCGCCAAAAAGTATCTCTGCAGTCTCGCGGGTGCGGACACTGCTGCTACAGTACACTTTGGCTATCGCCAGCTTATCCATGACTGAGCGCAGCGCAGTCGCCTGCTGGCGACCTTCCTCGCACAGAGTGGATTCACTCTGGCCCTGCACTCGTCGCTCTTTGTTCCAATAGGTCTGTCCATGACGGATGAGGTGTATTCTCACTGTGCGGCCTCCCGATTGGTGCTGCAGTTATCGGCGGCTCAGCATACCAGCTTACTGCGCGTTCTGTTCACGGCATCCTGCCACAGCGCATAACGCTCTTCACGCCAGGCGTTGTCTTTTTGCGGTGAGAAGGATTTGTCCAGCTGCCATTGGCGGGCAATGGTTTCCAGTGAGTCATACACGCCGCATTGCAGGCCCGCGAGGCAGGCCACCCCAAGCGCTGTTGTCTCAGTGATGCGCGGTCTATCTACCCGGCAGTCGAGCAGATTCGCCAGATTTTGCAGGACGAAATCATTTCGTGCCATACCGCCGTCCACGCGCAGGGTGTCAGGTCGCACGCCATCGGCCTCCATTGCTCTCTGCAGGTCGCGTGTCTGATAACAAACGGACAGCAGCGCAGCAGTGACCAGTTCCTTGATGCCAGTGTCTCTGGTTAATCCGAAGATTGCGCCGCGCGCATCGGCATCCCAGTATGGCGCTCCCAGCCCCGTGAAGGCGGGAACGAAAATAACATGCATGTTGTGATCGGTCTGTTGCGCCAGTTGTTCGGTCTCTGCGGCATCTTTGAACAGTCGCAATCCATCCCGCAGCCATTGCATAGTGGCACCGGCCATGAAGATGCTTCCCTCCAGCGCGTAGGTGACCTTGCCGTGCAGGCGATAGGCGATGGTAGTTAGCAGTCGGTTCTCCGATTGCAGCGCCTTATCGCCGGTGTTGAGAAGCAGGAAGCAGCCCGTGCCATAAGTGCTCTTGGCCATGCCTGGTTCGAAACAGCATTGTCCGAACGCGGCGGCCTGCTGATCTCCTGCGATGCCGGTGATGGGAATGGCGGCGCCGAGAATGGCTGGATCGCTAACGCCGAAGTCTGCTGCACTGTCGAGGACGGTGGGAAGGAGCGAGGTTGGAATGTTGAATAGCGTCAACAATTCCTCATCCCAGCATTGCGTGTGAATATTGAACAGAAGTGTTCGCGAGGCGTTGGTGGCATCAGTGCAATGACTGCGTCCACCCGTCAGTCGCCATAATAGAAAACTGTCCACGGTACCGAACGCTAACTCTCCGGCTTCGGCTGCCGCTTGGGCACCGTGCACATGGTCCAGTATCCAGCGCATCTTGCTTGCGGAGAAATATGGATCGAGCAGCAGGCCGGTCTTCTCACTGATGATCTGACTCTTTCCCTGTTGCTGCAGCCGCTCACTCATTTCCTGGCAACAGAGCGCGGTCCGACGATCCTGCCATACGATAGCGTTGTATATGGGGCGGCCGGTACTACGGTTCCATATGAGTGTTGTTTCGCGCTGATTGCTGATGCCGATGGCGCGGATATCCTGAGGTCGTAACGCGGCCTCCTGCAAGGCCATGTGATAGCTGCGCAGTGAGGTTTCCCAAAGATCTTCGGGGTCATGTTCCACCCAGCCATCACGAGGGAAATGTTGCTTGAATTCTTCCTGACCAGCACCCAGGCGATGTCCTGCCGCGTCGAAGACAATTGCACGGCTGCTGGTGGTGCCTTGATCGAAGGCGAGCAGATAGTCGGTCATGGTCTGAATTCCGCAGTAAATCTTGTAATTATCATATTGCGGTCGTATTGCCTCATGCAGGCTTTGCCAAGGCAGGCTATATTACTCTCATGAGCGAAAATTCCACAATTCATGACCTACTCGTGATCGGCGGCGGCATCAATGGCTGTGGCATAGCGGCCGATGCCGCTGGACGCGGACTCGACGTAGTGCTTTGCGAGATGGGCGATCTGGCGTCTGCCACGTCCTCTGCCAGTACCAAGCTGATTCATGGCGGCCTGCGTTATCTGGAGCAGTACGAGTTTCGTCTTGTCCGCGAGGCGCTTGCCGAGCGTGAGGTTTTGTTGCGCAATGCGCCCCATATCATTACTCCGATGCGATTCCAGCTACCGCACAGGCCACATTTGCGTCCACGCTGGATGATACGCGCGGGACTGTTCCTGTATGACTACCTGAGTCGACGTGTCACGCTGCCCGCGTCGCGCGGCATGCGGTTCGCTGATGACAGCCCGTTGCAGCCCGAGTTCAAGTATGGGTTCGAATACTCTGATGCCTGGGTAGATGACGCGCGCCTGGTAGTGCTGGTGGCGACGCTGGCGCGCCAGAAATCCGCGCAGATCCGCGTCCATACAAAATGTGTAGCGGCACTAGCGGAGGCGGGGATATGGAATGTCACGTTACAGGACCAGCGTACCGGGACACGGCAGCAGCTGCGTGCCCGCGCGCTCATTAATGCTGCAGGTCCATGGGTCGGAGCACTGTCTGCCGATCTGCTGCCGCAGATCCCCCGGCACGCGGTGCGACTGGTGAAGGGGTGTCACATCATCGTCCCGAGATTGCACGACAAGCCTGAAGCATTTCTGTTGCAGAACAGCGACGGGCGCGTCGTCTTCGTAATTCCGTATCAGCAGGACTACAGCCTGATCGGTACGACCGAAGATGACTTCACAGGCGACCCTTCTATGGCACAGATCTCATCCTGGGAGACCGACTACCTCATCGGTATCGTCAACGAATGTTTCAGAACCCAGGTGAGCGCTGTTGATGTCGTGCATCACTTTGCCGGTGTGCGACCGTTGCTGGGAGGTGAAGAAGAAAACGCCTCGAAAGTGTCCCGTGACTATCTGCTGGAGCTGACAGCAGAACCGGCGCCAGTACTGACAGTCTATGGTGGCAAGATCACCACTTATCGTAGTCTGGCCGAGAATGCGATGGAGAAACTGGCGTCGCAGTTTCCGCACATGGGGAAAGCGTGGACGGCTAAGGCGACGCTGCCCGGAGGCGAATTTACCTCCCAGGCAGCGCTGCTGGCGGAATTCAAGCAGGCCTGGCCCTGGCTTCCAGAGGGATTGTTGCAGCGCTGGGTCGGGAGTTATGGCGTCATAACCCGACAGTTGTTGGAAGGGTGTTCTACGCTGTCGGATCTGGGATGGGACTTCGGTCACGGCTTGTACGCTCGCGAGGTCGACTACCTGTGCGAACAGGAGTGGGCTGAGTGTGGCGATGACATTCTCTGGCGCCGCACTAAATTGGGATTGCGCTTCAGTACTGTCGAGAGCGAGGTGCTCATCAATTACCTGGCGGCTCGTTGATCTTCCATATCAGCTCTGACGGCGTTGATGATCAGCGTGGTATCGACTTCGGCAGAGACAAAGAAGCCGAGCGGATATTCTAAAGGAGAATAATTCAAACGGTAGTCGGGTTGATCCTCGGCGATATAGCCAGTGCAGCTTTTGCCGTTATCGTCGTTCTATCTCGATCACAAACCAATCGGGAGTAAATCCCCCATCGAGACTTCCCGAGCCATAGAGAGGATCACCTCCCACATTCTGGCCTGCAGCTTGCTACACTACGACGAGGAATGAAGCGGCAGGTACTGACGTGTTGAGCAAGTGCCGATAACGGCGAGCGAGATTTACTGTCCGGGGAAAGTCAGCGTCTGACACGGCACTCTCTGATCCCGTGACCGGCAAAGTCGACGCGTCTCAAAGGTTAGCTAAACTCTCCCGCCAAGTCTATTTACAGCAGCGGGTTGTGGGCGGCAGGGGGTTGCATTGTCCGGTCGTAACAGTGAGCATGGCGGCTCTAAAATTTACCTCTGAGGGTATTGAAATGATGAAGAAACTGACTCTGGCCTGTCTGCTGAGTCTTGCTGGTGCTGACGTCAATGCGCAACTTGCTGAGCAGGGTTTACAGGGCAGCTGGAAATTTCTGCAGTCTTTCACATACGTCCATGTTGATGAGCAGGATCGGGTTTTTCAATGCCGAATTGATAGCGATATGAATGTCAGATTCGCTACCAGTGTCTATCAGGCGGGTGGTGCAATCGAATGGTCGTCAGTGCGCTTCTTCAGTCTCTATGGTCGCGAGGTGGTGCCCTCAGGAACGGAGTGGGGTCTGAACACGATGGAGTTGCGGACGCGGATCATGTTTCTGGACGGGACATCGACCGATGCACAATCGCTGGATCGCATGGAGTTTGACAAGGTGGCCACGTTGCCCACGCTTTGTGAGCACTATCGACAGGTTGCATTCGAATAAAAAAACCGGGAGCAGGCACCGCTGCGACTGCCCCCGGCAAAACCGGCTGTAAAAGTTGACGAGATGTCAGAGCGCCGGGCGCCTTACGGAAGTAAAAATATCGACAAAAGTAGGGATTCGCTCGATGCGAATCGGAATATGCAAACGTCTCGCGACGTCGCTCGCTGAGATTAACCCGCGGATCTGTTGTCCACTGCGATCTACTACCAGACAGTGTTGCTGACCCGATTCACGCAGAGCCTTGATTACATCGTTAATGTTGGCCTGCTCCAATTCGGTAAGACTCAGAGCCATGATCTGCTGTTTCGGGCACATCAGATCGCTCGTCAGAATCTCGCTGCGTTCAGAGCCATTGGCGATCATGGTCATGAAGTTTTGTTCGTCCAAATCATCCAGACTGATCGTGCTGATGAACTCGTTATCAGCATCCACCACCAGCTTCATCTTGACGTGTGCCTTGCGCATCAGTGCTTCCACTTCAATGGCAGGAGTAGAGCCCTCTATCGTCAATGGTCGGTGGCTCTTGAAGTCAGTGAATATCGTCAGTGCCGGTGACAACAGATTGAGTTCATTAAACTCATCGGGCTGTACCAGATGAGCCACTTTGTCGACAGCAAATAATCGTATCTCGCGCATGTTTGAAGCTCCTGATGTCTGATGACCATCGTGCTTGAACTGCTGAACTCGATAATGTAGATGCTTTGTTCCAGATTAATTGTGAATCAGTACGTCGACATGGATCGCCGCTCGCCCATTTTTTCGAACGAGAAAGGATGCTTAAATAAAAACCGCTATTGAGGAATAAACCGAATTTCAGGCTAGTCAACGCAAAAATTCTGAAATTTTACGAAGCGAGGACAGAGGGGGGGTCGCGAATCTTCAGCGCTATGTTGGCGCCAACAACAGAGGAACTACTGGGAGTGAAATTGAAGAACCGGACCTGAACGGAATTCAATAAAAATTCTTTCTGAGGAAGAAACTTCTTGTCATCCTGTTTCTGGCTGGTATAGGTCGTGTGATCAACGAACGCCGTATAAGCGGCGCCATCATCTATGCGCGGGCTATAGTCTACCGTCCCCGAAATAAAAAAGGTAAGCAGTAACGCCGTTGTAATGGCCAGAATTCTTAACACGAACAACTCAACAGATTGGTTAACACGTGGCGCCATTCTATTCCTTCCAATATCGAAGTCAAAGCCGGAATGAAAGAAAAAATCTCTAATCGTGGCACGTTCGGATGCCTATACTGCGCTGCAGAACGAAGTGCTGAAAATGCGACACTGAAATAAATCGTTGTCTGAGGTTGGAGTCGAAGACGGACGTGCGGAAGTTTGCAGAAATCATGCGTCGATAGCAGTTCACAGTGAGTGGAGGCGTTGTAGTGACGGCGACGGACGAATCTTCTTAACAGCAAAAATTGCTGCAGCGAGCGACATTACCGTGAACCGCGAAGGTCAGACCTGGTAGCTCGACAGGTTGATGTTCATCCTCATCGGAATAATGCGTGCCTCCAGTTGGAGTGTTGTTGCGGCCTTTTCGGTGCTGGAGAAGGTCAATGCCCAGCTGACTCATCATCAACTGACTCTAGAGCTGACTGTTTCCGAGCATACCGCCGATCACAAGGTCGCCAACACGCGACTGGAGACCGAGCTGATTGGGCGGCGAGCCGCCGCGTCACGCTCAACACAGTCGCCTCTGGAGCGGATGCCCATCTGCTCAGGACCATTAAGCATGGATGGCATGTGCCCGGCATCAAAAGCCTTGGCGGTGAAGCCAGATTCAAGTTCCTCGATATCAATGCACAGCTTCCTGCCGCGAGTCAGATACTGCCGACAGGAGGCATTGCAATGTTTTCCATCAACGATATATCGGTAGTGTTTCGCGCTGATGATGAGGTTGCCGGCATTCGCTCCTCTCTGTCTGATAGTGCCGGTCCATGTGGAGTCCATATTATTGGTCCATGCCACCTCTATCGGCCGCGCTCTGCGGGGCCGGGGATGCAACGAGACGGTTGGCCGGGTTTGCCGCAGATTTACGTTCCACAGCACATCAGGCAGTTCGCTCAGCTTGCGGTGGATCTGCTGCGTTTCGAGAGTGGCCTCTCGGGGCTGTTGGCTGAAGAGAATTCGGATGCTCTTGTCGCCCGTCTGCAGGATATTTTCAAAGTGGGTGCAGAGCTCACCTTCCGTCTCGCCAGCGAGTATCGCGACACCGGCATGGACATCACCATGGTAAACAGGGGAGGTGTTTTACCACGGACGCAAGGGTGCCTGTTCCGCTGGGTTGCGACGCAGACGAGCGTAGTACGGGAGTTCTGATGACCTTTTCAAACGGATCTCTGCGGCCCCGCAAATTGTATTAAAGCAGGAGGTGGTTTATCCTCCTCAGCCATTTCACCTGCTGCAGATAGCAGGCATTTCACCTCATTGAGCAGGACATTCACGGCAGCAGCATGACCAAGAAATACAGCCCCTCGGCAATCGAACCCAAATGGCAGCAGTTCTGGGATGACAACAACACTTTCAGCGTTTCCAACGACGACTTTAGCAAGCCCAAATATTACGTTCTGGATATGTTCCCCTATCCGTCCGGCTCTGGTCTGCATGTAGGTCATCCCGAAGGTTACACGGCCACCGACATCATCGCCCGTTACAAGCGCATGAATGGTTTCAACGTGCTGCACCCGATGGGGTGGGATGCGTTCGGTCTGCCCGCTGAGCGTGCAGCGATTCGCGAGGGACGTCACCCCGCGGTGATAACCCAGGAGAACATCAACAACTTCCGTGGCCAGATCAAACGTCTGGGCCTGTCCTATGACTGGAAGCGCGAGATCGATACCAGCAAGGTGGACTATTACCGCTGGACGCAGTGGATATTTCTGAAGCTCTACGAACAGGATCTGGCCTATCTGGCCGAGGTACCTGTGAATTGGTGTCCTGCACAGGGCACGGTGCTGGCCAACGAAGAGGTGCAGGACGGGCGCTACGTGGAGACTGGCGACCCCGTCGAGCGCCGCATGATGCGCCAGTGGATGTTGAAGATCACCGCCTATGCCGAACGTTTGCTGAACGATCTGGACGAGCTCGACTGGCCGGCGGGCATCATCGAGATGCAGCGGCAGTGGATCGGCAAGTCTATTGGTGCCCGTGTCACCTTTAAGTTGCAGGATGCTGAAGGTAGCTTCGAAGTGTTTACCACCCGTCCCGATACCTTGTTTGGTGCCACCTTTTGCGTGCTGGCCCCAGAGCATCCCTTGGTGGCGCGTATCACGAAGCCTGCACAGGATGCGGCCGTCAACGGCTACATCGGGCGTGTGAAGAATATCAGTGATCTGGATCGTGAGACTGCCGCGGCCAAGGAGAAAACCGGGGTGTTCACCGGAGCCTATGCCATCAATCCGGTCAGCGGTCTGCCGGTGCCTGTGTGGATCGCCGACTACGTGAAGGCCGATTACGGTTCGGGCGCCATCATGGCCGTGCCCGGTCATGACGAGCGCGACTACGAATTCGCCAAAGCATTTGGTCTGCCGATCATCGAAGTGGTGCAGGGTGGTGATGTCTCCGTTGCGGCCCACGCCGAAGAAGGCATCGCGGTGAACTCCGGCTTCCTCAATGGCCTGCCTACAGCTGCAGCCAAGGCGAAGATGATTGCCTGGCTGGAAGAGCAGAGCGTGGGGCAGGGCGAGACCACCTACAAGCTGCGCGACTGGCTGTTCTCCCGCCAGCGCTACTGGGGTGAGCCCTTCCCGATTCTACACAACGTGAAGACTGGCAAGATCAGCGCGGTGTCGGCCAAGGACCTGCCAATCACCCTGCCGGAGCTGGACGAGTACAAACCGACTGCCGATGGCCAGCCACCGCTGGCGCGGGCCGAGGAGTGGATGAAGGTCGAACTCAACGGCGAGCAGTTGTTGCGCGAGACCAACACCATGCCGCAGTGGGCCGGTTCCTGCTGGTACTACCTGCGTTATATGGACCCGACCAATGACAAGCTGCCGTTTGACCCCGCCGCTGAACAGTACTGGGGCCCGGTCGATCTGTATGTCGGCGGCGTCGAGCATGCTGTGCTGCATCTGCTGTATTCGCGCTTCTGGCATAAGGTGTTGTTCGACTGTGGTCTGGTGCACACCCGCGAGCCGTTCAAGAAGCTGTTCAATCAGGGCATGATCCTGGGCATCAGCCACCGCGACGAGAATGGCCGCTTTTATGCTCCTGGCGATGTGGAGTACCGTGACGGCAAGCCTTACGTCAAGGGCACCGATACTCTGCTGTCTGCTCGCGAAGAGAAGATGTCCAAGTCCCGTCTCAATGTCGTCAACCCTGACGATGTAGTCGCCGAATATGGCGCCGACTCCCTGCGCCTTTACGAAATGTTCATGGGGCCGCTGGAGGCTGTGAAACCCTGGCAGACGAATGGTGTGAAGGGCGTCTATGGATTCCTCGACCGCGCGTGGTCTTTGCTGATCGATGGCGACAGCGGTCAACTCTCCTCTGTTTTGACTGATGAGCCCGAGTCTGCCGCCAGGGACGAGCTGCGCCGCGAGATCAACATCACTGTGCACAAGGTGACCAGTGACATAGAGAACCTGCGCTTCAACACCTCTATCGCCAAGATGATGGAGTTCGTGAATCTGGCCAAGAAGCAGCAAAGCATTCCGAAAGCAGTCGCGGAGAAGTTCGTGCTGGTGCTCTCCCCGTTTGCGCCGCATGTGGCGGAAGAGCTGTGGCAGCGCCTGGGGCACAGCGAATCGCTCGCCTATCAACCTTGGCCGAAGGCGGATCCGGACTGGCTGCAGTCTGACGAGATGACCATGACCGTGCACATCAACGGCAAACGTCGCGCCGAGCTGCAGGTCGGACGCGCAATGACACAAGCACAGATCGAGGAAATTGCCCGTATCACCGCCGGTGTTGCCGACAAGCTGGAAGGGCTGGCAATCAAGAAGATCATCTACGTGCACGGCAAGCTCGTGAACTTTATCGTCTGATTGCTGGTTCAGTGTGGGGAGGTGCTGAAAAGTGCGGAATGCGTCAGTTCTGATTGCTGACGCAAGCGCAGGTTCAGAATCCATCAGTGTTTTATCCGTTTCTGGGAAGCAGGGCGACTCACCTGTGTGCTTAAATGCAGGGAGAGTTTAATCATCACTGACAGTATGCGGAGCATTAATCCCCGATATGAAAACCGGATCGAGTCTGAAGTCTCTGCTGGTGGTTGTCACGTTGTGCTGGGGAGTCGTGTTGTCGGGTCACGCGCTAGCACAGCGCGGTTCTGATTTCGCGCTGCTCGATCAGCACGGTGTCTTCCATCAGCTCAGTCGTTATGGCGAGTCTGAGGCAGTGGTTCTATTCGTGCAGGGCAATGGCGATGAGGCGTCTCGTCAGGCGCTGCCACTGCTGAGCGATCTGCGTGAGCGCTATCGTGAGCAGGGCGTTGAAGTTCTGCTGCTCAACGCCAATCAAGACGACACGCGCGCAAGCGTGGAGGCAGAACTCGGTGCGCAGGGTGTCGACTTTCCCGTGCTGCTCGACACCGCGCAGGTCGTGGCCCGTACCCTCGACATCCAGACCACCGGCGAAGCCTTCATCCTCGATCCCGATTCACACGACATTCTCTACCGCGGTCCGCTGCATGGCAGCATCGCCGTCGCGGAAGCGGGTGCCGATTCAACAGTGGCCTACCTCGAAGATGCCCTGCTGGCAATCCTGGAAGATGCAGACCTCGAAGAGGAGCCCACTGCTTTGCCCGCCGTCACCGGCACTCCAATCGATTATTCCTACCAGCAACGTTTCGGTGAACGCCAGATTTCCTATCAGGACGAGATCGTGCCGATCCTGCGCCGCCGTTGCACAACTTGTCATATCGAGGACGGTCTGGCTCCGTGGGCGATGACCAGTCATCGCATGATGCAGGGTTGGAGTCCGATGATTCGCGAGGTCTTGATTACCCATCGTATGCCGCCCGGGCAAATCGACATGCAGGTCGGTGCATGGGACAACATTCATCAGATGCCGGACGAAGAGTTGGAGTTGCTGGTGCACTGGATCGATGGCGGGGCGCGTCGCGAAGGCGAGGCCGACCCGCTGACGCTGCTGGCGCCGTTGCCACCGGAGTGGTCTCTTGGGGAGCCGGACTTAGTGATCGATGTGCCCGAGGAAGAAATCCCGGCAACCGGTATGGTGGAGTTCATCATCAAGCGCATGGACCTGGAGCTGGAGCATGACCAGTGGGTCAGCGCGGTGGCCTACGATGTCGGCGACCGCTCCGTCCTGCACAGCCTGCTGGTGTTTGCTCTCGATCCGACGGTCCCTGAGGACAACCCCGCTGCGCTCATCGATGCCGACAATGCCGAATTCATCAGTCTCTACGTGCCGGGTCGCACCGAAGAGGTCTTCGCGCCGGATTCCGGGTTCCTGCTGCGTGCGGATCGGGATATCTCTCTCAGGCTGCGCTATGTAACCGGAGGGCGTGAGACGGTCGATGCGACGCGGATCGGCCTGTACTTCCGCGACAGCGCTCCTGCGTTGTCGGTGCGCAATGTGGTTACCCTGAACGAGGCGTTCAGGATTGCAGCCGGTGAGGGCAACCACGTCGAGCGCGCCGAGTCGGAGGTCTTTGCGCACAACGTTTATGCGGAGAGTTTCGCACCGCAGGCGCATACACGTGGCAAGAGTATGACGATTTCTGCCCAGTACCCGGACGGCCGAGTGACCAGGCTGATCAATGTCGCCAACTACAACTTCAACTGGCAGATGAACTATCGCCTGCAGGAGCGAGTGCGGTTGCCGGCTGGCTCGCGTCTGCTGGCGGAAACGGTCTACGACAACTCCGCCGCCAATCCCCTCAATGTCGACCCTGAGTCTGAGGTGAAGGTCGGTATCAACACTGCCGACGAGATATTCAGTCACTACGTGCGGATACTGGAGCCCCTGTCGCCTTGAAACGGGCACCAAGCCATCCGTCCGGTTTTCACTATGACGATCACTCAGCTGATGCAGATCGCCGTGGTGGTCATGATTCCCAATTGCTTGATTTTTGCGCCGCTGGCCGCCGCCGAGGCCTTGTATGACGGCAGGTCGGCGGGACGCAACCGGGTGGTTATGGCAGAGAGCCATTAGCCCGGACGGAAACGGGCCGAATCAGGCGCCCAGGAAATCCGCCTTACCGATTTCCACACCGTTATGACGCATGATGTTGTAGGCCGTCGTGACGTGGAAGAACAGGTTGGGCAGTGCCCAGCTGAACAGATAGTCCTGCCCCTTGAACTTCAGTTCACGGGGGCCGGCCTGAATGGTGATTTCCTTCTCTTCTGTGCCATCAATCTGAGCCGCCTGCACCGTTTCGAGAAAGGCGATGGTCTTGGCAATACGCTCCTGCAGCTCAGCAAAAGTAGTTTCCGTATCCTCGAATTTTGGCATCTCGATGCTGCCCAGTCTTGCCGCGGCGGCTTTGGAGACGTCGCTGGCAATTTGCACCTGGCGAGAAAGTGGGAGCATGTCAGGGAATAGTCTGGCTGAGGTCAGCACCTTTTCGTCGATCTTCTTCTGCACCGCATAGGCCTGAGCCTTGGTCATTAGAACGGAGAGGTTGCGCAGGTAGCGGATGCAGACGGGCACGGAAGATGAATACATGGACAGGGACATAGAAACCTCAATTGGTGGGAGTAGGCAGCCCAAAGTATGGGCTGGCGGATTCTAGCGCTTCTGTCGCAGGAACTGCTACAGATTCATCCGTTGCATCAGCTACTCAATCCCTGAGCAGCATGCGCATGTCGCGAGTGTAGGGCAGCACATAATCGTGCGACGCCAGTATGACGCTGTCGCTCGCACGAATGAGCTTGGCGGTCACGAACACGTTGTCATCACCGGCGGCGTAGGTGCCCACGAGCACTACATGGGCATTGTGCTCGACACTGATTTCGTTGACGGCCCGCGAGAGCAGGAATTCGCCCTGGTTTGGGCTGATGTAGACGTCGCTGCGCAGCAGCATGTCCACCACAGAGTAGCCCGATGCCGTCAGCTGGGAAACCAGTTGCTGCGAGGTCACACGCCCGAATGAAGAGGACTGGGTGAGATCATCTATGTTGGCGAAACTGGCCGCAATGATGTTGGCTCCCGGCTGGATTTCCTTACCCGCCATGCGGATTAGGTTGTTGGCCGCCGCGCGATTGGAACTGATGATCATATCGCTGCTGGTGGCATAGGGATCATTCAGGCAACCCGATAGCACAAGGGCGCCGAGCAAAAGGCTGACTACAAGCAAGGGCTTCAGCATTTCTCAATTACCTCCGGCCGTGACGACATTGAAAGTTCTGCCCTGATCGCGGTAGTGCGCGATGTCTTTGGGATTGAAGTAGTACACGCGACTGTCCGAGTGGGTGATCTGCCGGCTGTCCTGGACTCGTGTGGTGATGATGACCTCGGTGACTTCTGCCTTGGTGTCCTTGCGGAAGTTGTTCCACAGATCAACCGTCATGGCCACCGGAATCAGGGCCAGGTGCTGATGAGTCCAGTACTGCGTATCTCCCAATCCGGTCGCTGCTACAAAAAACGCGGTGTAGGTGCCGGGGCGTGCCGGTAATCCTTCGCGGCTGTCGTGTTCTATAACCTGCACGTCGTAGTGAATGTTCATCAAGGCATCTTCAGGGCTGAGCATGACATCGGCCCCTGCTCCTACAAGCGCGGATGTCAAAAGGCTGTGATAGGCCCTCTCGAATGGGGCGGGGTTTTCAGAGGGGCTATTAAGAAAGAGCGGGCGGGTGCCTGCCTCGGCTTCGCCGAAACTGCTCAATATCTGCTCGGACTCGTATTGTGCAAGGACTTCCCAATGGCTTGCGGATTGCAGCTTCTGCTGCTCGGTGCCCGGAAACATAGTGGCACGCGGATAGGTAAGATTGTTGTTGCTGCCACACGCGGCGAGCACGGACAGTGCTGCACACAACACGACACCTTTACTGATGTTCATTTATTAACTTCTTTTTTTGAGAGCCTTAGCGAAAGCTGTTTGGGCGCAATCTGTCATGCGCACTTTACGCAATATGAGCGGCGAGCTTACTACTTGTGTTCGCGCAGAGGAATTCGCTGGCGCAGATCTCAGGGGCGGATTGGGGACAGTTTTGTGATGAGCTGCCCCAATCTCTGACTGAACACGCCGAATCTTAGTTCAGAACCCGGTAGCTGCGCCTGCGGTGACGTTGACAATTTGTCTGATTACAAATGCTGGGTGACCCAGCGATTGAATTGTGCAGGAGGCAGAGCGCCGGATACGCGTCCTACTTCCTTGCCTTTCTTGAACATCATCAGGGTGGGAATGCTGCGTATGCTGAAACGTTGTGCCAGCGCCTGCTCCTCTTCCGTGTTCACTTTCGCCAGCCGCACGCGTGGCTCCAGCGCCGCAGCGGCATCCTCGAAGATCGGTGCGAATTGACGGCAGGGGCCGCACCAGGGCGCCCAGAAGTCGATCACCAATGGCAGGTCCGACCCCAGATGTTGTTCGAAGGTGCTCTGCGACAGCTCCACGGGCTTGCCCGTGAACAGTGGTTCCGTGCATGCGCCGCAGTTGCCGTCCTCGGTCAGGCGTGTGGCCGGCAGGCGATTCTTGCGATGGCAGTGTGGACAGGTCACGAACATCTGGTCAGGCATGAAGTACTCCCAATGAATTCAACAATCTAAAACCCTCATACCAAATATAGTAGGCTGTCTGCTTCCTTGCAAGATACGTTCCCCAAGGGCATTGCAAAGCACCCTGATTTCGCTGATCCTGCCAATCTGG
>CAIOZF010000132.1 GCA_903862645.1 uncultured Gammaproteobacteria bacterium
CCGGAATCTCGCAACGCAATCAAGTCATCAGCAGGCAGCTTGTTTAACGCAGGCTCATCAATGCGATACAGTCCCTCCAGGTTGAGAGGGCCGGCAGTTGCTTGTACGCTGATTGGCCAAGGTTGCAGCAGCTGGTATTGATGCAGTTGTGTGCAGATTTGCGCGGTTGCCGGTCGAGTTGAAGCAATCTGCGTGAGGAAAGTAATGATCTCAGACACCGCAGGTGTCGGGTTCCCCGCGTCGTCAAAGAATGGCTCACCTTCTTTGGTGTCAACAATCAGACCGCTATCTTCATTTATGCAGAGAATCTGCTGGTTGTCAGCACTGGTCGCCAGCAGGAAAGGATAGCTGCGGTACTGAGCGGGAACATAGCCGGATCGCCAGCGACCATCTGCAGCCACCAGCAGATTCTTGCTTTGTCCAAGGCCTTGCAAAGCCACCAATGTGAAAGCGTCATCTTGCCGAATGAAGGCGATGGGAAGACTCAGCATCGCTTTTGTCACTTCTGCAACGACCAGTGGGCAAACGGTATCGGCAGCGGTGAAGGAGTAACTTTTATAGCGGAGCCAGCGTTTGTTGGCATGAAGCTCTCGGGACAATGGGGTTATTACAGGCACAAATTTTCCTCTGGTAATGTTGAGCATACGACCTAGCATGATCGTGCAGAATGAGCGGCAGACTGTATTCAATCGGTGTCGGAGTGTCCAGCTTGGGCGCTTAAGATGACCGCAAACAATTTTTGAAGCAGCACAGTCAAAGGAGTACCATGGCCCCTGCCGTGATTTATCCTTGACGAGAACAACTCCATGACCAGGCAACTGACTTCCGCAATCACACTGATGACACTGCTGTGTACCTGCCCGCTGTTGAGCGCGCAGGACCTCACGCTGTTTGAGTCCGTTGCTCAGGAAGAGCCTGGCAACATCGCTGAGCTGCAGAACAGCGCGCAGAATGCACTGCCTGGGGCGCCGTCGTTTACATTGGTCGGTACCAGCCGCATTGGCAGCAAGTATTCCGCCACGCTGGCCGCGAGCAATGGTGCCATCGTGGTTGTGAGTGGTAGCCCCGGCACGGTGCAGGAAATTCCGGATCACCCGGGTTATCAGCTCGTCGATATTGGTTCCCAGAGGGTGTCGATCGCCGGCCCCAGCGGGGTACCTTGTGTCGCAGCTGCGGACAAAGGTGTGACCTGTGGCGCTAATGGCGTCAGCTTACTGGGCCTCGCGACGGCTGCCCCAGTGGCAGTGGTGGCCGCACAGACAGCAACCAGTGTTGACGGAGCAGCAGCCGTGCCCGAAGGCGATGTCCCTCCCGACAACCCCTTTGCTGCAGCCTTGCGAGCGGCAGCCCAGAATGAGACCAGCGCCCGGACCGACGGGGACGGCTTCAACCGCGCAGAGCGTTTCCAGCCACGTCGCATAGCGCCGGAAGATGTGCCGCCGGGGATGCGTTTGGTGCGGACTCCGTTTGGCGACCGCCTCGTCGAGCAATGAACTGTCAACTATAGTGACCAGCCTTCCTCCTTCCCTTTCCGTTTCCATTGTGGTCTACAGAACAGACCTCGCAGTGCTGCTCTCAGCACTGCATTCCCTGCTGGCGGCCATTCGTCTGGCCAGGGCTGCGGGCGACTTGCAGTCCGTGCAGCTGGATATTATCAACAATGGTGAGCCGGAATCCGGCCTCACGGCACTCATCAGCGGCCTCGGGCAAGAATTGAAGGAACAGGGTTTGAAGGAGAGTCTGGCGCTGCGGTTGCTGGAGGGGCATGGCAATGTCGGTTATGGGCGCGGACACAACCTTTCCATCCTTGCAGCGAATACCGATTACCATCTGATACTGAACCCGGATGTCACGTTGTCCCCCCAGTGTTTGCGCGCAGGGTTGAGTTACCTCGTAAAGAATGCCGCGGTGGCTGCGCTCAGCCCGGCGGTGCGCGATGGGAAAGGCCACAAGCAGCATGTCTGCAAGCGTTATCCGTCGGTCCTCGATTTTCTGCTGCGCGGCTTTGCGCCGCAGGGCATCAAACGGGCTTTCAACAAACGCTTGGCGCATTATGAAATGCGCGAGCTTTCCGAGCAGGAGCCCAGTACGGATATCCCTATCATCAGCGGTTGCTTCATGTTGTTTCGGACCGCTGTCCTGCGCAGCGTGGGCGGGTTCGATGAACGCTATTTCCTGTACTTCGAGGATTTCGACCTGTCGCTGCGGGTTCACGAAAAAGGCGCGCTGGTTTACCTGCCGGAGATGCACATCATTCATTTGGGCGGCGACACTGCCCGCAAAGGCTTACACCACATTACGATGTTCGTGCGTTCCGGTGTCCGCTTCTACAACACGCACGGTTGGCGTTTCCTATGAACCTTCTCGATTCCCATCACACCGTGCTGGTCACAGGTGCCACTGGTTTCATCGGCGTGGCGCTGACCCGACGCCTGCTGGCGCGCGGTTGTCAGGTGCGCACCCTGTCCCGGCGCCCGGCTGAAGCAGGGCCGGATGCGGCACAGTGCGAGCATTTTCAGGGCGATCTGCGGGATGCGAACGTGTTGGTGTCAGCCTGCACGGGTGTTGATACCGTCTTCCATCTGGCCGCTTATGCCCACGTCAATCAGCATGATCTGGAGGCAATGCGCGCCACCAATGTGGACGGAACGCGAGCGTTGCTGGCGGCGGCAGTGGCAGCGGGTGTTCGACGTATCGTGTTCTTCAGCAGTAGTCTTGCCGCTGACAAAATTGAATTGACTGCGTATGGCAGCGCCAAGCGGGACGCCGAAGAGTTACTGCTGGCGGCAGCACACGCTGGACAGATCGAAGTCTCTTGCCTGCGCTCTGTGAGCGTCTATGGCCTGGGCATGAAGGGAAACCTGTTGACCATGATTCGCTTGATCAGCCGAGGCCTGTTGCCTCCCTTGCCCACGCCGAGTGCGACTTTGTCATTGGTGGGGCTCGGTGATCTTTGCGAGGCAGCGTTGCTAGCGGCGGTAGCCCCTGCCGCCAACGGCAGCATCTACACCGTTACGGATGGCCGCACTTACACAGTGAAAGGCATCGAGGTGAGCGTGAGGCGCGCGCTGGACCTTCGCCAGCCGCGCTGGCAAATGCCTTTGCCGCTGTTGTGGGCGGGGGCTGCCTGCCTGGAAGTGGTGGGCAAGCTGCTCCGGTTGCAAAATGCCCCAGGGCTGCGCTCCTACCGCGTGCTGACCACCGACAGCGTTTTCTCCTGCGAGAAAATCCAGAATGAACTGGGCTATAATCCGGCGGCCACTTTCGCCGACGAGCTGCCGGGCATTCTGCAGCAGCTCCAGCGCAGCAGGCCCGGCCCGGCCTGACCTTATTGAACCCGACTAAACCTGAGAAGCAGAAGGCCTCCGTTTGAACATCATTCCGACCCGCATCCCCGACGTGCTTATCCTCGAACCCCGTCTGCACGGCGATCATCGTGGTTTCTTCATGGAAACTTGGCGCGCTTCCACTTTCGAGAGCATCGCGCCGGGTATTGCGTTCGTGCAGGATAACCACAGCAAGTCCGGTCGCGGCATCCTGCGAGGCCTGCACTATCAGCTGCAACAACCTCAGGGCAAGCTGGTGCGGGTGATCGCAGGTGAGATCTACGATGTCGCGGTCGACATGCGCCGCGATTCTCCTACCTTCGGGCAGTGGGTTGGGGAGTTTCTTTCTGCTGACAATCACCGCCAGCTGTGGGTACCGCCCGGCTTCGCGCACGGGTTCATCGTGACCAGTGAGAGCGCCGAGATGGTGTACAAGTGCAGCGATTACTATGCCCCGGCCGACGAACATTCGCTGCTGTGGAATGATCCGGCACTGGCCATTGACTGGCCACTGGAAAGGATCGGGGTGCCTGAGCCCGTGCTTTCAGACAAGGATCGCAACGGCCGACTCTTTGCTGAAGCACCAACCTATGAATAGTCCTCGCCGACAGCGGCGCCTACCCTGACCGGGAAACCCGAGCGAATCGATGCAAAAGAGAATTGTCATTACCGGAGCCAACGGTCAGCTTGGCCAGACACTGGTGCGGGGTGAGTTGGCGGAGTCCAATATCCTGTTTCCACTCGGGCGGACTGAACTGGACATCACGGATCAGCCTAGCGTGGCCGCTACACTTGAGTCCCTCAGGCCTGAGATCGTCATTAACAGCTCCGCCTACACCGCAGTGGATGCTGCGGAGAGCAACGCGGCTGCCGCTTACTCGATCAATGAGCAGGGGGTCAGGAACCTGGCCCTGTGGTGCCAGCGCAGTGGTGCCCATCTGATCCACATCTCTACTGACTTTGTCTTCAGTGGCGAAAAGAACCAGCCCTACCGGGTCGATGATCCGGTGGGACCCTTGAGTGTCTACGGTCAAAGCAAGCTGGCCGGTGAGCGGGTACTTGCAAGCCTGTTACCGAAGCAGTCTTCGATCGTCCGCACAGCCTGGCTTTACTCTCCCTACAACACGAATTTCATGTTGACCATGCTGCGTCTGATGCGTGAGCGCGAGTCATTGAACGTCGTAGATGATCAGCTTGGTACCCCCTGTTCTACTGCCACTCTGGCGCAGTGTCTGCACGCTTTGGTGCAAAGCGAACTGCCCGGCGGCATTTACCACTGGGCCGATGCCGGGGTGGCCAGCTGGTATGACTTCGCCGTCGCAATTCAAGAAGAGGCGTTGGCGTTGTCGCTTCTGGATCGCGCCATTCCCGTAAACCCGATTCCCACGATGCAATATCCGACGCCTGCGCGGCGACCCGTCTACAGCGTGCTGGACAAGTCGCGGGCGTTGATGGAGCTGGGTTGCCCGCAGCTGCATTGGCGTGCGGCACTGCGGGATGTGCTGAAGAGATTGAGCGAGCGCTGAATGGCCCACCCAGTCCGCAACAATGTTCGACTATTGAGAATGGAAACAATGCGAAACGTACTGGTCACAGGCGCGGCTGGCTTCATCGGCGCCAATTTCACGCACTACTGGCTGCAGCGCTACCCGCAGGACCGCCTGATTGCCTTGGATGCCCTCACCTACGCGGGCAACACCTGGAATCTGCACGGCGTATGGGATAACCCGCGCTTCACTTTCGTGCAGGGCGACATCTGCGACCAGGCCCTAGCGGAACAGTTGCTCACGCAGCACGATATCAACACGATCATCCACTTTGCCGCCGAGAGCCACGTCGATCGCTCCATCACCGGCCCGGATGCGTTCATCAACACCAACATCGTCGGCACCCACAGCCTGCTGAAGGCGGCCAAGAAGTGCTGGCTGGATCAGCCCGAGAAGAAGCCCCACCACTTTCACCATGTCTCCACCGACGAAGTGTATGGCACGCTCGGCCCCAAGGACCCAGCGTTCACGGAGACCACGCCCTACGCGCCGAACTCTCCCTACGCAGCGAGCAAAGCCGCGTCCGACCATCTGGTGCGCGCGTATCACCATACTTTCGGTCTGCGGGTGACCACCAGTAATTGCTCCAACAACTATGGCCCGTGCCACTTCCCGGAAAAGCTCATTCCCCTGTGTCTGCTCAACATCCTGCATGGCAAGGCTCTACCGATTTATGGTGATGGACAGCAGATCCGCGATTGGCTGTACGTAGATGACCATGCCCGAGGCATCGATCTGGTGGTCAGTAAGGGTCGCCCCGGCGAGACGTACAACATCGGCGGCAACAACGAGTGGGCCAACATCGACACCGTGAAACTGCTGTGTCAGCTGGTGGATGAGTTGTTTGCCGCCGATGCATCATTGCGCGCGCGCTTCCCGGCCTGTCCGGCGGCCAGTGGCAAACCCGGCGCCAGCCTGATCACTTTCGTGACCGATAGGCCCGGCCACGACACCCGCTATGCCATCAATGCTGGCAAGATCATGAGTGAGCTGGGCTACAAGCCGCTGGCAGGATTCGATCAAGGACTGCGCAAGACTGTGCAGTGGTATCTGGACAACGAGGGGTGGTGGCAGAAGATTCTGGATGGCAGCTACCGCCAAGGCTTTTAACCCGACGCCGGCCCTGTGGGAGTGGCGATAAATTCACTTCGGCGCAATATAAAAGAAGTCCTGCTCATCGCCATTGGAGTACACCATCCGGAAGTCGCCGCTGCCGTCTCCGTTCAGATCACTCACACCGAATAAACCCGTTTTCAGCGTCGATCCGGCATAAGTCGCCGGGTTGACACGTCTCACGATCATATCCGCATACACATAAAGCTGGCGGCCATAGAATGTAAACGAGGTTACCCCGAACTCCTCAAGCCGGACTTTGGTTACGCCCGTCATTGCCAGCAACGCTGCGGTCAACTCCTCCGTAATTATTGGTGCCGAGGTCAACAGCTGCTGCCGTAGTTGATTTTCGCTGCTGTACACCAATCGCAGATAGACCTCATTGGGTAGCCTGGTGTTGGGATGCGCGTGCATGTGAACGCCGACTTTAGAACCCGGCGTTGCCAGCGTCGACACGATCAGCGGGCGCAGGTTGAAGCGATCATAAAAGCTATTATTGATGACGAGCTTGCCAGTGCTGTCGACATCCAATTGCGGCGGACCCTGATTGCGTTGCACTGTGATATTGCCCTGGTCTGTCACGGTCAGTTTCGGCAGCTTCATTGCGGTCAGTTGTGTCTGCAGGACATCGACCGCCGCCAGCGCTGGCTGAAATACGACCTGCAGGCCCTCGTCTGTGATAATGCGACCGCTGCTGTCCTGATTCACGTAGATCGCAGGTTTGGTGGAAGCGCTGACCTTCAAACCGCTGTAGGGATGGAGATGATAGGTCGCATCGCCAACTGCAATCGACACCATGCCCGTTGCGCTCTGCAACGCCGAGAGCGCGGTGATACTCAGTTCCGGGACACGGTTCACTGCCTGCAGCAGCGAACTTTTGGAGTTGAATGGCGAAGGCTGTGAGAGGTTGATGAGGGCGGGCTGGGTCACACCCGTGAGTGTCGGCGTGATCTTGGTCAAACCCGCTGTGAAGTCCGCGTCGTCGTTGATGATGGTCAGCGTGGCGGAGAGACGCTCACCCACAAGCGCCCCTCCACCGGGAGTGCTCAGGGTGAGACCAACGGTTCTGTCGAGCTCGCCGAGTGTGTTATTGACGATCGTTACTGCAAATGTCTGCGAAGTAACGCCCTCGGCGAAGGTCAGCGTGCCGGTCTTGGCCAGGTAGTAATCGGGTGCTGTTGCAGTCTTGCTGGTGGTCGCATAGTTGATCGTCGCGGTGCCATTGCTGCCGCCGCTGCGCTGCACGGTGATGGTCGCGGTGCCCCCGTCTTCATTCGCCTGATAGTCGGTCGCTGAGAATTGCAAGGTGCCCTGCTCGAAGTCGGCGATGGTGAGTGTAGTCTGAGCGCTGGCGCCGATGGTATCGCCGGTCACTTCGGAAAGGGTCAGTTTCAACGTCTCGCTCGCCTCGCTGATCCTGTCGTCCAGAAGTGTCAGGCTGATGGTCTTGTCGGTGGCATCGCCGGCGGCCCACGCCAAGGTAGTGGTCAAGGCTGTGTAGTCTGCCCCTGCGCTTGCGGTAATGTCAGCAGACTTGACGACCACGGACGCGGCTGCCGTCACCGCCCCCGTTCGCTTGACGGTGATTGTCATCGGCGAGGTCGCTTCGACACCACTGAAAGTAGTGGAGGTGAACTCAAGCACGCCCGCCTGAACGCTCAGACAGACACTCAGAAGGAGAAAGAAGCATATCTGGCGAAGCAAATGCAGCATGTTGGTAAGGTAAAGCCTTAAGTGAGAGAGACGCCCTGTCAGCGGCAAAGGGCCGGAATACTTGAGCCGCGGCCAGACGCAACTTTTATCTTATCACTCTTTTGCCCGCACGACTGGCGAAATTTTGTGACATACTTGCCCGCACTCTTCGCCGTGGGCCGTTGTCCCAGAAATAAAAATTATGCGCGCCATCTCGCTTCATCTGCCGCTTTGCAGGCTCAGCGTTGCCATGCTGCTGATGCTTGTCGTCAATTTGAATGCTGCCGCCAGCACCCTGCTGCAGATGAGTTTCGGAGAGCTGGTCGGGGGTGCGGAATTGATCTTCGAGGGGCGCGTTGTTGCTGTGGAGCCTCGCCAGCAACCCGGAGAAATGATCAAGACCTGGGTGACGTTTGCCGTTATCGATGTGGTCAAAGGTAACTTCGCAAAAGACGAGATTGAATTGAGTTTCCTGGGGGGGCGTTTGGGTGGTCGAAAGCTGGAAGTTACCGACATGGCCATTCCCGAGATCGGAGAAACGGGTTTCTATTTTGTGGAGACCTTGCTTGAGGCTCAAGTCAATCCGCTCCTGGGCTGGGATCAGGGGCGGTATCTGATAGAGACGCAGCCGGATGGCGACACGGTGGTGACAACCGCCGATCATGATCCTGTTCTCGCCCTGGACGTTGAAGCCCCCGCTGCTGCGAACGGCCAACCGATGAATATCCTTGAGACTGGCAGAGCCGACGGCGTGCTAGTGCAGTCCTTTGGTACGGCCAGTTTTCTGAGCCAGCCAATGAGTGTCGAGGACTTCAAGACCTCTATTCTTTCAGTGCTGGCACGTCCATAGCGGGGAGATCGAGCGAGACATGAGCAGATGGATCGTCGCTGTCGTCCTGGCTGCGCTAAGTATTTCTACCCTGGGTTTCAATATCAACGGCGCCAAGTGGCCCGGCGCCAGGACGCATGTCTACACCTCCATTCCGGGGACGGCAGCGAGCGGTGTAACCTGGAGTCAGGCGTTACGTGATGCCGCGCAGGAGTGGACCGAAAAGACGGTCTTCATTTTCGAATCTAGAGGCGGATATCGAGACCCCTGTGTGGGGTATGGCAACAATCCCGCCAACAGCAACCGTCCTTCCGGCGAAGGTGATGGAATCAACGGTGCAGACTTTACCAGCGATGTGTGCGGCAACGCGTTCGGTACCAACGTCCTTGCCGTCACGCTGATTTCCACGGAACTCAATAAGCTCGGTGCATTCGATATCACCGAGGCAGACATGGTGTTCAACAAGGCCAGGAGTTTCGATGTCTACGACGGGCCGACAAATAGCACCACGGGCATTGATTTCAAACGCGTCGCCCTTCATGAGCTTGGTCATGTCATGGGGATGGGGCATGAGGATACCCGTGCCGCCATCATGCGGCCCAGCATCGGCAGCACCTTTACGCTGCAGGCAGACGATATTGCCGGAGCCACCAAACTATATGGCGGCTACAGCAATTGCCCGGTGAAGACTCTGGGCTTCGGCGCAGTGGGCGGAGAGCTTTCCAGTGGTGATTGCGCCATCAAAGACTTGGTTGGTGGAGGCTCAGATACCAGCCTCGCCGATGTCTATGAATTTGAGCTTCTGCAGACGACGTCCATAGTCTTGAACATGCAATCCAGTGCCGTCGATTCGGCACTCGTGCTTATGGATGCCCGGTCGGCCGTGATTGCCGAGTCCGGTGAGATGGGCGGGAGTTGCCACTCGCAGATTCGGACGACATTGTCGCCCGGTACCTATGCCGTACTCGCCAACACTTTTAGCGACTCTCCCAGTCCTGACTTCAACTCTACCTGCAAGAATTTCGGGGCCTACGGTCTGACCATGAGCTATACGAGCGCCGCGCCGCTTGCTCTCGGGCGTCCGGCGAGCTTTCTTGGTGGCACCGCAACAGCGGCGTTTTTCGGCGGGGTGACCACGGACAAAGGCAAGACCTTCGGAAACGGAGTAACGTCGAATCAGCGCTTCGACGTCGTCGGGCGCATCGACATCGATCCGTTGCATTACAACAAGGCTGGCTTTCTGGTGGTGGCCGCGCTGCTCGATAATGGCGAGATCCTGGTTAAGAACGCGCAGGGGCAGTTTCTGTCATTGAGCGCTCAGAGCTCCGCTGTGCCAATTACAACCGCCAAGGTGCTCGGCAGCAGTGAGACAATCACCATTCTTGGCGATACGGTGGCGGCACAACTGGGGCTCAGGCAGATCAATGTCAGGTTCCTGATCGGCTACGGCCTCAATGTTCAGCCCAATGAGTTGTATTTCCATAGAGAACCCATCAGCTTGGTGATCACACCTTAATTGCAATTCAGGGCCAGAAGTCTAGTTCCAGCCACCGTGAATTACGGCTATACTGCCGCGCATCTCGCATCCACTAAAGTCCCGAAAAGCGGAATTTGCATAGCTGAAGGTTTTTTCGCGCCTGCGAGTGACGGTTTGCAGTCCAGACATGGGTTTTAAGTTGGTCAATTCAAGAGGATTTTAGAGTGGCAGTTTTCAACAGCATTATCCGCTTCAGCATTGTTAAGCTCAGCCTGCTGGGTGTGAGCGTCGTGTTCGCAGGCTCTCTGGCGGCCCAGTCTTTGGATCAGCAGATTGCCGAGCGTCTTACTCCAATTGGTGAAGTCTGTCTGCAAGGGCAGGCCTGTGCCAGCGGCGGTGCGGCACCAGCTCAGGCTGCGGCAGCTACTGGCGAGTTCAGCGCTGAACAGATCTACACACAGAATTGCGCAATGTGCCACGCGACTGGCGTGGCCGGCGCGCCCAAGTATGGCGATGCGGATGCCTGGTCAGCCAGAATCACCGCCAAAGGTTTCGCGATGGTGGTGCAAAATTCTATCACTGGAATCAACGCGATGCCCGCCAAAGGAATGTGCATGACCTGCACCGATGAAAACATGGCAGCGCTGGTTGAGTACATTTCAGGACAGGCTCAGTAAGGTCGTTCATTACTGGTTAAGGATGTAACGCATACACTACTTTCGTAATCGTTAAGTTAAGTACTGGCAACAGTTAAAAGGAGCAAGACGTGGTGACTTTTTCAAAAATGTTTAAATCTCGTGTAGCACAAATTGGTGTGGTTTCTGCTCTGGCCGTAATGGCTGGCTCCGTGTCTGCCGATGCAGGTAAGCAGGATCTGATGCAACTGGCAGCACTGTCTGATGGTTTCGTAGTAGAGACTGCTTACATGCAGAACTGCTTCGCCTGCCACAGCAGCGGCGCGGCTGGCGCTCCGAAAGTAGGCACGGCAGCTGATTGGGCTCCACGTGTCGAGAAAGGCATTGATGCACTGCTTGCCAGCGCGATCAAGGGCGTTAACGCCATGCCTCCGAAAGGCTTGTGTTTCGCCTGTACTGATGACGATCTGAAAGCGATTATTCAGTACATGGTAGACAGCAGCAAGTAATTGCGTTGATGCATGAATAAGAAAGGGCCCTGAGGGGCCCTTTTTTTTGCGAGTAATTCTGTGGAAGCGGACCAGGTTAGAAGCCGCCAAACAGATCCTTCAGTCCCGCCAGAGCTGCAGCGGCCTTCTCCTGTTTCTGTTCAGGCGTGGCATTGCCGCGCCCTTCCCAGTCCAGCAGATCCTGCGGGAGTTCGTCGAGAAAGCGGCTCGGAGTTGTGGTGACCGTCTCGCCAAATTGTTTGCGTTTGCGAGCCAGCGTGAAGGTCAAGCCCCTCTGTGCGCGGGTAATACCGACGTAGGCTAGACGCCGCTCCTCCTCGATATCACCGCTCTCGATGCTGTTGCGATGCGGCAGCAATTCCTCTTCCATGCCCATGATGAAAACATAGGGAAACTCCAGTCCCTTGGCTGCGTGCAAGGTCATCAGTTGTACCTGATTGTTGATGTCCTCTTCTTCCTGCCGTTCGAGCAGGTCGCGCAGAATCAGCTTGTTGATGGCGGTCTCTATATCCGCTTCCTCGTCGCCCTCCTCCTCGGCTTTGGTCAGGCTTTTCTGGAGCTGTTCGATGAGCGTACCGACATTGGCGATGGCACGCTCGGCAGCGTTTTGTGAGGGGCTGCTCTGGTGCAACCAACCTTCGTAATCCATGTCGCGGATCATCTCTTGAATTGCCGCAATGCTGTCGCCACGCTGCGACTGCTCGCTGATGTTGGACATCCATTGCGCAAATTTCACAACGCGCTCGCGCTTGTTTTCGGGGAGAAACTGCCCGAGACCGATTTCGTTGCAGGCACTGAGCAAGCTGATCTGTCGTTCACTCGCATAGTTGGCGAGGCCTTCGAGAATGGACGGGCCAATTTTGCGACGCGGAGTGTTCACCGCGCGCAGGAAGGCGTTGTCATCATCCGGGTTGATCAGTAGGCGGAGATAGGCCATGACGTCTTTGATTTCGGTGCGCGAGAAGAAAGAGGTGCCACCTGTAATCTGATAGGGAATCTGATTGGCTTGCAACTGAATTTCCAGCGCTTTGGCCTGATGGTTGCCGCGATAAAGCACGGCAAAATCCTTGAAGTGCAGGCGCTGATTAACGCACAGAGCGAGAATCTCCGTGGCGATCCGCTCCACTTCTGTTTCCTGATTGGGCGATGTGATGACACGTATCTGGTCGCCTACGCCAAGTTGACTCCACAGCTTTTTCTCATACAAGTGCGGATTGTTGGCGATCAGCGTGTTGGCGGCTGTAAGAATATTGTTATTGGAACGGTAGTTTTGTTCCAGCTTGATGAGTTTGAGATTCAAATAATCTTTTTCGATCTGCACTATGTTCTCAGGGCGGGCACCACGCCACGAGTAGATCGACTGATCGTCGTCACCCACCACGGTGAGCCCTGAGCGCGATCCCACCAGCAGCTTCACCATTAGATACTGCCCGGTATTGGTGTCCTGATACTCATCGACCAGCAGATAGTGAATGCGATTCTGCCAGCGTTCCAACACGTCCGCATGGGTCTGGAACAGCGTGACGGGCAGCAGAATCAGGTCGTCGAAATCCACTGCGTTAAAAGCATTGAGGTGACGCTGGTATTGCGCATACACCCTTGCTGCAAAGACCTCTTCTGCCTCACTGGCAGTCCGAATCGCCTGCTCGGGCAACACCAGCTGGTTCTTCCAGTTGGAGATCGTCGTCTGGATGCGCTTGATCTGGTCATCACCCAACTCCCCCTCCTTGTGCAGCAGACTCTTCAATAGTGCCAGGCTGTCTTGGCTGTCAAAAATCGAGAAGCCGGATTTGAAACCCAGGCGTGCGTGCTCCTTGCGAATGATGGTCAGGCCGAGATGATGAAAGGTTGAGATTGTCAGGCCACGAGTGTTGTTTGATCCTTCCCGCTCGCGCGCGAGTTTGCCGACACGCTCTTTCATCTCGCGTGCGGCCTTGTTGGTAAAGGTCACAGCGGCGATCTTGTGAGCGGGGTAGCCACACTGATTGATCAGATAACTGATCTTCTGGGTGATCACACTGGTCTTGCCACTACCTGCCCCGGCCAGTACCAGCAAGGGGGAGCTGATATATTTGACCGCCTCAAGTTGGCGCGGATTGAGTTTATTCACGGAGGGTTTCACACGTCGACATTTTCGGCGGCAATTATATACGAGCTCGGGCTTCCAGCCCGGCGCAAGCTGAGTATATTTCCGGCAAGAATTATTTATGTCACCAACTGGGTTTAACGTTGAAGAATTCAGCCCAGGGTGCCGATAAAACTATTCGAATTGTGTTTATTGTGGGGTCGCGCAGTGCGAATACTGCTGATTGCCGAACAGGATGCCGAGTTCAGGATGGTCGGAGACCTACTGAAAGGCATACCGGCAGAAGATTACCAGTTGTCCTGGTGCCAGGCGGATGTCTCTGTCCTGGAGTCGACGGCTGTTAGCAGGTTTCAGTTGATTCTATGGGGTTCCATCTCCGACTCTCACATTGCTCGCGACATTCTCACTGAGCTGGGGCGCCAACAGGCCACAGCCCCTATTGTCATGCTGGTCGATGAGGCTCCCGCCGGTGTTGACCTTGAAGCCGTTCGCAAAGGCGAGTCGGATGTACTTCTACGCTCCTGCCTTAATTCGGACATCCTGCACCGCTCCATTCGTCGTTTCGCGCGCCGGAGCTTGGAAGTACCGCACCTGGAGCCCCCGACTTCCGACCCGCTGACCGGGTTGAGTAACCGCCAGGATTTCCGCGAGCAATTGTCGCGCATTCTCGCGGATGCCGAGACCCCGGAGTCCGTGGGTCTGCTGCTGATCGACGTCGACCAGTTCAAAAAAGTGAATGCTTCCTATGGGCAGGGCGCAGGCGATGCGCTGATTCAGTTTATCGCAGAGCGGGTTCGATCGAGTCTTTCCACCCACCAGCGGGTCGCCCGCATCGGCGGCAATGAGTTTGCTGTGGTATTCCAGAATGTCATGGGTTCGGTGGAGTCTGAGTGCCGGGTCAGCATTGAACGCATCATCCAGTCTATGTCCAGGCCTTTTCCGGTCGCTCAGCATGCCATCCGCATAAATGTCAGCATGGGCATCGCGATGAACAAGGACACCGGCGTGACGGTCGACGCCATGCTTGCCCACGCCGACATGGCCATGCGTATCTCCAAGCGCGAGAAGGGTTGCAACTATCAGTTTTATAGCAGTGACATGACTGATGCTGCCCAGACCATACTCAAGCTGGAGGCGGAGATCCGCCGTGGTATCCGCAGCGAATAGTTCGAGCTGCATTATCAGCCGCGCATCGACATCAAGCAGAACCGGATTGTCGGTGCAGAATGCCTGGTGCGCTGGCGGCACCCCACCCGTGGATTGTTGGCTCCAAGCCACTTCATCGCGGTAGCAGAAGAAAGTGGTCTGATTGTGCCGCTCGGTTACTGGATCATTCAACACGCCTGCAAGGACCTGAACGAACTGGCCAGCAAGGGGCACCATGATGTGCAGCTGGCGGTGAATGTGTCCTTCAAGCAGTTCCAGGACAAAAACTTCGTGCAGACAGTGGCCAATATCCTGAACAAGCAGGGGATTACGGCAGGTCGGCTGGAGTTCGAACTCACGGAGACGACGATGATGATCGAGGGTCAGTCTGTGGACCAAAGCCTGCGCAAACTGAGTGAACTGGGCATCGATATCTCGCTGGACGACTTCGGCACTGGCTACTCCTCCTTTGCCCATATCCAACGTCTGCCGATCTCGATTCTCAAGATCGACCGCTCATTTGTCAGCAGTGTCACCTCTAACGAAGATGATGCCACCATCGTCAAGGCCATCATCAATCTTGCCCACAGCTTGAGCATGCAGGTGATAGCAGAGGGAGCCGAGACCGCTGAGCAGGTAGAGTTCCTCTGCTTGAACAAATGCGATCAGGTTCAGGGTTTCTTCTTCAGTAAACCGGTCAGCTTCGACAATCTGAAGAAGTTGCTGGGACAGGAAGACTTTGTCGACCGACACATTCAGGCGATCCTTGCAAAGAACAGAGCGCTGACCTGATTCCTGACTCTACCTTGCATTCCGCCGTATCCTGAACTATTAGTTGAAACAACCCCATGAATGAACTCCAAGGATGGAACCATGTCACTGGCGATTGTTCACACCCGCGCCAATGTCGGCATTGAAGCACCGCTCGTGACCGTGGAGACGCATATCTCCAATGGCTTGCCCAGTCTTGCCATTGTCGGCCTGCCCGAGGCGGCTGTACGGGAGAGTCGTGAGCGGGTTCGCAGCGCCATACTCAATGCCAATCTTGAATTACCCACCCGCCGAATTACCATCAATCTGGCGCCTGCCGATCTGCCCAAGAGCGGCGGACGCTTCGACCTTGCTATCGCCATCAGCATCCTCGCCGCCTCCGGCCAGATTCCTGCGGGGCGCCTGGTCGGCTATGAGATTCTGGGAGAACTGGCATTGACCGGCGCCGTTCGCTCAGTGCACGGTGTACTACCTGCTGTGTTGGCAGCAAGGGACAGCGGGCGGGTGCTGATACTGCCTACCATGAACAGCGACGAGGCCTCGCTGGTGCGTGGGGTCAAGGCCTTTGCGGCGGCGACCTTGCTGGATCTGTGCAAACATCTGCTCGCTGGCAGCGGACTCATGCCCTGTCATTTCGAGCCAGCCGTGGCAATTCCTGAGGAATCTGGGCAACTGCGCGATCTCGGTGAGATTCGTGGCCAGCACACTGCCAAGCGAGCTTTGCAGATCGCTGCGGCAGGAGCTCATAACATCCTGTTCGTCGGTCCTCCCGGCACCGGCAAGACGATGCTGGCGAATTGCCTGCCCTCTCTGCTGCCGCCGCTGGACGAAAAAGAAGCGCTCGAGGCGGCGGCCATCAAGTCAATCTCGCGACAACGAATCGATACGAAGCGCTGGATGGAGCCGGTATTCCGGTCGCCTCATCACAGCGCCACCAGCGTCGCGCTGGTTGGTGGTGGCGCGCATGGTAGTCCCGGTGAGGTGACACTGGCGCATCGGGGCGTCTTGTTTCTGGACGAGCTGACAGAATTCAATCGCAGCGTACTCGATGTTTTGCGCGAGCCGCTCGAATCTGGCGTCATCACTATCAGTCGCGCTAACTATCGCATGCAGCTGCCAGCGAATTTCCAACTGGTGGCGGCGATGAATCCGTGCCACTGCGGATATTACGGTGATCCGCAGGGCCGTTGCCGCTGCACACCAGAGAAGGTGCAGCGCTATCTGGACAAAATCTCCGGGCCTTTGCTGGATCGCATTGATCTGATCATTGAGGTGCCGCGAATTGCGCATCAGGACTTGCGTGCTGCCACTATGAGCAGTGTCTTAGTCAAAGCTGGGGTATCCGAAAACGATGTAGCACGCAGGAGGGTTTCGCAGTGCCGGGCATTGCAAAAAGAACGCTGCGGCAAGCTGAACAGCGACCTCGGCAACCCTGATATCGAAGTGTTTTGCGAACTGGACGACTCAAGCGAGAAACTGCTGTCAATGGCGGTCGAAAAGCTGCGTCTGTCCGCGCGAGGGTGTCACAGAATTTTGAAGATCGCGCGCACGATTGCGGACCTTGAGCAGCACACCTGCATTCAACAACGTGACCTTACGGAGGCCATCGCCTATCGCCGAATGGAAAAGTTCTTTCGTTTGGCGGCGCAGCCCGACGATTCGTTATAAGCGCTGAGATGCAGACGTGCAGCCAAACTCTGGGATTTTTCAATTGCTGGCGGCGGAGTCCTGTTCATCGATTCCATCGATCATCTGCTCAAGCCTGGACATCTCGGTCTCCAGATAAGCGATACGCTCCTCAGCCCGGGCCAAGGCTCTACGCTGACCATCGAAGTCCTCCCGTGTCACTAGATCCAGGCGCTCGAACCCTTTTTGTAGCGCAGAGTTGACCGCTTTGCGCACGTCCTCGCCCACGGCACCTGCTTGCGGCAGCAAGCGGCTGATCTGCTGGCTGAGATCCTCAAAAAATTGTTTGTCTATCATAAGCGTCGCTCCATTTGTGTCGGATGCCTCGGCCATTGCCGTGCTGATGCGATTGTAGCGCAGTGCACGAAGGGGCGGAATGTGGCATTCCTGCTTACAGTCTGCTCAGAAGCGGTGCGTGAAATGTCGTGTTTGCGGCGGCAGTTTGGAAATTCATAGCCCAGACACGACTCAAAAGAGTGCAAGACCGTCCTTTTGACGCGCGACGAAGTATGCACTGGTGAGTGAGCGGAGCGCCTTACGCAGCCTCAATATCTTGAAAACAAAGGGATTCAGCACATTGTCTTGAATTAATTCCAAAATGGGCACGCATCGTGCTTATTACCAATTCGAGCATTTGAGAGTGTGTCCACAGATCGACAACGCATCTCTTTAATGGTGCGTTATGCACAGAATTGAAACTTTACTAAAACGTCAAGGAGCTACTTGAAATGAAAAAACTTACCACAGCATTGTTGGCCGCCGGATTGATGTCTGCAACTTTCGCAGCACAGGCGCAGGAAGGCCCGATTACTGGCAACGTCACGCTGACGACAGATTACATCTACCGTGGCGTCTCTCAGACCAGCGGTGGCTCGGCCATTCAAGGCGGATTCAACTGGGCTGCTGAGTCAGGCTTTTATCTGGGCACCTGGGCGTCAAGCATCACGTTTGACGACAGCATCGAGATCGACTATTTCGGTGGCTTTACGGGAGATCTGACTGAAGAAGTGGGCTACGACGTAGGTTTCCTGTACTACGATTATCCGGGCGCCAGCGGTGATGACTTCCTTGAACTGTACGGCAAGCTGATTTACGGCAGCTTGATCGGCACTGTTAACTATTCTGATGATTTCTTCGCCGGCGTCGGACCTGCGATGTATTACACACTAGACTACGGTTTCGCTCTGGGCAATGACGTATCACTGGGCCTGCACTACGGTCTGAGCGATTTCGATCAGGATGTATTTGGCACGGAAGACAGCTACTCCGAGTACAAGGTATCCCTGTCCAAGCCCTACGGTGGCGTGAATCTGCAGTTGATCTGGACGGATACGGATATCAGTGAGACCAATTGCTTCGCGTCTACAGACTGCGCCAGCACGATCTCTTTCGCGGTTACCAAGAGCCTGTAAATTACCGATCCTGAGTGCAGCGGCATTCAGAGCGGTTTAGACAAAGAAGGCCTGTCAGTAAATCGCTGACCGGCCTTTTTGCGTTTTCGGTCCAGGAATTCGCGGTGGTGACTGCATTGCAGAGACGCCTGTCTTTGGTGCGGGCATATCCAGAGCGCCTCTTTATGGTGCGAAATATCCCGCCGCACTTATCTCTGCGCCAGCCGGCTGTGCTGACCTACTCGTATCTCCTTGTTTATATTATGTTTTGCCGATATGGCACGGGCCGTGCATCAGTGAGAACAGATGTATCTGCATCGAATCGGCGGAGCGGATATTAATAGGTAAGGAGCAAGCTTATGAAGTTAGTGACGGCAATAATCAAGCCTTTCAAATTGGACGATGCCCGCGAAGCGCTTTCAGAAATTGGCGTGCAGGGAATTACCGTAACCGAAGTAAAAGGTTTTGGCAGGCAAAGGGGACACACCGAACTCTACCGAGGAGCGGAGTATGTGGTAGATTTTTTACCGAAAGTAAAAATTGAAGTCGCAATTGGTGACGACCTGCTTGATCAGACGCTGGAAGCGATTACCAAGGCTGCCAATACAGGAAAGATTGGCGATGGGAAAATCTTTGTGACGGATCTGTTGCAGGTTATCCGGATCCGCACTGGTGAAACCGGTGAAGAGGCTGTTTAAGAACGCTGATCGAAACCGATCAGTTCTAAACAACTTTTCACGCTAATCAGGTCGCACTCGGAGCTGATTTTGAGGGAGCAAGGTGGAAGAACAAATTTTTCAACTGCAGTACGCACTCGACACATTCTACTATCTGGTATGTGGCGCCTTGGTTATGTGGATGGCCGCAGGCTTCGCGATGCTGGAGTCCGGCTTGGTCAGAGCCAAAAACACGACAGAAATTCTGACCAAGAACATTTCTCTGTATGCGGTCTCCTGCATCATGTACATGATCTGTGGTTACGCATTGATGTACGGTGGCAGCATTTTCCTGTCCGGCATCGCTGGTGGTGAAACGTTGGTGACAGATGTTCTGGCGGCAAAGGCCGAAGAGGGTTTTGAAGGTGGTGCTGTCTATGCAGATGCGTCGGACTTCTTCTATCAGGTAGTGTTTGCCGCAACCTGCATGTCAATCGTTTCTGGCGCTGTTGCCGAACGTATGAAGCTGTGGGCCTTCCTGGTGTTTGCGGTGGTGATGACTGGCGTCATCTATCCGATGGAAGGATCCTGGACCTGGGGCGGTAATGCAGTATTCGGCATGTACACGCTGGGCGATCTTGGTTTCTCTGACTTCGCAGGCTCAGGTATCGTTCACCTGGCTGGCGCAACTGCCGCAGTGGTCGGCGTGCTTCTGCTTGGTCCACGCCAGGGTAAGTATGGCGCAGATGGAAGCGTCAGGGCATTCCCTGGTGCGAACCTGCCAATGGCAACACTCGGCACCATGATTTTGTGGTTGGGCTGGCTGGGCTTTAACGGCGGTTCAGTTCTGAAACTGGCTGACGTGACAAGTGCCAACGCGGTAGCGATGGTGTTTGTGAACACGAATGCTGCAGCTGCGGGCGGACTGGTTGCAGCAATGCTGGTGGCCAAAGCCTTGTTCGGCAAAGCTGATCTGACCATGATCCTAAACGGCGCCTTGGCAGGTCTGGTGGCTATCACTGCCGAACCTTCTACTCCGACAGCGCTGCAGGCAACCTTGTTCGGTGCTTTGGGCGGCGTGCTGGTCGTGTTCAGTATCATTTTCTTGGACAAGCTTATGATCGATGACCCTGTCGGTGCGATCGCTGTACACGGTGCCTGCGGTTTGCTGGGATTGTTGCTGGTGCCGATTACCAACGACGCGGTGTCAATCTCAGGGCAGATTATCGGTGCATTCACCATTATCGTCTGGGTTGGTGTAACCAGTTTCGTAGTCTGGATGATTATTAAGGCCGTTATGGGCCTGCGCGTATCGGAAGAAGAAGAGGCACAAGGTGTAGACATTTCCGAGTGCGGTTTGGCAGCGTACCCCGAGTTTACGAAGTAATCGCAGGTCTTGCAGGAAGGTATTTACTAACTCTCTCACGTACACTTTTGACGTAAGCGCCCTTCGGGGCGTTTTTTTTACACGCGAAAATCTCCCCAGAGATAGTGTGCAAGAGCGATTGCAATAACCGGGGCAGTCTCGGTGCGCAGGACGCGCGGGCCGAGTCGCACAGATTGAAAGGAGTGCCTGGTTGCCTGCACTACTTCTTCGTCTGAAAGTCCGCCCTCCGGGCCTACCAACAGAGTGACAGCAGCGGGATTGATGGCGCCGGGATAGCCTTGTGAGCCGCGATGATCGAGAACAAAGCTGACCCCGCAACGCTCACGCACAAGCCACTCCTGCAGCGTGACCGGTGTTTCTAGCGTCGGAACGATACAGCGACCGGATTGCTCGCTGGCGCTGATGGCAATTCTGTTCCAGTGACTCAATCGGTTATCGACGCGCTCACCCTTGAGTTTGACTTCGCAACGCTCCGTTAACAGTGGGGTGATGCTGCTCACACCTGCCTCTGTGGCTTTCTGGATCGCGTAATCCATTCGCTCGCCTCTAGAGAGCCCGAGCCCGAGATAAATCGGCAGCGCAGGATCGGAAGAATTTTGCACCACGCTGACGAGCTGCACGATAACTCCTTTCTTTTCCACACCGACGATCTTGCAGAGATGTTCGCCATCATTGCCATTGAATAAGGCCAGCATCTCACCAGCACGAAGACGTAACACCTTGCCGACATAGTGTGCCGCATCGTCTGCGAGCTGCACGGTCGATCCGGTGATCAACGTTTGCGGCGTATGGATGCGC
Source organism: uncultured Gammaproteobacteria bacterium (assembly GCA_903862645.1). Taxonomy (GTDB): domain Bacteria; phylum Pseudomonadota; class Gammaproteobacteria; order Pseudomonadales; family Pseudohongiellaceae; genus UBA5078. The sequence goes on from CAIOZF010000132.1 coordinate 21,050, forward strand.
GACAGTCGCATTTCAGCGTTCACTCAGTCCGAGGTTGTTCCAGATGGTACTCACTGACGAGTACTGATTCATCGTGTAGAAGTGCAGTCCGGGTGCGCCACCGCTCAACAATGTTTCACACAGGCGTGAAACGACTTCGTTACCGAAATCGCGAATGCTGTCGGCGTCGTCGCCGAAGCCTTGCAGACGTTGACGAATCCATCGGGGAATTTCGGCGCCGCAGTTACTGCTAAACCGGGCCAGGTTGGCGTAATTGGTGATGGGCATGATGCCGGGCACGATCGGGACCTCGATGCCTAGATCCCGGCACTGCTCGACATAGCTGAAGTATGCATCCGCATTGAAAAAATACTGGGTGATGGCGCTGTTGGCGCCCGCATCGATCTTCTTCTTGAAGTAGAACAAATCGCTCTCGTAGCTCTCTGACTTCGGATGGATCTCCGGATAGCACGCTACCTCGATATGAAAATGATCACCGGTCTTGCGTCGGACCAGTTCGACAAGCTCATTCGCGTAGTAATAACTGCTGGTGGCGCCAGTGCCTGAGGGAACATCGCCACGTAACGCGACCAGTCGCGAGATGCCCAGTTCCTTGTAGTACTGCAGCAAGGCGAGAATTTCTTCTTCGCTGGAGCCGCCGAAAGACAGGTGCGGGGCGACGTTGGACGCCGCATTGTGGATATTGGTCACGGCCTGGCGAGTGCCATCCCGCGTTGAACCCCCGGCTCCGTACGTAACAGAAAAGAAATCGGGCTTCAGCAGCGCGAGCTGACGGTGAACCTCCTTGAGCTTCTCATCACCCACTTCTGTTTTGGGTGGAAAGAACTCGAAACTGAAGCGAGCCGGTGTATTTTTCATTTCAAATTCTCATTCAGGGTTCGCAATAGCGATGTGTGGATTGTCGATCGCGGGCGAGGCCCGCGATCGACTCCCATCTCAACTCAATACTTGTAGCTGTCGGCCTTGTAGGGCCCTTCCGGCTTCACGTTGATATACTTCGCCTGTACCGGTGTCAGTTTCGTCAGCACGCCGCCGAAACCACCTACCATCAGTGCAGCAACCTGCTCGTCGAGATGCTTGGGCAATACTTCCACGGTGATGCCGCTCTTCTTGAAATCCGCCGAGAGTGCCGCGAACTTCCTTTCGTAGAGATACATCTGTGCAATTACCTGGTTGGCAAACGAGCCGTCCATGATGCGTGAAGGATGGCCAGTGGCGTTGCCCAGATTGATAAGGCGTCCTTCGGACAGCAGCAGCAGGTAATTGCTCTTGTCTTTCTGTGGATCCGCACGGTAGACCTTGTGCACCTGCGGCTTGATCTCTTCCCAGGTCCAGTTCTCGCGCATGAACGCAGTATCGATCTCGTTGTCGAAGTGACCGATGTTGCAGATCACTGCGCCGGACTTCACAGTCTGCAGCATGTTCTTGTCGCAGACATCGATGTTGCCGGTGGCGGTCACGATCATATCAAGCTTGCCGAGCAGTGCGCGGTCGATGTCTTCGATGCGGCCGGTGTTGTCACCGTTGAGGTAAGGAGACACGATTTCATAACCGTCCATACACGCCTGCATCGCGCAGATCGGATCGATCTCGGAGATCTTTACGATCATGCCTTCCTGACGCAGACTCTGTGCAGAACCTTTACCCACATCGCCGTATCCGACGACGAGCGCATGACGGCCAGACAGCAGCATGTCAGTGCCGCGCTTGATGCCGTCGTTGAGACTGTGGCGGCAACCATACTTGTTGTCGTTCTTGGCCTTGGTAACGGAATCGTTGACGTTGATCGCTGGTACTTTCAAGGTGCCCGCTTCCATCATCTCGATCAGACGGTGTACGCCTGTTGTGGTCTCTTCTGTGATGCCGTTGATCTTGTCGAGCATCTGCGGATATTTGTTGTGGATCATGCCGGTCAGGTCGCCGCCGTCGTCGAGGATCATGTTGCAGTCCCATGGCGTGCCATCCTTGAGAATCGTCTGCTCGATGCACCAGTCACCCTCTTCCAGGGTCTGGCCTTTCCAGGTGTAAACGGCAACGCCCTTGGAGGCGATGTACGCTGCCGCGTGATCTTGCGTGGAGAAAATATTGCAGGAAGACCAGCGTACTTCCGCACCCAACTCCACCAGCGTTTCTATCAGCACTGCCGTTTGAATGGTCATGTGGATGCAGCCGATGATCTTGGCACCGGCCAGTGGCTTGCTACCGGAGTAACGTGTGCGCAGTGTCATCAGCGCGGGCATTTCCGATTCGGCAAGAATCACTTCCTTGCGACCGAATTCTGCCAGACCGATGTCAGTAACTTTGTAATCGTGTTTGCTCATTCTTGTGTCCTGTTTCTAATGTAGATAAATCAAATGTTGTCGGTTCAATTAGGCCTTCGCCTCTATGCTTATTTCAGGCCTGCGGCGTCGCGCAATGCTTCGGCCTTGTCGGTTTTCTCCCAGGTGAAGTTTGGCTCTTCACGGCCGAAGTGACCGTAGGCGGCTGTGGCTAAATAGATCGGGCGAATCAGATCCAGCATGCGGATAAGGCCCTTCGGACGCAGTTCGAAGAACTCGCGAACCAGTTGCACAATGCGTTCTTCGGAAATCTTGCCGGTACCGAAAGTTTCCACGCTGATGGAGGTAGGTTCTGCTACTCCGATGGCGTAAGAAATCTGCAACTCGCAACGATCGGCGATACCGGCCGCTACGATGTTCTTCGCCACGTAACGCGCCACATACGCCGCAGAACGATCCACTTTCGATGGATCTTTGCCAGAGAATGCGCCACCACCGTGACGCGCCATGCCGCCGTAGCTGTCCACGATGATCTTGCGGCCGGTCAGGCCACAGTCACCGAAGGGGCCACCGATGACGAAACGACCTGTCGGGTTGATGAAGTACTTGGTGTTCTTGTCCAGCCACTCGGCGGGCAGGACGTGCTTGATGATTTCTTCCATCACTGCCTCCTGCAGCGGCTTCAAGGCGATGTCCGGGCTGTGCTGGGTGGACAGCACCACGGCGTCCACGGCGACTGGCTTGCCATTCTCGTAACGGAAGGTAATTTGGCTCTTTGCATCTGGACGCAGCCACGGCAGGGTGCCGTTCTTGCGCACTTCGGCCTGACGCTGCACGAGGCGGTGGGAATAGGTGATCGGGGCGGGCATCAGCACACTGGTCTCGTTGCTGGCATAACCAAACATCAGGCCCTGGTCGCCCGCGCCCTGCTCGTGATCAGGTGTGTCATCTACACCTTGAGAAATATCCGGGGACTGCTTACCGATGGCATTGAGCACCGCGCAGGAGTTGCCGTCGAAGCCCTTGTCGGAGTGGTCATAACCGATGTCGCAGACTACTTTGCGGGCGATGGCTTCGATATCTGCATAGGCAGAGGTAGTGACTTCCCCGGCGACCACGACCATGCCGGTCTTGATCAGCGTCTCGCAGGCTACGCGGGCCTTGGGGTCCTGGGCCAGAAGTGCGTCCAGCACCGCATCGGAAATCTGATCCGCGATTTTGTCTGGATGTCCTTCGGAGACGGACTCAGAGGTAAAGAGTGATGAGGCCATAGCTAGTTCCTTTCTCAGATCAGTTGGTTAATTTTTGGTATGGTTAATTGACTGGTTTGTGAAATACGCACATCTGAATCTGGAAGCCGTTGCGCAGCCCCAGATAAACACTTTGCCCGGGCTGCAGGCCTGCCTGTGACGCCCAGTCGTTCAATTCATCTTGATCGAAACCCAGCCACAGGTCGCCACAGGATTCTCTTGCCCAGTCCTGGTCGTGGTGGCAAAGGTCGACGATCAGCAGCAACCCGTCTTCGTTCAAGAGCGTCGTGGCGTGCAGGAAAGCCTCCTGCGGTGCAGGCAAGTGGTGCAGCACCATGTCGTACAGAACCAGATCGGCGCGGACATTGCGGGCCAGAGCGGTATGCGTATCGCCATGTATGAAGGTGGCATTGTGTAGTTGTTCGGCGGCCACCGACGCTTTTGCAAGATTCAGCATCTCCAGCGCGTTGTCGAGAGCGATGACGTTCTTGAACTGTTGCGCCAGACGCGCAAGCAGTTCGCCGGTGCCTGGGCCTACCTCCATGATAGTCAGCTGCTCGCTGAGTTCGAGGTCTCGCAAAAGATCGAGCAAGCTGCTCATGTACTGAGCGTGTTCGGCGACGAGTCCCTGCTTTTCGCGGAACTTGTCGGCATGTCGCGTAAAAAATTGCAGCGACTGTTCGGAGCGTTCCTGCTGTGCGAGATCCAGGCGGGCGATCTGTTCCTGCCCCAGTGGAATTCTGTCGATTGCCTCGAATGCGCTCTTTTTCAGCGCGTGCAGCGGGTCGTCGCTGTGCAGCAAAGGGCGGCGATAGAAGATGGTGTTGCCTTCGCGGCGTGTGGTTGCGAGTCCCGCATTGGCCAGAATCTTCAGGTGGTGGCTGAGAGCTGATTGGCGTATATCGAGGATGCGGCAGATCTCCAGCACGCCAAAGGAACTGGTCCGCAGCAGGCGCAGGATTTCGAGGCGCAAGGTATCCGCGAGCGCTTTGCATAGGTGTGTCAGCGCGTCAGCGTCGTCGTCTTTCTTGATTGCCGTGACCGTCAAGCTCAGTTATTCCGAGATTATGTGAAAGTGGCGGCAACTATAGCAGGGCTTTTTATCTATATCAAAAATATTTGATATAGGTGGCCGGGGTTCTTGTTGGAGATCCCGGGAGTATGGCCTGTGCCCGCCAGCGCCGGGTCTGCGCCGCTCCGCGGTGCCCTCTCTGCGCAAAAAGCCCAGAGTCTTTTTGCTGCGCTCGGCGCTGACCCTGATTGTCGTTGGCGGGCACAGTCCATACTCCCTGGCGCGCTGCAGATACAACACACCTTTCTAAAACCAACTATGGCGAGTCTGAATTCAAGTTTACGGTCACCTCAGAAGTGGTAGGTCCGATGCCCTTTCCCAGCGAAATTGTCGCTTCCCCAGAATCTGCGAATCCATCCGTCTGGCCTCCCGCCACCGCTCGAAACTCCAGCCTGAAATCGAGACAAAATAAAAGATCGGTCGGGTAGTATATTCACCTGAGGTGCGGGAAAATGGGCGGCCTCGAAATTCAGCCAGCCAGAAACAGGAGCCAGTACCGTATGTCCAGCCGTGTTCCCTCGCGCAGAGACTGTGCCAACGCCATCCGCGCCCTCACCATGGATGCTGTCCAGAAAGCCAATTCCGGACACCCCGGTGCGCCCATGGGCATGGCAGACATCGCCGAAGTCCTGTGGAATGACTTCCTGAGCCACAGTCCGATCCATCCTGGCTGGCTTAACCGCGACCGCTTCGTCATGTCCAATGGCCACGGCTCCATGTTGGTCTACTCGCTGCTACACCTGAGTGGATACGATGTTTCCATGGACGAAATCCGCAATTTCCGGCAGTTGCATTCCAAGACTCCCGGGCACCCAGAGTACGGCTACACGCCAGGTGTTGAAACCACTACCGGGCCTCTGGGTCAGGGGCTGGCGAACGGCGTTGGTATGGCGATCGCCGAAAAGACGCTGGCTGCTCAGTTCAACCGCCTTGGACACACAGTAGTCGATCACTCCACCTACGTTTTTGTTGGTGACGGCTGCTTGATGGAAGGTGTATCCCACGAGGTCTGCTCCCTGGCGGGCACGCTCGGTCTGGGCAAGCTGATCGTGTTCTATGACGACAATGGCATTTCCATTGATGGGGAAGTGGAAGGCTGGTTTACCGATGACACCGCCAAGCGTTTCGAAGCCTATGGCTGGCAGGTGCTGGCGGTGGATGGTCACGACGCAGGTCAGATTGCGAAGGCTATCAAGTCCGCGAAGGCCGACACCGCGCATCCCACACTGATCAAGTGCAAGACCATTATCGGCTTCGGGTCTCCCAACAAACAGGGCTCTCACAATGTCCATGGTGCGCCGCTGGGCGACTCTGAAATCGCGGCGGCCCGCACCGCGTTGGGTTGGAGCCACGCTCCCTTCGAAGTGCCCGAGGATATCCGCAAGATTTGGGATGCGCGCGAGAAAGGCTTTGCCGCCGAGTCCGCGTGGAAAGAGGACCTGGTTCGCTACGAGGAAGCGCATCCCGAGTTGGCCATGGAGCTGGTGCGCCGACTCAAGGGCCAGTTGCCAGGCCATTTTGCCGGCATCGCTGCCGATTACGTACGTGCATGCCAAGACAAAGGTGAGGCTATCGCCAGCCGCAAGGCTTCCCAAAACTGTCTGGCCGCTTTTGGGCAGCACCTGCCCGAGATGATCGGCGGCTCTGCCGACCTGGCTGGTTCGAATCTGACGGTCTGGTCGGGTACGACTCCAATCACCGAAAGTGCGGACGGCAACTATATCAACTACGGTGTCCGCGAGTTCGGTATGAGCGCCATCATGAATGGCATCGCCTTGCACGGTGGCTTCATTCCCTTCGGTGGCACCTTCCTGATTTTCATGGAATACGCCCGTAATGCGGTGCGTATGTCCGCGCTGATGAAGCAGCACTGCGTGTTCGTGTACACCCACGACTCGATTGGTCAGGGCGAAGATGGCCCAACCCACCAGCCGGTTGAGCAGATCGCGAACCTTCGCGTGACGCCGAACATGTCAGTCTGGCGCCCCTGCGATGCGGTGGAGACAGCCGTGTCCTGGAAGTTGGCGATTGAACGCAGCAGTGGCCCGACGTCATTGGTGTTCTCGCGTCAGAACCTGCCCCACCAGCAGCGCAGTGCCGAGCAGGTCGACGCGATTGCACGTGGTGGGTATGTGCTGAAGGATTGCGCCGGTGTGCCCGAGGTCATCATTATCGCCACAGGCTCCGAGGTGGGGATCTGTGTCGATGCAGTCGCCCGTCTGCAGGAAAGCGGCGTGCGCGCCCGCCTGGTCTCCATGCCCAGTACCGATGTGTTCGAGGCGCAGGACGCCGGCTACAGAGAGCAGGTGCTGCCACGTGCGGTTCGTGCTCGCGTCGCGGTCGAGGCCGCTGCGGCTGATTACTGGTACAAATACGTCGGGTTGGATGGCAAGGTCATCGGTATGACGACCTTCGGGGAGTCTGCTCCAGGCCCGGTGTTGATGAAGGAGTTCGGATTCACTGTTGAAAATGTGGTGAGTACGGCGACTGCTCTGTGCGGGAAGTGAGCGCCACACAAACTTGAGAACACTGTTTTCTGAGCCAACCTATGTCTTACCGCATTGCAATTAATGGTTATGGACGCATAGGCCGCTGTGTGTTGCGAGCGTTGTACGAATCTGGCAAATATCCGAATTTGCAGATCATCGCGATCAACGACCTGACGGATACCAACGCGCTGGTCTATCTGACCAAGTACGACAGCACGCACGGTCGCTTTCCGGGAACGGTCGGCAGCCGCGAGGGTGTGCTGCGTATCAACTCGGATGACATCAGCGTGTATTCGGAACCCGACATTACGAAGTTGCCGTGGGAAGCGCTGGGTGTGGATCTCGTCATGGAGTGCACCGGATCATTTTCCGATCGGGCCACAGCGGCGCTGCACTTGCAAAGCGGTGCCAGACGAGTGCTGTTCTCGCAGCCAGCGCAGAGTGATGTCGATGCCACGGTAATCTATGGTGTCAATGAAGGGTCTCTAAAGCTGACGGACAAGATTATTTCCAACGCCTCCTGCACAACCAACTGCGTGGTGCCAGTGATCAAGTGTCTCGATGACAATTTCGGCATTGATCACGGGGTCATTACTACCATCCATTCTGCGATGAACGATCAGCCGGTGATCGACGCCTATCACCACTTCGATTTGCGCAAGACGCGCAGTGCCGTGCAGTCGATAATCCCGGTGAACACCGAAATCGATAAAGGCATCGGGCGCATTCTGCCGCATTTGGAAGGGCGCTTCGCGGCACAAGCCATGCGCGTGCCCACAATCAACGTCTCGGCCATCGATCTCACGGTCACCGTGCGTACAGACGTCACCCGCGACATGATCAATGCTGCGATCCGGCAGGGCGCGAAGGATTCTCTGCCGCAGGTCCTCGATTGCACTGACGAACCTCTGGCTTCCTGTGACTTCAATCATGATCCACGATCGGCTATTGTCGATCTGAGCCAGACGCGCGTCAGCGGGACGCGACTGATCAAGGTCTTGGCTTGGTTTGACAATGAGTGGGCATTCGCAAATCGGATGCTCGATGTGGCCGAAACTATCCGGAAAATGGAGTGAGGGAGAACTGACACTATGACGATACTGAGAATGCAGGATCTGGCCCTGCGTGATAAACGGGTTTTGATTCGCGAAGATCTCAATGTCCCCGTCAAGAATGGTGTGATCGGCAATGACACACGGATCTGCGCTGCGATCCCGACGATTCGGCTGGCTTTGCAGGCTGGCGCGAAGGTAATTGTCATGTCTCATCTGGGCAGGCCTGAAGAAGGCAAGGCGATTTCCGAACAACCCTCCTTGTCTCTCGCGCCAGTGGCAAAACGATTGGCAGAGCTGCTGCAAGTGAAAGTGGCATTGTCACAGAATTATTTCCAGAATCCAGCCGAGGCCGTTCCTGCCGCTGGTGAACTAGTCTTGCTGGAAAACGTCCGCATTAATGCTGGCGAAGAAGCGAACGACGAAGTTCTCTCAAAGTTTTACGCCTCGCTTTGTGATGTGTTTGTGATGGACGCCTTTGGCACCGCGCATCGCGCCCAAGCCAGTACGCACGGCGTCGCCCGCTTCGCACCGATTGCCTGTGCAGGTCCGTTGTTAGCGGGTGAATTGGATGCGTTGGAGCTTGCTCTCAAGAAACCAGAGCGCCCGATGCTCGCTATTGTGGGTGGTGCGAAAGTATCCAGCAAGTTGAAAGTGCTAGAGAGCCTGGCGACGATCGTCGATCAGCTGATTGTCGGCGGCGGCATAGCCAATACTTTCCTGCTGGCAGCTGGTTACAGTGTGGGCAAGTCACTGGTCGAGCGTGATCTGGTTGACACCGCCAAGGCACTCTTGCAGAAGACCAATATTCCCTTGCCTATCGATGTCGTGGTGGCGAAGGAATTCTCGGCAAGTGCAGTGGCCACGATCAAGCACGTGAGCGAGATTGCCGACGATGACATGATTCTGGATATTGGCCCGCAGACCGCCAAAGCCTTTGCCGATATCATTGCGAAGATGAAGACCATCATCTGGAATGGGCCCGTGGGCGTGTTCGAGTTTGAAAGCTTCGCCAAGGGCACTCAGGCAGTAGCTGTCGCAGTCGCCGCGAACAAAGGCTTTTCCATCGCGGGTGGCGGAGAAACCATAGAGGCAATCGACAAATTTAAAGTGACAGCAGACATCTCTTACATTTCCACCGGTGGTGGTGCATTCCTGGAATTTGTCCAAGGAGAGACGCTGCCAGCAGTGCAAATACTGGATGAGATGGGAAGCTGACATAGAGCAGTGGCGAGAACAGCAGAAATCTAAATCAACATGAATGGAATGCGAGGTTATAAATGGCACTAATCAGTTTACGTCAGCTGCTGGATCATGCGGCTGAAAACAGCTACGGAGTTCCCGCCTTCAACGTCAACAACCTGGAGCAAGTGCGGGCGATCATGGAAGGCGCCAATGAGGTCAACAGTCCGGTGATTCTGCAGGCCTCCGCTGGCGCGCGCAAATACGCTGGCTCCAACTTCCTGAAGCATCTTATTCAGGCGGCCATCGAAGAATTTCCCCATGTTCCGATTGTGATGCATCAGGACCACGGCGTTTCTCCTGCTGTGTGCCAGCGTTCCATTCAGTCTGGCTTCTCTTCCGTGATGATGGACGGCTCCCTTGGCGAAGATGGCAAGACGCCCAAAGACTATGCGTACAACGTGCGCGTGACACGGCTGACTGTGGAAATGGCGCATGCTTGCGGAGTTTCTGTTGAAGGTGAAATCGGCTGCCTGGGTTCCCTGGAAACCGGTATGGCTGGTGAAGAGGATGGCATCGGCGCAGAGGGCATTTTGTCCATGCACCAGATGCTGACTGACCCCGAAGAGGCCGCCAGTTTTGTTGCCGACACCGGTGTCGATGCGCTGGCAATTGCAGTAGGCACCAGTCATGGGGCTTACAAGTTCAGTCGGCCGCCCACAGGCGACATTCTGGCAATCGAGCGCATCAAGGAAATTCATCGCCGCATTCCCAACACTCACCTTGTGATGCACGGTTCATCCTCTGTTCCGCAGGATTGGCTGGCAATGATCAACCAGTACGGCGGCGAGATTCCGGAGACCTATGGAGTGCCGGTTGAAGAGATTCAGGAGGGTATCCGCCATGGCGTGCGCAAGGTGAATATCGATACCGACCTGCGTTTGGCATCCACTGCTGTGGTCCGCAAGTTCCTGGCCGAGAACCCCTCTGAATTTGATCCGCGCAAATTCCTGGCGCCGACTATCAAGGCCATGAAATCAGTGGTTGTGCAGCGTCTGGTGTCATTCGGTGCTGCGGGTCAGATTCCGAGTATCGGTCGAGTCTTCAGCCTTGAAGAGATGGCTGAGAGCTACGCCCGCAAGCGTTGAGCGCAAAGTTACCTGTCAACCCCGACGGCTCTCTTGGAGGGTGTCGGGCCTCCCGCTCACCTGTATATAGCCAGCACCTGGTGTGCACGCGACAGCAGTAGTATCACGGGGTGCACAGCATGTTCAGAAATTCCGATATCAACGCCTTGCGGGAAAATCTGCCCGAATTCGATTTTCGCTCCCGAGAAACGGCGCCCGCCGGCATTGCGCGTCCGTATTTGCATTACTACGGACTCGCTGCAGACAATATCTTCACGCATCCTCAACCCGGCAGTTTTCATCTGCTGGGACGTTACTCGAGCGCTGGATTTCATATCGCGTGCCAGTACTTCTCCCCTCCCCCGGAACAGGTGCGCGGCACCGCCTTCATCGTGCACGGCTACTATGACCACGCGGGACTCTATGGCCATCTGATCAAGTATTGTTTGCGACGAAATCTTGCGGTGGTGATCTTCGATCTGCCAGGGCATGGTCTATCCTCGGGTGAAATAGCGAGTATCGACTCCTTCGCACAATATCGTGAAGTCTTCAAGGAATGTCTGCGTATGGCGCAGAGGGCGGGGCTCAATAAGCCGTGGTTCGCTATTGGCCAAAGCACCGGCTCGGCGATCATCATGGACTATTGTCTGGCCAACTGCGCCGAGGCCAATCGCTTCGAGCGCATCATCCTTCTCGCGCCACTGGTCAGGCCCTATCAATGGTCACGTGGTAAGTTGCTGCATGCGTTGTTGAATCCGTTTGTGCGCACCATCAAGAGAAATTTTGCGATCAACAGCAGCAACCAAGAGTTCCTGCGCTTTATACACGAAAGTGATCCGCTGCAAAGTCGACGTCTTTCGGCGCGTTGGGTGGAAGCATTAAAGACGTGGCTTGAAGAATTTGAGAAGTACAGCCCCTGCCAATTCCCAGTGGCCGTCGTTCAGGGTGCGCTCGACACCACCGTGGATTGGCGTTACAACTTGCAGGTGATCAAGGACAAATTTCCGCACGCAACCATCTCTATGATTGCGGATGCCAGACATCATATTGTCAATGAAAGTGTGTCAATTCGAGAACGTATGGTTTCGATACTGGACGGTGTACTGGGTTGAGTCGCCACCAGAAGTCGACCTGCTAGAAAAGCACTCTGCAGCGGATAGTGCCTTTGACGTCGTTGAGTTTATTGAGCGCAAGTGCGCTGTATTCAACATCGATGTCAGTGACGACGTAACCAATCTCATCATTGGTCTGCAGATACTGCGAACGAATGTTGATGCCGGTCGCCGAAAAAATGCCGTTGATTTCCGAGAGCACGCCTGGAATATTCTTGTGAATATGCAGCAAACGGTGTTTTCCTGGATGCGCTGGCAACGCTACTTCGGGGAAATTGACGGCGGTAAACGAGGAGCCATTGTCGCTGTATTTCACCAGCTTTTCGCTGACTTCCAGTCCGATATTTTCCTGCGCTTCCATCGTGCTTCCGCCCACGTGCGGGGTCAGGATGCAGTTGTCGAATTGACGCAGCGGCGATATGAACTCGTCTTCGTTGGAGCGAGGCTCCACCGGAAATACATCGATAGCAGCGCCGGACAGGTGACCGTTATGCAACGCTGTGGCGAGGGCGTCAATGTCGACCACGGATCCGCGCGACGCGTTGATCAGGATGCTGCCCTTCTTCATCCAGCTAATTTGTTCTGCGCCAATCATGTTGGCGGTTTGTAGGGTTTCCGGCACGTGCAGGCTGATGACATCGCACGTTTGCATGAGCTCTTTCAATGAGTGGATCTGAACTGCATTGCCTAGAGGCAGTTTGGTGACGATGTCGAAGAGATAAACTTTCATGCCCATGGATTCTGCGAGCACACTTAGCTGCGATCCGATATTGCCGTAACCGATCAGGCCGAGCTTTTTGCCACGCGCTTCGAAAGAGCCGGTTGCAATTTTCTGCCATACACCACGATGAGCCTGCGCATTCTTCTCGGGGACGCCTCGTAACAGCAAGATGGTTTGGCTAATCACCAGCTCAGCAACACTGCGGGTATTTGAGAATGGCGCATTGAAGACTGGAATACCACGGACCAAGGCAGCATCCAGATCCACCTGATTGGTGCCGATGCAGAAACATCCGACAGCCTGCAGCTTTTCCGCTGCGGCAAATACTGCAGCGGTCAATTGAGTGCGTGAACGTATGCCGATGAAGTGCACATCGCGAATCTTTTCTATGAGATTCTCTTCCGAGAGCGATGTCTTCAGGTATTCGATATTGGTGTAGCCGGCGTTATGCAACGTGTCGACAGTGCTTTGATGAAGGCCTTCGAGTAGAAGAAACTTAATCTTGCTCTTTTGTAGTGATGTTGGATTCATGTGGATGTGATTTCTCTTTGCTTGGAACAGCAGGAAGACAGGCGAGCTATGTTACCATAAGCCACGCTTTACGGCTGTTGAAAACTATTGTGGTATTCAACATTACCTCTATCAATGACGGTTACCGAATCTGATGAATCAATCCCAAGCAGAACTGATTGCAGCCCTCTCCGCTATTGTTGGTGAGGACAAAGTCAAAGCCGATGCAGAGTCCTTATCCACTTTTGGCAAGGATTGGACAAAAGTCTATGAGCCGCATCCCTCTGCCATCGTATTTCCTTCCTCGATTGCACAGGTTCAAGAGGTGGTGCGGTACGCGAATGCACACCAGGTGGCCCTGGTTCCCTCGGGGGGGCGAACAGGTCTCAGCGGGGGTGCAGTTGCCGCCATGGGTGAAGTTGTAGTGGCCTTCGACAGAATGAATAAGATATTGGAGTTTGATCCCACAGATCGCCAAGTGGTGTGTCAGTCTGGTGTAGTGACGGAGCAATTGCAGAATTTCGCAGAAGAAAAACAGCTGTTCTATCCAGTGGACTTTGCATCTTCTGGTTCGAGCCAACTGGGTGGCAATGCGGCTACCAATGCGGGTGGCATCAAGGTGATCAAGTACGGGCTGACCCGTGACTGGGTTGTTGGCATGAAGGTGGTGACGGGCAGAGGCGAGCTGTTGGATCTCAACAAGGGTCTAATCAAGAACGCTACAGGATATGACCTGCGGCACCTCTTTATCGGATCGGAAGGGACCCTCGGTTTTATCGTCGAATTGACCATGAAACTGGCGACGCCGCCTAAAGATCCGACAGTGCTGGTGCTGGCTGTCGATACGATGGAGTCGGCAATGCATGTTCTCCAGACGTTCCAGTCCAGGCTGCCGTTGATGGCCTTTGAATTTTTCTCAGAGAAGGCGTTGGTGCATGTGATTCAGGAGAAGGGTCTGCAACGCCCGTGCGAAACAACGGGTGATTTCTACGCGTTGATTGAATTTGAGAATGTCAGTGAGCACACTTTGGATCAAGCCATGGCAGCATTCGAATACTGCGTAGACCAGGGCTGGGCGCTGGACGGGACCATTAGTCAGAACAGCAGTCAGGCGCGCGATCTATGGCGTCTGCGCGAGGATATTTCCGAGACCATTTCCCGATTCACACCTTACAAGAATGATATTTCCGTGAAAGTATCCAAGGTTCCGGCGTTTTTGAGAGAGGTGGACGAGATTGTGAATCGGCAATACCCTGACTTCGAAATCATCTGGTTCGGACATATTGGCGACGGCAACGTCCACCTTAATATCCTTAAACCCGAAGATTTGGAAAAAGAGGTGTTTTTTGAGCAGTGTCACCGCGTCAGCTATGACATATTCGATTGCGTGAAGAGTTATGGCGGCAGTATCTCTGCTGAGCATGGCGTGGGATTGTTGAAGAAACCGTTCCTTTCTTACAGCCGTGATGAGCCCGAAATCGAAATTATGAAAGCTTTGAAGAAAGTTTTTGATCCGAACAAGATCATGAATCCCGGGAAGATTTTCGATTAAGCGGGTTTTCATTGATCAGTTTTGTCTGAAAAATGCGAAAAATAATCAATTTTCCTCAGATTAACTGCAAAATCCGTATTCCATCCGCTAGGAGATAGGGGTACACTTCAAGAGAATCCTAATGGATTCAAGGGTTGGCAGTGATGTTGGCCGTGTAACTAATTTTTAAGAACAAGAGAGAAATATGTCAGAGCAAGTAGAAGGTACTGTTAAGTGGTTCAATGATGAGAAGGGCTTTGGTTTCATTGAGCAGGAAGGTGGAAAGGACGTATTCGTTCACTTCAGCGCAATTAACGGTTCCGGAAGAAAAACTCTTCACGAAGGCCAGAAAGTTACGATGGATGTGACCCAAGGTCAAAAAGGCCCGCAAGCAGAGAACGTAAATCCTCTGTGATAAAAAACGCAGAATGCTTCAGGGCATTCTGCGTTTTTACTTTGCAGCTGCGGCTTGAGTCTTTCTATTCAATCCGTAGGATTTTGTTTCGTGTAGCTTAGCTAGAGCGTAGTAATCAGGCTGCAGTATAAGTTCTGATGCCATCTCTTGTTCCCAGGATCAGCAGATCAGCCGGACGTATGGCGAAAAGGCCGTTAGTGACGACACCGGTAATTTGATTGAGCTGCTGTTCCAGTTCTCTGGGATCCACAATATGCATATTGTGGATGTCGATGATCTGGTTGCCGTTATCGGTGATAAACCCTTCGCGGTAAACCGGATCTCCTCCCAGCCGTACAATTGCTCTCCCCACATGACTTCTCGCCATCGGGATGACTTCCACAGGTAGTGGGAATCTTCCAAGCACGGGAACGTATTTGCTCTGATCTGCAATGCAGACAAACTCTTTCGCAACCGCCGCTATAATCTTTTCGCGTGTCAGTGCTCCACCGCCGCCCTTAATCAAGTGCAGCTGTGCATTCGCCTCGTCCGCACCATCCACATAAAAAGTGACTTCGTCTACGCTGTTCAAATCAAACACTGGAATACCCAATGCCAGGAGCATTTTGCGGGTCTCTTCTGAACTTGCTACGGTACTGTGAATTCGGTTCTTGAAAGGGGCCAGACACTCAATGAAGTAATTCGCGGTAGACCCGGTACCCACGCCGATAACTGTGTTTTCCTCCAGCCTTTCCTCTACATATTTGGCGGCTGCGGCGGCAACCGCCTTTTTCATTTCATTCTGATCCATGCTAATTTTCCGGGTTGAAGTTAACTCCCGCCGATTATACGGGGTTGGATTGTGCCCTGCCCGGAATTTTCAGCGATAGAAGGTCAGCGATGGAAAAGTACGTAAAAGATATTCTCTCTGCCACAGTCTAGATGTGGCGATAGAGACACCGATTCATCAGGCAGCGATTCTCTCACAGCGACTCGGCAATCAAGTCTTGCTCAAGCGCGAACACCTGCAGCCGGTGCACAGTTTCAAGTTGCGTGGCGCCTACAACAAGATGGCAGGGCTTTCCGAGGCTGAAGCGAAGCATGGGGTGATCGCTGCCTCGGGGTGTAACCATGATGCCGACTACGGGCAGGTACTGGTTGCCACGCAGGTGCCGCGGAGCGAGATGAAGAAGTTCACCGAATGTCCGAAGACCATCGGTTACCGCTATTGGGATGAGACTGACAACGTCGCGTACGAAACCTTCCTGGCACCGGCCTGAATCTGTTGCGCGACAATCTGCATCAGAACAGCTTGTTGTTCTTGTCATAGGTCATCGGCACCCGGGAGGATGCCGAGTACATGCCGATCACTATCATGGTCAGTGCAGTGCGCACTCTGGCAATCAGCGAGCGGTTCGGTTGCTGGGACTCCTCGATGCAAGTCTTTAGAGCGGCCTTCTGTTGATCATCCAGATTGAAGCCTTTACACATATCGACCCGCCTTGTTTGTGCATGCTCTCGCGTGCGAAAACGATTTACGACCCAAATGGGCTGCGTGCTAGAATCTTCGCCCGTTTTATCCGTCCTGAACCCTTTCTAACAGAGATCGCAGCATGAGTAAATTTGAGAATGTCACCGTCGTGAAAGCGGCGAATGTTTACTTTGATGGAAAAGTCACCAGCCGCACTGTCATTTTTGCCAATGGTGAAAAGAAGACCCTTGGAATCATGCTGCCGGGAGAGTTCAAATTCTCGACTGCACAGAAGGAGATCATGGAGATCCTGTCTGGTACTGTCGAAATCCAGCTGCCAGGCTCACTGGCCTGGCAGACCGTCACTGGCGGCGAAAGCTTTGAAGTTGAAGCGAATGCGGCTTTCGGCATCAAAGTGCTGACGGTGACAGACTACTGCTGCTCCTACCTCGACTGATATCTGATTGCAGGTGCGTACCCAAAGGGGATAAAGGCCTGCCCGCGAATGACTTTCTCTTTACGAGCTGTTCTTCCGGCGAAGA
>CAIOZF010000133.1 GCA_903862645.1 uncultured Gammaproteobacteria bacterium
ATATTGATTGTGAGTCCGCGCGCAACTAACTGAGGCATGGTGTAACGCTACCGACGTAATGCGAGAGCTACTGGACGGTGAGGAGTGCTAGGCCCACAGCACTCGGTGCTCGCTGTAGTTCGATCGACAAGTCGCCGTTGTAAGTGATGAGCATCACTTGAGATCGCCGGCTATGTCATTGGGGGAGCTTTAGATTGCGGTGAAGATGTTGGGATTTGTGACTGAGAGAGACCCGCACGCCCTGAATTAGCTTGTAGTTTTTGGTCGCTGCGAAGTCTTAACTGTGAATTTTCTTTACTCGAGTGCCTCTCAAACATCCCAGTACTCTGGGTCAGGGCTAATCAAGATCCAGTTGTGCAGTAGCTAAGAAGTCCGCAAGACTGGAGTGCTTGTGCAGACGGTTGAGAAGGTTCTGTGTTTCCGTCTCTCCACCCCGAGTATGTGCTTGCACCCATGTGTCATTCGGGCCCATGGATCGACGAATATGAGCAGGGGCTTTTGCTCGTGCATCATCCGTGGGTTCCCCCTGCGTAAGAGACCGGGTATGTCCTCTGACTCTATAAGCCCGACTTGGGGCAGCCTGTCGGCCCTTTCGAATGTCGTCTACATCATCAGAGAAAAGCGATGTCGCTGACCAGCCATTGGCAGATGAAGGCCATGGCCGAATGTCATCTCTTCTGTCCTCAGACTCTTTACGAAATTTTGGATGCGCTGTAAGTATCATGCTGCAGTCGATATACCAGTTCACGGCTGCTGCGGCTGCAAAAAGAGCATCACGGTCACCATTGAGAAACTGCAGGTCCCAGGTACTTGGATTCAGCGATACGGCGCATCCCTCAAGCCCAATTCCTACCCACGCACGAATCCAGCCGTTCTCTATTGTCATCGCAATTGATACCCATTCGGTCTGAAGATAGACAGGCATTTCTGTTTCAAGATGAAGATGCTGCTGAAGCGATTCTGCTCGAGCGAGCGTTTCAGCCAGATCATCTTCTGCGATGTCATATTTAGTGAATAGAACTTTTGTCGGATCTGCCCATTTTGCATTCTGTTGATGAAGCGATTTAAGAAGCGGACTTAGTTGCCTGTTCTCCCATCCTGCACCGTCAAGCCAAGTGGACCCATTAGTGAGGAATTCTGAGAATGTAGGAGGATTCAGCAATTCTTGGTCGGGCTCCGGCGTGTTTACCTCGAATAAGTCTGGATATTCGAGTCGCATTTGTTGTGCGAGTTCCGTATTTCCGAGACGCTCGTAGCATTCAACAATTTGAATCTTGTAAAAATCAGCGGGAGACAAACGTAGTGCTTCTCGGAAAAGTGCAAACGCTTCTGCAAATCGATTCTGGTAGAGCCGTGTCACGCCTAGATCGCCGAATGCAACTGAGTCTCCAGAGTTTCTTGCCAATGCTTCTTCAAATATGTCCGCCACAGTGACTCGGTGAGGAAGATTTGATTGACATTTATTGAGCCAATCCCTATTGGTTGTGCCAGCTCCCCGATCATCATCTGGTTTCAGATCAACTGCGCGCTGTAAGTGTGGCTCAGCTTCGTTATAGCGAATAAGTTCCACCAGGTTGCTTCCGCGCCAGTATCTGTATTCTTCTTTGTCGGGTGCAGATTCAACTAAGTTTCGGAAATATGGTTCGGCATCGGCGTGTCTGAGCAGTTTTGATAGGGATACTCCCAGGCAATATTGACTTTCTATGTGTGTTGGAGATTTGTCCAATATGCGTTGAAAAAAAGTTTGAGATTCTCTATACCTCTGTTCATTAAAGTATTGAATTCCTATTTCATATGGATCTAAGCGATCTTCAATTACCTCAACAGTATTTTCGGAACGATTAGACCATCGTGACACTAAATTTCTGAAAACTTCCATCTTGCGTCGTTGAAGGCTTCTCATCAGCCATGCCTTGTTGCTTGTATGTTCAGGTCTGCCATCATCTGGTTTGAGTTCGATTGCGCGTTGTAGGTGTGGTTCAGCTTCTGTGAATCGGTTCAATTGGCAGAGGCAGCATCCGAGTAAGTAGCAGTAGTTTTCTTCTGATTGGTTCAGTTCGACAGCGCGTTGTAGGTGTGGTTCAGCTTCTGTGAATCGGCTCAATTGGTAGAGGCAGTCTCCAAGTACGTACTGGCTTCTATCATTGTTTGGTTCAACATCGACTCCGTATTGAAGGTGGGGCAAGGCCTTGTCAAACTCGCCGATGTTATAAAACTGTATTCCAACTTTCGAAGGCATCGTTGTCTACCTCTCTAGCTCGTGTCACTAAATCCTGCGGAAATCCAAGTTCGAAAACCAAACGTACTTGTTTAAGGGCTTTTAAGACTTCAGCCTCTATCGCATCCCGCTGTTCGATCTCCAAATGCCCCTTGCATATTCAAGTACAGGGGGTCTCGTTCCGCAAATTAGTTGAAACTCAATAGAAATACCAGGGCTGTTGTACCAGGTAACAACTGTCGGAGCCCCAGTAGGGGAGGCAGCAATGATGAACATTTGGTCGCTAACGTCGTAGCAGTCACGGTTTCATCGACTGAGTGGCGATGAGCAATCAATACTTCGTCACCATGTACTTCTGTGCGACACAGATCAATCTCTACTTGTACCCCATCAAGGTCACGCATCATTTGTGCATCAAGCAAGTCGGTGGCTCGTTTCCATCCGTTGTTGTATTGGCCGATCAATATTGATGGTGAGTCCGCGCGCTACTAACTGAGGCATGGTGTAACGCTACCGACGCATGGCGTCAGGTCTTTGGTTCGCCGTTCGAT
>CAIOZF010000134.1 GCA_903862645.1 uncultured Gammaproteobacteria bacterium
AATCCCACACCACATTCCAGTCAAAATTGACTCCGCGACCGCCATCACCTTCGTTGGTGATGGCGAAATCGGAAAAGCCGCCTATGGGTGTCACCAAGAACGCAGAACCGTTGCGCCGATCCAGATAAGTATCCACCAGAACGGAAAACGAATCATTAGTGCGCAATTGGATGGTATCGCGCCGCATTTCATTGGCGATCCAATCACTCTCCGGGACCGATTCGTATACGCGTGCCGCGACATACAGATTGTCATCGTCGAAGTAGATCCACGCCTCGGTTTTCTCACTGGCGGGAGACCCTGCGTCGGGTATTTGCTGAATGAAATTGGTTAACGGCGCAATCTGAGCATAGATCGCTTCATCGAGATTGCCATCGATGCGCACCTCGCCGTCATAGCGCGTCGCGTTGACGAAAGTATTGCCTTCCGCGTCACGTCTTACGACGATATCCTGGGCAATAGCGCCGGTACCGATCAGTGACGAAAGCAACAGCAGAATCTGGCAGCGGATATCAATACACTTTTTCATCATACATTCCTGTAATTGCAAGTCAGTGAGACCAAGATCAGTGTACGGATTGGCTTTCCCTATCAGCGCGAGCATCAAATGCTCACACATAATTCTAAGGAATAGGAAGTCGCACTATCTCTTGCACGATCTCCACTTGATCCGGTTGAATGTCAATCCGAGGTTCGTATATTGCGTGCATATGCACGCAAAACTGCGTGTATATGCATGTATTGTCAATGTTAGAGCGTGAGAAATCACAGATCGTTACGAATTAGCCCGGCAGGAGGGGCTGATGAGAATTCGTGCGTTAGGCACATGCTCTTGCGCCTCCGTAATGTGTGGTCCTTGTCTAATACGAGGGCACATTACTATAGGCGGCCGCTAATTTTTAGATCGGTTAGATTGATCGGAGGGTTCTGAAATACTGATATCTTTTGTGCAAGGAGGCGCACTGACGCTAAGCGGAGGGGAACAAGGGGAGTTGGTGGAGCCTATCGGGATCGAACCGATGACCTCAACGCTGCCAGCGTTGCGCTCTCCCAGCTGAGCTAAGACCCCACAATGTCACTCTCTCTCCCTTCAGGATACGCCAATCACTCATGTCCGTATCCATCAAGGGCTTTAAATTTGCGACTGGGAAGCACGCATATTTAAAGTTGGCGCATTCTAAGCACCACTATTGCAGCTGTCAATCATTCTCCGCTGTTTGCCAGAAGTCTCGAAATTCCTTTTCAAGTGCTTTGCTTTCTTTATTGGAAATGCCACCCAATGTTGCTATGGCATGGCGAAGTCTTGCCCTGGTGATGTCAAGACCCAGTATGCCGATGGAATCAATCACTGACGTCGACGCAGATTTACCTGAAATCGCAACGAACAATGGAAACAGGAGGTCACGGATTTTAACATTGAGAGCATCTGCAAGTTTGTTGCATGTGCTCTCAATTTCATCACGCGAAAAATCCCGCAGACATTCAAACTGCCAAATTACAAATTGGAGAATTTTTCGGATTTCTTCAGAAGTGAGCTTTTTATGTTCGAATGAAGAAGCACTGATTTCGGGCAGGCCGGCAAGGAAGAACGCCGCCAGTGGGGCCACGTCACTGAAACGCTCAACGCGGTCTTTAATCAGCGGAATTATGCGAGTCACTCGCTCTGTCTTGAAAGCCCACTCAGCAAACAACTTTACAAATTGCACGTCATCTAGATTCTCCCGAATGTACTTCCCATTAAGCCAGTCCAGTTTAGTGACGTCGAATACTGGGCCGCCCAGTGAAATCCTGGACAGATCAAAATTTTCTATCATTTCTTGAGGAGTGAATTTTTCGCGCCCATCCGGCATGGTCCATCCCATCATGCCAAGGTAATTGATAACTGCTTCAGGCAGGTACCCCATATCACGGTAGTAACCAATACTGGTGGGGTTTTTCCGTTTACTCAATTTACTTTTGTCTGTATTGCGCAAGAGCGGCATATGACAATAAATTGGAGCCTGCCAGCCGAAATATTGATAAAGAAGGAGGTGTTTTGGAGTGGAGTTAATCCATTCTTCTCCCCGAATGACGTGGCTGATCTGCATGTAGTGGTCATCGACTACGTTTGCAAAATGATAGGTAGGCAGGCCGTCTGACTTGATTAAGACCTGCATGTCTATTTGCTGCCAACTGATTCTGATTTCTCCACGCAGCATGTCACTGAAAACACAATCTCCCTCTGCCGGAATTCGCATGCGAATAACATGCTCCTCACCGGTTGCTATTTTAAGTGCAACCTCATCGATCGAGAGCTTCAAGCAATGCCCGTCGTATCCAACAGCAGATTTTTCTTCCATCTGTTTCGCGCGAAGACTTTGCAGTCTGCCAGCAGTACAAAAACAATGAAACGCATGCTTACTATCAATTAGTTTTAGTATTTCAGTGGTGTAGAGTGCACTTCTCTCACTTTGACGGTAGGGTGCAAATTGCCCTCCTACATCTGGACCTTCGCTCCAAGTTAGACCTAACCAGTTCAGTGCACTTAAAATATCCTGCTCCGATTTTGTCGTACTGCGCACCTGATCGGTGTCTTCAATCCGAAGGATGAACTCACCACCGTGTTGCATGGCGAAGCATCGATTGAATAGCGCAATATAGGCCGTTCCCACATGCGGATCACCAGTTGGGGATGGGGCAATACGGGTTCTCACTTTTTGCATAGCGTTCCTGGAGGGGTAAAATTTGGCAGCGAAAGAGCTAATTATACGCTATTCCCCGTTACAGAAAGCAAGACGATAGGCTGGTCCTTAACTCTGCCAATGAGTGCCTGACACGTGTGAATTCGTTATAATCACACCGTCGCGCTATAGATATCCCCTGCCCTCCTGAATTTAACGAGCCCCGTGAATAGTGATCTCGAATCAAACAATTACCTCCGCACCTGATGCGTACAGATTCTGTGTTGCTCCCATGCTTGACTGGACAGACAGGCATGAACGTTATTTTCTGCGTCTGTTAAGTCAGCGGGCCCGGCTGTATACAGAAATGGTGACAACAGGGGCACTGATTTATGGGGATGCAGAGCGCCATCTTAAATTCAGCAATGAGGAGCATCCGGTAGTGCTGCAATTGGGAGGCAGTGATCCACAACAACTTGCCGTCTGTGCTGCGATGGCTGCAAGCCGGGGGTACGATGAGGTCAATCTTAATGTAGGCTGCCCAAGTGATCGCGTTCAATCTGGGCGCTTTGGAGCTTGTTTAATGGCTGATCCGTCGCTAGTCGCTGAATGCGTCAAAGCGATGCGAGATTCAGTTTCAATTCCCGTGACTGTGAAATGTCGTATCGGCATAGATAACAATGACAGTGATTCGTTTTTGCAGAGTTTTATAGAGCAGGTTGCGCAGGCAGGATGCGAGACTTTTATTATCCACGCACGCATCGCGATTCTTCAGGGTCTCAGCCCAAAGGAAAATCGTGAAATTCCACCGCTTAACTATGAGAGGGTTTATCGTATAAAAGATGTGAATCCGGATCTAAAGATAGTACTTAATGGCGGCATCACATCCTTAGTGCAAGCTAAAGCGCTATTAAAGCATGTTGACGGTATCATGATCGGTCGCGAGGTTTACCATAATCCCTGGCTAATTTCAGATGTAGATACGGATTTTTATGGTTGTGATCGACAAGTAAGTACTCGACACAACGTGTTGCGTGCATATCTGCCGTATGTGAAAGGTCAGTTAATTGAAGGGACTCCTTTGCAGCACATGACAAGGCACATACTTGGCATTTTTCATGGACAGCCAGGCGGCAAGGCTTTTCGACGCCATCTTAGTGAAAACGCATTCCGTAAAGACGCTGGAATTGATGTTTTAGAAAAAGCAATGTCGCTTGTTCCAGAGTTTGTTCTGAATTGCGATTTGGATTCTTTTAATAATGATGAGTAAACCAGGGAGACTTATAAAGTGATTTTGGCCATAAAAAAATATTTCGAGGAAAAAATGAGCCTCTCGAATGCAGCGAATGAAGGGGAGAATAATCGCCGGATGGAGCTGGCAACTGCGGCCCTGATGTTTGAACTCTTGAAAGTCGACGGACATTTTGATGAACGTGAAGTGCACACCATTTCCAATGTGCTTGGACGAACCTTCGCGCTGGATACACCATCGATAGACGCAATAATAGCATTGGCGGAGGAAGAATCTCACAGGTCGACGTCACTTTATGATTTCACGAGCCTGGTGAATTCTAGTTACGATTATCCACAACGTGTGCAGCTAGTTGAGAATCTCTGGCGGGTGGCTTTTGCCGATCATAAGATTGACCGGTATGAGGATAATCTTATTCGAAGAATTGCTGATCTCATCTACGTAAGTCACACTGATTTCATTAAGTGCAAGCTGAAAGTTCGCGATGCGATTTCTATTACTCAGGTATGAACAAGCAGAAAAGGAAAGTATTAGAAATCGTCGAAGTAGGCGCCATCGCTAACGAGATATTCCCTTTGTTGTAAATATGCTTCGCGGACAAATAGATATTCGTCTCCCGAGATCAGACCTTCCATTGCAAGAACGGATGCGCGATCGTCCAGCTGCCCTAACACCAGCAGAGTAGTTCTCAGCGACTCATCCTTGTGGTACTGAATAGGATTGAATATCGTATCGAGCATAAGACCGACTGAATCGCGAACCGAGCTGGGCCCGAAGAACGGTAAAACGACATAAGGTCCCGCGCCTACTCCCCATCGTCCAAAAGTCTGGCCGAAATCCTCTTCGTTTTTGCTCTAACCTACGGAGGATGCAACATCAATCACACCAGCAAATCCAACGCTGGAGTTAATGACTAATCGGCCTGAATCAGTCGCCGCATCTAGAAATTTTAACTGCAGTAGGTCGTTCGCTAAGACACTAACATCATCAATATTACTGAAAAAGTTACCTACCCCCTGCCGCATAACCCCAGGCACTATATTGTTATACCCCACAGCGATTGGTCTGAGCAGCCAACCGTCCAGGAATTTATTGAATTGATAGACACGTGTGTTCGCACTTTCCCACGGATCATCGGCATTAGCTGCAAGGCTGAATAAAGTTAGGAAGCACGCCAAGGCATGACAAGTTATCCGCGACGTAAATCGGAGTTTTTTCGATAGTGGGGTGGTTCGCATTTTAGAAAGCATATCCATTGATTTCAAAGCCATTCCTAGCGTGCATATCTGGCAAGGTAAGAACGGCGCGCATTATGCGCCGAGATGGGTTACGTTCCTAGTATTGCGTGCTTATTTATATCACGTACCAGATAGTCTTGCCCCCCCCCCCATTAAAGGGGATCAATGCTCTGCATCCGAGAAATCAGCGACCAATTTCTTCGAGCTTTTTCAAAACCCTCTTTTCGGACACCGGCATTTTGGTTTTGAGAGTCTGGGCAAACAATGAAACTCGCAACTCCTCCAGCATCCAGTGTAATTCGTTAATTGCAGATACCTTATTCTCCTTATCTGGGACGGAATTCAGCATCAGTTGGAATTTTTTAACAATCTGAATATATTCGCTATCCTTTTGGATTTGTTTAGGAAGTTTATCAGCTCTTAATTCTATTGCTTTAAAATAGCGTGGATACTCAATCAGCCACTGGAAAGGTGTTTGCGTTATGAAACCGGGAAAGACCAATTCAGCTATTTGTTCTTTAATATCCTCTTTGGCTTTGTGAAAATCTGGTTTTTGGAGCGATTGAAGCTGGTTTCTTGCGCGAAAAAGTCCTTCGATAATCTGCTCGATCAGGTTTACAACGTCCTCTGCTGCCTCCAGTAGCCGTGACTTACCCTGCAACAAGTTTTCGAATGCTGAACTGTCACGAGGTATTGGTTCTGAGTCTAAATTGAAAGCTGCCCGATAGATGACTTGCAGACATTCCTCGCCAAAATCGATTACGGTGTTCGGCATTTTCAACGCAAATATTTTTTCTAACGTTCTGAGGCGTTTTAGTATCAGTCCGCGTTGTTGCCCAGTTTTAAACATCAGTAGACGAGTTAATGCTTGTCGGGTCAGGGTGTCGGCCGTTCCAGGATTGTTCTGCAATACCAGTGATACACTATCGATCTTGTCAACTAAGGCTGGATATACCATCAGATTAATCGAGGATTGGATCTCCACTTCCGCAGGCAATGCCCCAAAATCCCATTCCTTGATCCCATCTCGTTCTAAAGGATTTCGTTCAGTTTTGGATACGGTTTGCGGCGAAGCACCTGCAATTGTTCGCTGCAATTCCTGTATAGACTGACCTTTTGCGACTATTTTTCCGTCCTCCCCCAGAACTTTTATGATTGGTTGCAGGTACCTCGGTACTTCAATTTGATTGAGAGTATTCCTATCCAGTTCAATTCCTCTGGTAGTCCTGACAAAGTCACGGATCGTATCGATCAACGGTTTATGCTGAATGACAGAACTTGCCATGGCAGTGCTTTTCATGAATGCATCCACGAAGTCAGGTATCGGGATAAAAGATTTCCGCTGATTCTTGGGCAATCCCTTTAGTATGGCAGCGCATCGCTCCTTGATCTGCCCGGGGATAGCCCAGTCAATGTCAGCAGTTGTTAGCTGATGCAGTGTGCGCTGATGGACTTGTATGCTTGCGCCGTCATCCTCGTCGCCAGGTTTAAAGCGGTAATCGATGGGCAGTATATTGTTATGAATTTTCAGCTGATCTGGAAAATCCATGCATGCACTCATATTGATGTCGCGTTGCAGCAACTCTTCGCGCGTCATGAATAGAATGGATTTATGTTGATTTTCCAAATTCTTTAACCAATGCTCAAAGCTGCGACCGTCATAGATCCCTGATGGGATTTTTGTGGTGTAGTACTCATAGAGCTGCTCTTCTCCGGCAACTATGTCCGGGCGCCTTTGTTTTTCTTCAAGTCGTGTCAATTCGTCAATTAGCAAATTGTTGTGTGTATAGAATTTGGCGGTGGTATTAAAATCACGCGCTACTAAGGCTTCACGTATGAATATTTCCCGGCTGAGGACAGGATCGATATTTGAGTATGAAACGCGCTGCTTCTCTATCAGGGTAAGTCCAAACAGTAAAATCTTTTCAAAAGCGACAACCTCTCCTCTTTTGCTTTCCCAATGTGCTTCGGAATACTCTCGTTTAAGCAGATCTTGTGCAGCATCGACAACCCAGTCCGGTTGTATTTTTGCGGCGAGAGTCGCATAGAGTCGACTTGTTTCTATGAGCTCGGCAGTGACCACCCATTTAGGAAGTTTTTTGAACAAACATGAGGTTGGAAAAAGCGTGAATTTTCGCCCCCTGCTTCCTAAGTAGTACCCCTCTTCAGTTTTCAACCCCAATTGGCTTAGAGATCCCTTCAGAATTGAGCGATGGATCGATTCGTAGTTGAGGTCTGCTATTTGTGCAGAGGAATTGGTTATCTGCTTTTCCTGAAGACCAAGTTGCTGACAGGAGAGATGGAGCTGGCGATGCGTCTCGCGCCATTCGCGCATACGTAGAAACGAGAGGAAATTCTTCTGACAGTACTGTCGAACTGCATTTTGACTGAGGTCTTGCCTTTTACTTTCGAACTCCATCCACAACAGGAGCCAGGAGAGGAAGTCAGAATCAGGGTGTGCGAACTGATCATGTTTTTCACGCGCTGTTTGTCGTTTATCGGTCGGAAATTCGCGTGGATCTTGAACGCCGAGAGCACTGACGATAATGAGCATTTCCTGTAAACACTTGCGTCTATCGGCCTCAATCAACATTCTCGCCAATCTGGGATCAGCGGGAATACTAGCCATTATTTTTCCGACGTTTGTCAATCTCCTTGCTTTGTCAATTGCGCCGAGTTCGAAAAGTAGGTTGAATCCATCGTTGATAGCTTTCTGTTCCGGCTTTTCTATAAACGGAAAAGCTGCAATTTCGCCTAGACCAAGCATCAGCATTTGCAGTATGACCGCACTCAAATTCGTGCGTTGAATTTCCGGGTCAGTAAATGTTGGTCTCCTTGCAAAGTCTTCTGCACTGTAGAGTCTGATGCAGGTCCCATGGCTGACGCGACCGCAGCGCCCTGCGCGTTGATTGGCGTTGGCCTGTGAGATGCGTTCAATAGGCAATCGCTGTACTTTGCTTTGTACGCTGTACCTGCTTATGCGCGCATATCCTGTATCAATCACATACACGATTTCTGGCACTGTGAGAGAAGTCTCCGCCACGTTAGTGGACAGAATAATTCGTCTTCCGGTATGCGAGGAAAATATTCGATTTTGCTCAGAGGGGGTAAGTCTTGCATAAAGGGGCAATACTTCAGTATTACGCATCGGGTGTTTGCGGAGCTCAAGCGAAAGATCGCGAATTTCGCGCTCTCCACTTAGAAAGACCAAAACATCCCCGGGATATTTCAGTTCTTTTTTTTCAATCTGTTCAATTTCAGCAAGCGCGGCAAGTACTGCAGCGCTTAAGGGATCATCAACGCGGACTTTCTCACCACTGTCTTCTATGGGGCGATACAAAACATCAACTGGGAATGTACGTCCAGAGATCGAAATTATTGGAGCATCGTTAAAGTGTTTAGAGAATTTTTCTACATCGATAGTGGCTGATGTAATTATTATCTTCAGATCCGGACGAGCTTGCAGCAACTGCTGCAAGTAACCAAGCAGGAAATCAATGTTGAGGCTGCGTTCATGCGCCTCATCGATGATCAACACTTCATATTTTAGCAGATATCGATCATGCTGAATTTCAGCCAACAAAATTCCGTCTGTCATCAACTTAATCAGGGTTTTCTTTGATGTTGAATCAGAAAATCTGACTTGAAATCCTACGATCGAGCCTAGCTCAACACCTAGTTCATCAGCAATCCGTCCCGCTACCGCTCGTGCTGCCAGGCGCCGTGGTTGTGTATGGCCAATTAATCCCTTTGCTCCAAATCCGAGTTCAAGGCAGATCTTTGGGATTTGTGTAGTTTTACCTGAGCCCGTCTCTCCCTCCAGTATCAACACCTGATGATTGGTCAATGTTTCCGCAATCAGGGTTTTCTTATCATTGATTGGAAGATTTCCAGGATAGACTGGAACCGGGATTGAAGCTTTTCGAGTTCTTACCGCCTCTATTGAGGAGCTTATATTAATTGAAAACTCAGCCAAGAGCTTTTTGTATAGCTCAGAATTGTTAGGAGTTCGGCGTAGTTTTTCCAATTTCCTTTGGAAACTTTGTTGATCAATCAGCAGGCAATCATTAATTTCATTTGCCAATTTTTCTAACACGATGCCTACATCCCTTCAAGTACTTTTTTGGTAACAGCTGAGCTATGCTCAAATTGTTTGCGGTTCTTTCTCGCGCAATTCTCTGCGAAGGATTTTTCCTACGTTGGATTTTGGCAGGTCTTTTACGAAAACAATTTCCTTTGGTACCTTGTAGGGAGTTAAATTCAATCTGCAGTAGTCATACAGTTGCTCTTTTGTTAAAGACATGGCTTTAGGCACTACGAACATTTTCACAAGTTCACCACTCTTCTCATTCGGGATGCCAATCACAGCGCTTTCAAAGACGTCTGGATGCGAATTTACTAATTCTTCTATTTCACTGGGGAAGACATTGAATCCCGAGACAATAATCATATCTTTCTTGCGATCGACAATTCGAACATAACCGTCGGAGTCGATCTGTGCATAATCCCCGGTCTTGAACCAGCCATCTGGAGATATTGCTTCCTTGGTTGCTGCAGTGTTATGCCAATAACCTTTCATAACTTGCGGGCCTTTCACCCAGAGCTCCCCTGTTTCTCCTTGAAGTAACTCCTCGTCTTTGTCATTGACGACCTTCAACAATGTATCGGGCACGGCTGGACCTACAGTTCCAAGCTTCACTTTTCCAGGAGGATTCACGGTAACCACCGGCGAACACTCTGTAAGACCATAGCCTTCAAACACTTCGCACTTCGTTATTCGTGTCCACTCCCTGGCAACGTTGACTGTCATCGCCATTCCCCCCGCACCCGAAAAACGCATCGCACTAAAATCGACTGTATTGATATTTTTATGCCTGCAGAGTGCCAAATACAGTGTGTTAATGCCTACAATTCCATTGGGATGTATCTTTCGAATGACCTTCAATAGTCCATCTATATCTCGCGGATTCGGAATTAGCACACTGTGATTGCCTGCATACACCATCGTTAAACAATGAAACATAAAAGCATAAGTATGGTAGAGCGGCAAAGGAGCGATTATGGAATCCTCGCCATCGCGAATGACTGATTTGCTTACCGCTCTCAATTGCTTCATGTTTGCAAGCAGGTTGCTGTGAGTAAGCATCGCGCCTTTCGCAATACCAGTTGTACCACCTGTGTATAGAATGATCGCCGTGTCGGTTCCCGAATCAACATGTTTCGTTTCAGATCGAGGCGAAGATTGACTAAGTATTTTCAGCCACGAAACTGCGCTGGGTAAAGAATACCGCGGGACGAGTCGTTTGATATAGCGGGCAAAAAAGTTCACGATTAGGCGCTTCATTGGGTGAAGCATGTCCCCAACATCCGTCGTGATAATAACTTCTATGCAAGTTTCTGGGAGAATCTCTTCTAATTTCTTGCCAAAATTAGAGAGGATAACAATGGCCTTTGCGCCTGAATCGTTGAACTGATGTTTCATCTCCCGGGGTGTGTATAGCGGATTGGTGTTGACCAAGATTAATCCAGCCTTCAAAGCACCAATTGCTGCAATGGGGAATTGCAGAACATTAGGCAATTGTATGGCGATTCTATCGCCTGGGCTCAATGACGTGTGCTGCTGCAGGTAGTTGGAGAAGTCGCTGCTGCAGCGATCCAACTCGGCAAATGTGATTGTTCTTCCTAGAGAGGTAAATGCTGGTTTATCCGAAAATCTTTTGCACGCGTAATCGTAGAGCTCTGTAAGCGTGGAAAATTCAGCAGGATCCAGCTCTTCGGTTAGTGGTGACTGCAGTTTCACGTTCATTGTTTTTCTCTAAGCTTGCAATTTTTTAAAGGGTTGCTGATTCATACCGCATTATTCGACAACAACTCCTTCTCGTTATTGTTGTCAACTGTAGCTCTTGGGTCGAGACCTATGTTTCGATACCGGAGAAATGCATCATCATCTACATCCTTAATGGAACTTTCATCAGCGGATCAGTCTGCTGAGTGGTGGTCAGTTCATTCGCGAATTGAGAGTTTAAGTTTGAAAAATCGTCCGGCAAGCGCGACGAATAATGCAAAAATTACAGCAAGCACAAGAGGGACCATAGCTCGTACGAAGGCTGTCCCTCCGATGGTAACCATGTCCAGCATCATTACTATAACAGCGGGGGCTAAAAGGTTTTCTTCAGGTGCTACATACCACGGAGTGAACATTACCGCGATCAGGATAGCTCTTAAAGAGTTAGCTAGAGGCTTAAAGCGTAGGACGCCAGTGAATTTATAGAAAATCACATAGCATAGCGTTCCAGCCGTTATATAAACTGCCCAGCCTATAAGGTAGTCATATATGTCTAGCATGCGGGCTCTACCCAGCGAATGATATGTTCGTGCAGACCCTCTTCATGGACATGTTCTTCGGAAATAACTTTGCCAGTAACGCTGATTCCCGAATCAATCATGGCGTCTCTGGATCCGGAAATGAGAGGATGCCATTCAGGTAGGGATTTACCTTCTAGGCGAAGCCGGTATGCACAAGTGTCGGGAATCCAGTTAAGTGCAGGCAGCATTTCAAGATCGAGAACAAGGCAATCCGGAACCAGTTCCTGCCGACGTTGATAGGCTTTGCAGGAGCATGAAGCTTGATCCATGTAGCGACAGACAACTCTTGTATAGTGAATTTCCCCGTTCCGATCGTCTTGTAATTTCTTTAAACAACACCTGCCGCAGCCATCGCAGAGTTGTTCCCACTCTTCACGATTCAAGTCAGCAAGTGGTTTTTCCCAGAAATTTTCACTATTCGTCATTATCGTCCCTTGAGTAATCTGACTTCATCAGCAAGTTTCAACACAATGCCTGGCGTATGGGGTTTTCAAGTAGAGGCTGACGCCATCCACTCAGTGACTCAGGCCAGCTAAATTCTCTACTCAGACTGAACTCTATTACAATTGGCAGCAGTTGCTTCTTGCGAGCCAGCATCTCAGGAGCTATGCCCAGTTCGTCCGCTTTTTGACTTATCACTGATTGGCACTTTTTAAGATCCGTCCTCATAGCCCCAGTGAGAGGGTAGTCAACAGCTGGCAGCTTCAGTGGTGCTCCATGGTGAGGTGACCTAATAAGCGTGAGTAAAGTATCTGCGTCCTTGTTGACCAAGGGTTTCGACACCTCGGCTAGACTGGAAAGTGATATTTTGTCGTGCGGCTCTCTCTCTGCGAGAAGCAGTAGGTCAGAATCTTTCGCTATCCAGCTTCTGGGTTTATCCCTCCTGCGAGCCTCTTCTTCCCTCCAAACGCAAAGCCGCTGCAATACTTCCAATTGGCGGCTGTTCAGCCTCCAGGCGGAACCTATATTCTGATAACAATTTTCCCAAGTGGGTTCGCTGTCCTCTGCAAAAGCGAGATTCAGCATTTTGTTGCACTCATTCTGCAGCCAGGAGAGGCGCTGCTTTTCAATCAACTGTTGTGTAAAGTTTCGGTAGATCTTAGGTAGAAAAGCGACATCAAGCGCAGCGTAACTCATTTGTTCATCGCTAAGCGGTCTTCTCAGCCAATCAGAACGAGTTTGACCCTTACTGATTTCAATATTAAGTATCTCTTTGACCATATTTTGATAACTGATGCTGTAGCCAAAATTCAGGAAGGCGGCAGCTTTTTGGGTATCAAATAATGGCGAAGGTAGTTGTCCAAAAAACCCCTTAAAAACAACTAGATCCTCTGAACAAGAGTGTAATACCTTCATTATCCTGCTATCAGCAAGTATCGCCTTGAACGCCGTCCAATCGGTAAGAGTCAGGGGGTCAAGTAGGTAACTACCCTTGTCGTCGCAAACCTGAATGAGGCCTAGTCGTGGAAAAAAAGTGTCTGTTCGAATGAACTCTGTGTCTAGCGCAAGCAGGGACTGTTTACACCAATGCTCGCAAAGGCGACGAAGCTCGTCATTGCGTGTTATTAGCACTGGAATGGAAAGTGTGTTTTCTTCTGTGCTCATAGATTGCGGACCACTTGTCGACCATTAATTGCATGACTGAGGGTTCCCCCATCTACAAACTCCAGCTCCCCACCTATGGGTACGCCGTGAGCGATTCTTGAAATTGTCAGATTGAAATCTTTAATCTGTTCGGCAATGTAATAAGCGGTCGCTTCTCCTTCGACAGTCGGGTTGTTGGCCAGAACCACTTCGTCAATTTCTCTACTCCGAAGCAGCGTAAGTAACGCGGGAATTCCTATCTGTTCTGGCCCAAGTCCATCGATCGGTGAAAGGTGCCCCATGAGGACGAAATACAGCCCTTTATAACTGTTAGTTTGTTCGATCGCATTCACGTCCGCAGGAGATTCTACGATGCAAAGTAACCTAGAATTGCGGGCGACATTGGAACAGATTCGACAGACAGGGTCCTCAGACAATGTACGGCACTGCTGGCAATGGCCAACTTTTTCCAGCGCTTCAATGAGAGCTAGGCTCAGGTGTCGTCCTCCTGCGCGGTTGCGCTCCAACAAATGTAGCGCCATACGTTGCGCAGATTTGGGACCAACACCGGGCAAGCACCTGAATGCATCCACCAATTTCTCGATCAACGGACTGGAAAACATCGCAGAATCTCTCTATCAGTTTTCTATATGCCTAAAATGGGAATTTGAATCCGTCGGGCAATTTAAAGCCCCCCGCTAACCCGGACATTGCTTCCCGATTACGTTCTTGTAACTTTTTCACTGCGTTATTAATTGCTGCAGCGATCAAATCTTCGATCACTTCCTTCTCCTCTGATAGCAGAGTCGGATCTATTTCAACTTGCTTTACATCGTGTCGGCCATTCATATGAACTTTAACCAGACCAGCACCAGACTCGCCGATCACTTCTATTGATTCAACCTCACGTTGAGCAGATTGCATCTGCTCTTGTATATCTTTTGCCTGTTTCATTAATTCATTGAGATCTGTCATTTTTATCCTCGCTGGCGACGGATATGCTATTCGGTTGAATATGAGCAGAAAATATTTCTAGAACTGCTTTTACGTTATTGTCATTTTCGAAATTTTGTATTGCTTGCTGAGTGTGCTCGACTCTTAAGCGCTGTTTGAACTGGGCCATTGATTCTGTAGTTAGAGCTCCCAATGAAATATGTACATCCATCTCGTTTTTGAAATAGCGACGTAAGTGCTGAGAAATCCTTTCTTTGTGCTCATCGTTGAAGAGAGAACTTTGAGTTTCATCCAGAGTCAGGAGAAGGCGATTGTCCTGAAAAGATTTGAATTGGCAGTTGGCTAGCAAATTTCCTGTAATGCCGGTAATCCCTAACTCTTCACATACACTGATCCAGTTCTTCTGGTTAAGCTCCTTTTGCTGCTGAGAAATGTTTTCATCGTACAGTGATGGGATGGAATCTGACTCCGATGTATCGACTGTTGTCTTTTTTAGCTCAGCCTTTTTTTTTTCCTCAGGCACCGGTATTAATTTGTTATCGGAATCAATTGAAAGATTAGCTGCCTCTGGCACACCCTGTAATGCAGTCGCAGCCTCATCCGGCAAATAAGCCTGTGGGGAAAAGACGGCCATTCGTAGCAATAACATCTCAAATGCCATTTGCGCATCATGAGATAAAGCAAGGTCTTGTTTGCCATTCAAGGCAACTTGGTAATACAACTGAATGTCCTCCGGGGTAAAATTCCGAGAGAATTCCAATATTTCCTCCCGATCCCCCAGGCTGTTGTCAATTCCTCCTGGGATCAACTGTGCAATAGCAATTCTGTGAAACCAGGAGAGGAGGTTCTCCAAAAATAGGGAATAGTCGAATGAGCGCTCGGCAATTGCACTGACGCAATCGATTAGTTCGGATGCGTCTGAGTGTTGAAGTGCGTGCAATACTCGTGTCAGCAATGCTTGATCTGGTGTGCCCAATAAGGCGCTGACTTCTGACTCAGTGACATTGCCCGCACAGAAAGAAATACTCTGATCCAGCAGTGTAAGAGCGTCCCTCATACTTCCCTGGGCCGATTTCGCCAGCAACCAAAGAGCCCGGTCTTCAAAATAAATCTGCTCTGCAATAAGAACAGACCTCAAATAATCAACAATTTTCTGAGGGCTGATATTTTTAAGGTGGAACTGCAGGCACCGAGAAAGAATAGTAACAGGGAGTTTATGTGGGTCTGTTGTTGCAAGAAGGAAAACGATATGAGGTGGCGGTTCTTCAATAGTCTTAAGCAGTGCATTAAAACTATGCTGAGAAAGCATGTGTACTTCGTCGATCAGATAAACTTTGTAGCGTCCTCGTGATGGTGCGTACTGAACGTTATCAAGCAACTCGCGCGTATCTTCGACTTTTGTTTTGGACGCCGCATCAACCTCAATCAGGTCTATAAAACGCCCCTCCGCAATTTCGACGCAGGATGAGCACTTCCCACAAGGATCGGAACCTACGCCTTGCTCACAGTTAAGGCACTTGGCAAAGATCCTCGCGATAGTTGTTTTTCCGACCCCTCGAGTCCCAGTGAAGAGATAAGCGTGATGAAGTCGGTTATTGTTGAGAGCGTGTATCAGCGTCTGGAGTACATGTTCCTGCCCAGACATATCGCCGAATGATTTAGGACGCCATTTTCTCGCGAGTACCTGGTAGGTCATCTTGTTCCGTTCAATGATCTGGATTCAGATCAGTGTCTTCTTTTTTTTTGAGAGGGATTACGTGCAGTATTTAGGGTCTCTATATTCCGCTGGTATTGAATAAGGGAATACGACATTGATTGGAGGTATCCCCTGCCAGCCAAACCACGGCACATGAATCAGTCGTTACCGTTGCTCCCTTCCGGGCCTGGCGGGGTTCACAACCTATCATTGCGAGGGGACCGGCAAGAGATACCATAAAGTGTGACGCTACTCGTTAGTGACATCACGTAGTCGTATTATGTTGAAATAGCGACTATTAATCAAGAGGTGGGGGGGGGGGGGGGAGTGACGCCGCGTTTTCCAGTCCTAATCAGCGTTGTTGGCGGTGAGGGAGGGATTCGAACCCTCGATACGTTTCCGTATACACACTTTCCAGGCGTGCTCCTTCAGCCACTCGGACACCTCACCGGTAAGTCGCTAGCCGCCTATTGGCAGTCATTTTGAAGGCGCGCCACTGTATAACAGGGAACCATAAAATACAAGCTCACGGACTACTGCCGCACAAATCGCCCCAGCAAGGTGCTGGGCTGTTCGTAGGAGGACCTGACCGGGTTAATCTCCAGCCCTCCTCTCCTGAGGAAATTGATTGAAACGGTCAAACTTTGTATCGATAGGTTTGCACTGAGGTCGCGAAATATTTGCTCTGCACAATCTTCATGAAATCCATCATGGCACCGATAAGACATCAGATACGAAAGCAGTCCTCCGCGGTCCAGTTCCACTCCGGTATAACTTATCACCACGGTTCCCCAGTCCGGTTGAAATGTGACAGGGCAGTTAGACCTAAACAGTTCAGTATAAAGGGTTTCAGTGAGGATTCGATCAGAGCGATGGCTTAAAAACTGTGGTGCTGGTGTATAGCAGCCAATATCTACTTCCAGATCATCTAAGCAAACTCCCGGGGGGGCGATCAGGTTTAACTCTGTGCGGCATGCTACAGGAAATAATCGAACACTAACCGTAGTTCCCAGCAGTTGGCTGAGATCGCTGACAAGCAAGCTTTCGACAGATGTGATATCGCTGAACTGATGTTGATTCAGGGAATTCAAATAGAGTTTGAATGACTTCGACTCCACCATATTGGGTGAGTTGCATGGGATGATCAACTCTCCTATCGTTGCAACTGGCTTCCCGCGACGATTAAGCCATGAGACCTCATACGCTCTCCAAATGTCATACCCGCAGAATGGGAGCTTTCTAGAATCCCAGCCGAGCCTGTTTCGATTAGCCATCCTCGGGATGGCAAAAAGAAGCTCTGGTGCATATCGCGTCGGATATGATGTGTTCATGCCAAGTAGATTTATGCTCATTCCATCAAACCTGTGTTAGTGACGAAGACCTATCCCCTTTCTTAGTAGAGCGATACAAACTAGGAAAAGGAGGAATACCAAAACCATGAGCATTAAGATTGACCATAAGATGTTCGCATCAGATGTTCCGAGTATTCCGTATCTGAAAGCACTAACCATGTAGAAAATTGGATTAAATGACGATACCAGTCGGCCGGCTGTGGGTAATAGGTCCACTGAATAAAATACTCCCCCGAGATAGATCAAAGGGGTTAGCACAAAGGTCGGAATTATAGAAATATCATCAAAATTATTAGCGTAAAGCGCGTTGATAAATCCTGCTAAAGAAAATGCAGTTGCAGTCAAAAGTACTACCAAGATGGTCACTATCCAACTATGTATAGAAAAAGTTGTGAATGCAAAAGACATCAAAATCACTATAGCGCCAACAGCGAGTCCACGTGAAATGCCCCCTGCAATAAACCCGGCGAGAATGACATAGTTTGGAATTGGAGAAACAAGGATTTCCTCTATACTTCGTTGAAATTTCTGGCTAAAAAATGACGAAACGACATTTGCATAGGAATTCTGAATCACGGCCATCATGATCAATCCAGGAACAATAAATTCCATATAAGTAAATCCGTCCATGCTTCCAATGCGCGAACCAATCAAGTTTCCAAAAATCAAAAAATACAGACCTATGGTGATTGCTGGCGGAACCAGTGTTTGTATCCATATCCTTGAAAAACGACGAAGCTCTTTGATAACGATGGTTTCAAACGCTATGTATTTATGGCCGATTAGCATTGCCTATTTTCCATTGAAGTCTGATTAGGAACTTTTTACTCGAGACAGGAAAAACTGCTCCAGCCTGTTTACTTTGCTGCGAACGCTTTTGACTTTGATGTTCATACCATTCAAGCAGGAAAATATCTGATTGATATCATAATCAGGCCCGATATCAATTTCAAAAGTATGCGTGTCTAGTATGCGAATTACCCCCCTGACAGTACCTAGAAACGAATGAGTGAAAATTTCATCGCAGGTATCAAAGATCAAGGTTTCTGATTCCAACTTGTTCAGTAGTGATTTCATGCTCGTGTTTTCGATAATTTTTCCATCGTCGATAATAGCGATGTTTCGGCATAGATTCTCTGCTTCTTCCAAATAATGCGTTGTCAAGATTATTGTC
Organism: uncultured Gammaproteobacteria bacterium; assembly: GCA_903862645.1. GTDB lineage: Bacteria > Pseudomonadota > Gammaproteobacteria > Pseudomonadales > Pseudohongiellaceae > UBA5078. The sequence continues at coordinate 18,277 of CAIOZF010000134.1, forward strand.
GTACCACTCTCGTTAATTTTTTGCAGAAAATCCCACATGGAACGACGAAGTTCGATGTCTACTCCTGCTGTTGGTTCATCCAGAATGAGAAGCCGTGGCTCGTGAACTAATGCGCGGGCAATCATAAGGCGTCTTTTCATCCCGCCAGATAACATTCTTGAGCGATTGTCGCGCTTCTCCCATAAACCAAGCTGTCGTAGATATTTCTCCGTTCTTTCGCGCGCCAGCGATCTCGGGAGTCCATAGTACCCTGCTTGAGTCATCACTATGTCGGCAACTTTTTCGAAAGGGCTGAAGTTGACTTCCTGAGGCACCACACCAAAGTCCAACTTGGTCTCATAAACGTGTGTTGCGACATTGTTGCCAAACACAGTCACTGATCCAGAAGTTTGGCGTACCAAGGTTGAGATGATACCGATGATGGTAGATTTTCCCGCCCCATTGGGACCCAAAAGGGCGAAGAAATCTTGTGCCTGCACGTCGAGATTTATGCCTTTAAGTGCGTGATGTCCGCTGGCATAAATTTTATGCAGTTCCTTTACGGAGATTGCAGTCGCCATGGATAGCACTACCAGAGAAGATCTGTGGAATTGAGATTAAAGAAAGGGCGCTATCAGTTGGATTGATGATAACAAATGCGCCCCGCACTGGCGAATTAGCAAATAAGAAATAGAAAATAGTGGACAAAAAAAAGCCTGACATTTGTCAGGCTTTTTTAATGTGGCGTCCCCTGGGGGTTTCGAACCCCCGTTGCCGGGATGAAAACCCGGTGTCCTAGGCCTCTAGACGAAGGGGACTAGAGTCAAACGTTGCCTCTGTGTTATCACAGAAGGCGGCGCATTTTAGGAAGCTTAATCGTGCTCGTCAAGGGGAGAATTCAAAATTCTCCAAATTACACCCATGCCATCATGGCCGGCGTATTCTGTATGTGCCACGCTCTGCCATACTCACTAAATCTTAACTCAGCGTCCTATTACGTGACGGATGCTACAGAACAATCCTGTTAATGTCATCGCCTCGTAAGCGGATTTGCTTGATACAATTGGGTAGCGAGACAATTTGTTGGTGCATCCTGATGAGAAGCGCCTATGTTGCCGCGCCCCTTTGTTCACTTTGAGTGATATAGATGATCTCAGTTCTTGTCTTTCTTGCTATGAGCACTTTACTGGTGCTGACAGTTTGCCTTTTGAGTAAGCACAGAAGGAATGAGTTTATTGCAACTGTGGATCTAGCGTCTCCACTTACGCCAATTAAATTGGACGATGGGCATGCTATTTTTGCTGAGATGGAACAAGAGCTTCTTGCGGGGTACGCGATTGTAGAAGGAGCTTTAAATCCCAATAAATTCACATCTACTATCGTCCCCAGCTCCTTGGACGCCACCCCTGTCGACTCAGAATATAAAAATTCATGGGAAAACGTCGTTAGGGAGTACAAAAAAAATGGGGAATACCTTAAGGCTCTGGAAGCCTGTATCAATGCTTATCCTCTTATGGGACCTCTGCGTCAGAGCTGTATCATACTGAGGTCGATGATGAAGCAGAACAAAAAGTCCGGAGCATCAAATGAAAAGGAGTTGCTGCTGATTTATAGGGCTTGTGTATTAGCGGATTTTTTCCATGGAAGTGGCAGTGAAATTCCACAGATGCCAGCATCTAGGTTAAAACGCGTGAAACGTCAGGACTGGGAGGGGATATCACTTTCTTATCGGCAGATTGGTTTTATGTACTTAGAGCTTTTAAGTCCTACAGACATAAAGATGCTCATTGAGGCCTGGGGTCCCCCTGATTCGCATTTGCATGTGAGGCAGATAAACATGAATGCGCTGGGAAGCGCTTCACACTGTTAGTCCCCGATAACACACTGATTTAAAACAAAGCTAAACCGCCCAGCCCCCGCCTTGCCGAGGTCGTCAAAGTATGAGAGCCTTCCCACAAAGAGCTGTTTGTAGCTGGTCATCCGTGGCCGTCATATGCAGTAACATAGGCCTTTAGCCGGTCTCCTCTACTTCTTTCCAATTTTCGTCCACTTCGCTGATGGTAACTCTACTTTATATGACTTAGCTCTAAGTTAAATTTATAACTAGCCGATAATATGACTGGCAGTTTTCGACATATCAAAGTTCGGATGGCAAATGCGGTAGCAGTGCCCGAGGTGGCCAGAGATGGAAATACGGGAAAAGCGTAAAGCTGACAGACAAATCAATATGGATCATAAATTGATTCAAGATGGAGCTACCCAGCTATCCAGAGAAGTCGAAGTGCTTGAAAGTTGGTTAGGCGAACTTGAAAGGGAAGACTCCTTAGATCAAGCTGTCGCAGATGCGCGCGTGGCCTATAACGACATGCTGAGAAGCCGTCGAGAGATGTTGGATGCGTTATTGAGTCTCGATAAATCGCGAAATTAAAGTACCCGCCGCCAGTCTCTCATCTTAAACTCCATCATCCAAAACTCCCCTATACGGTTCCCAGGAAGGATTTAAATGAAAGCTATACCCAGAAATCAGGCCGAAATAATGCTCACAATGCAAGCTGCAATGAACTCCAAGATTAACACTGGCTGGATAGACGCTGGCTTTCCATATTTGAGAGCGGTTGTTATAGAGGGGGCTGAAGCGATTGAGCACCATGGCTGGAAATGGTGGAAGCAGCAGCATTGCGATGTCGCACAATTACAAATGGAAATTGTAGATATCTGGCATTTTATGCTTTCTGCGCTCCTCATTAAGACGCGGAATGATCACCAGAAGGCACTCCATTTACTCCTTGCTGTTAATGAAGCTGATTTTTGCAAAAGCTATCTTGATTTTGACGGGAGGCGATATGAGCTCTCTTCGCTGGACCTGCTTGAAAAGTTGGAGCTACTGATTGGGGTTTCCGTCTCGCGACGAATAGAACTTGAGCTCTTCAGAGGATTACTCCAAGACTGCAACATGGAGTGGGACGAGCTATACAAACAATATGTCAGTAAAAATGTATTGAACTTTTTCCGTCAAGACCATGGCTATAAAGAAGGGACTTATCAGAAGATATGGCAAGGAAAGGAAGACAATGAGCATCTTGTTGAGGTGATCGGCGAGCTTAACCCACTAGATCCCCAATATCCTGAAAAGCTGTATCAATTTCTGAAGGATCGATACCAGAGGTAGCCGTACACGGGACCGGTACTCCGAGCTTATTTAAAGTAGGCATTTTCGCGTTTACTATGGTCGGTAATGTCTCTTACATCTGTGAGCTCAGGAATTTGCTCGCGCAAAGTCTTTTCAACACCCTCTTTTAGGGTTAGATCTACCATGCCGCAGCCTTGACATCCTCCCCCGAATTTCAGGATAGCCACAGACCCTTCAAAAATCTCTTCGAGCGTGACCGTCCCCCCATGAGCGGCCAAGGATGGATTAACCTCGTTATAAAGCACGTAATTAATTCGGTCTTCCAGCGAACTATCTTGGCCGATCTGAGGCAATCTTGAGTTGGGCGCCTTTATGGTGAGTTGCCCCCCCATGGAGTCTTTCGCATAGTCGACAACGGCGTCTTTCAGGTAGGGAATGCTCCTTTGCTCCAAATAGGCATTGAAGCTTCTGTAAGGCCTGATTTCATCAGTTTCCTGTGCTTCTCCAGGCCTGCAGAAAGAAATACAAGTCTCCGCTTTCGGTGTGCCTGCATCGAGGATAAATATCCTGACAGAAATACCGTCGCAATCCTGCTTTTTCAGTAATTCTGCAAGGTAGTCCTGAGCAGATTCCGTAATATTAATCATAGCGGCTCTCACATCCCACTCAATTTCAAGTCAGGCGAGTCTACGCTAAGTCCGGCTCAAGTTAAATACTCGACTAAAACAGTTGGTTATTAGTTTTCTGCCCAAGCCTTTATCTACGTAACATAATTACGCCTTTGGTGCAGGTCACTTAGGTCCCAGCCCATGATACATCTGATAGAATACGTCTCTTTTTTACTAGGCATGTTCCAGAGCCGCTGCCAGCCAACGAGAACCAACCATGACAAGCAAATTTCTCAACGACACTCTTCAGCAAGCCTTGCAAGATCGCATACTTGTTCTTGACGGCGCCATGGGTACGATGATCCAAAGTTACAAACTGAAAGAGGCTGATTTCAGAGGGCCGCGCTTCCCAGACAGCCTGATCGACCTGGCTGGAAACAATGATTTATTGACCCTGACACAACCGGGGATTATCGGTGAAATCCATCGTCAGTATCTCCTTGCAGGTGCAGATATTGTTGAAACCAACACATTCAACTCCACCGCTATCTCCCAGTCTGATTATGGTTTGCAATCGCTGGCCTATGAATTGAATTTTGAAGGGGCACGACTGGCTCGCGCCGTTTGTGACGAGATAGCTGCCAGTACTCCAGAGAAACCTCGTTTCGTCGCCGGTGTTCTTGGCCCTACGAGTCGTACTGCCTCAATTTCTCCAGATGTTAATGATCCTGCCTATAGAAATGTCACTTTCGATGAGCTGGTAGAGAATTACAAAGTCGCCACAGACGGGTTGATTAGAGGAGGTGCTGATATTCTTCTGATTGAGACGGTTTTCGACACTCTGAATGCAAAAGCGGCAATTTTTGCCGTTCAGGAGCAAATGGAGCTCCTCGGGAAAACGCTCCCGATCATGATTTCCGGAACAATCACTGATGCGAGCGGCAGAACGTTGTCTGGCCAGACGGTAGAGGCTTTTTGGAATTCGGTCGCTCACGCAAAACCCATGTCGATTGGATTCAATTGTGCTTTGGGAGCGACGCAATTACGTCCGCACATAGAAGAAATTTCGCGAATTGCTGGCACTTTTGTCTCCGCACATCCAAATGCAGGGCTACCGAACGAGTTCGGTGAGTATGATCAAAGCGCACGAGAAATGGCTGGGATAATTGAAGAGTTTGCAGCGAGTGGCTTCCTTAATATTGTAGGTGGTTGTTGTGGCACCACGCCCGAACACATTCGTGCCATTGCACGGGCAGTGGCACCTTACGAGCCGAGAATAATCCCGCACATTCCGCCCGCCTGCCGTCTGAGCGGTCTTGAGTCGTTCAATATCACCACAGAGTCGCTGTTTGTGAACGTAGGTGAGCGAACGAATATTACTGGGTCGAAAAAGTTTGCAAGGCTTATCCGCGACGGGGACTACCAAAAAGCTCTGGATATTGCGTTACAACAGGTTGAGTCGGGTGCTCAGATCATCGATATCAACATGGATGAAGGCATGCTTGATTCTAAAGCAGCCATGTCGCATTTCCTTCGTCTGGTGGCCTCAGAGCCGGATATCAGTCGTGTCCCCGTTATGATCGACTCATCTAAATGGGACATCATTGAAGAAGGTTTGAAGTGCATTCAGGGTAAAGGTGTCGTCAACTCAATAAGTCTCAAAGAAGGTGAAACAGATTTCATCAACAAAGCGCGATTGTGCCTAAGATATGGGGCTGCTGTGGTAGTGATGGCATTTGACGAGCAGGGGCAAGCAGATACCTTTGAAAAAAAGTGCAGTATCTGCAAGCGCAGTTATGACATTCTTGTCAGCACTGTCGGATTCCCGCCTCAAGACATTATATTCGACCCGAATATCTTTGCGGTTGCGACGGGAATTGAAGAGCACAACAACTATGCGGTCGATTTCATCAAGGGCTGTCAGTACATAACCCGTGAGCTTCCCTATGCACTGATATCGGGAGGTGTAAGCAACGTCTCATTTTCGTTCCGGGGCAACGATACCATCAGGGAAGCGATCCATTCGGTGTTTTTGTACCATGCCATCCAGGCTGGACTTAGTATGGGGATCGTCAACGCTGGCCAATTGACAGTCTACGATCAGATACCCAGCGAACTCAAAGAGCGAGTGGAGGATGTCGTACTTAACAGACGAGCGGATGCCACCGACCGGCTGATGGAAGTAACTCGAAAATATAGTGGTGAAACAAATTCGGAAAGCCAGGAAGACCTTCGCTGGCGTGAGGCAGATGTCAATTCAAGAATCGCACATGCTCTGGTCAAAGGCATTACTCGCTATATTGAACTCGATACTGAGGAAGCTAGACAGAACTTCGCAGAGCCTATAGAGGTTATAGAAGGCCCGTTAATGGCAGGCATGAACATCGTCGGAGACCTGTTTGGAAGTGGCAAAATGTTTTTGCCACAGGTTGTGAAAAGTGCTCGCGTGATGAAACAGGCTGTTGCTTATCTGCTTCCCTACATTGAAGAAAGAAAACAAGGTCAGGTAATAAAGGCAAAAGGCAAGATCCTGCTGGCCACGGTAAAAGGTGACGTCCACGATATTGGCAAAAATATTGTGGGGGTTGTGCTCGGGTGCAATAACTATGAAATTGTTGATCTGGGTGTGATGGTATCCTGTGAACGAATTCTGCAAACCGCCATCGACGAGAAGGTGGACATCATAGGTTTGAGCGGGCTTATTACTCCCTCCTTGGACGAGATGGTGCATGTAGCTAAAGAAATGCAACGACTCGGATTCACTATCCCCCTGTTAATCGGGGGGGCGACGACCTCCAAGGCGCACACAGCAGTGAAAATCGAACAAAACTATCGCAACAACGCTACGGTATATGTGCCGGATGCTTCTCGCAGTGTCACAGTGGTCAGCAGACTGCTTAGTGAGGATGGAGCTCCTGAGTTTAAACGCAAAATTCATGAAGAATATGACGCAGTGCGAGCACGCAACGCCAACAGGGATAATCGCAAGAATATGATCAGCTTTGAAATGGCGAACAAAAATGCCTTTAAAGCCGATTGGGATAACTATGTTGCGGTTACCCCTGCATTTTTAGGGAACAGAGTTTTTGACGACTATTCTCTGGATAAGATCATCCCTTACATCGATTGGACTCCGTTCTTTATCACCTGGAGCCTTGCTGGGAAATATCCAGCAATCCTTAACGACGAAGTGGTAGGAGAGGCTGCACGGGATTTGTTTCGCGATGCCCAGGCGATGTTGCGTGAGATAGTCCAGCACAAACTTCTCAAAGCACAGGCCGTAGTCGGTTTCTGGCCAGCGGCCCAATTGGGTGTCAATGATGTTGGTCTTTACAGCGACGACGAACGTTTGACATTGATTGCCCGGTTCAATTTTTTGCGCCAACAGTCAATCAAGGCAGAGGGAATTCCTAATCTTTGTTTGTCTGATTTCATTGCTCCACTGGACATCGGGAAGCCCGATTATTTCGGTGGATTCGCAGTAACGACGGGAATAGGAGCTGATGCGCTGTCCAAAAAATATGAACAGCAGAATAATGACTATAGTGCTTTGCTGGTTAAAGCCCTTGCCGATCGTTTGGCCGAGGCCTTCACGGAACACATGCATCAACGCGTGCGCACGGAGTTCTGGCCTTACGCGAGCAGTGAGCAGTTTAGTAATGAAGAGCTAATTCGAGAGCAGTACCGGGGTATTAGACCCGCACCAGGCTATCCTGCCTGTCCAGAGCATTCCGATAAGGAAATTCTCTTTGAGCTCCTGGAGGTGCCAGAACAAATCGGCATGAGTCTGACAGAGAGCTATGCTATGAGCCCAGCTGCAAGCGTAAGTGGTTTCTATTTCTCACACCCTGAAGCCCGATATTTTGCAGTCGGTAAGATTGACTCTGATCAGGTGCAGTCTATGGCAGAGCGAAAAGGTGTGAGTTTTGAAGAAATGAGTAGATTGCTGAGTCCAATTCTTGCCTGAGGGCAGTTCAATTTCATTAACGAGGCTAACAATGGACAAGCGGAATGACGAATCCCAAGAATCCCAAAAAGCAAAAATTCCGTTCTGGCGTATGTTCCTGAGCGTTATGCAAGCCAGTTTTGGCGTGCAAAACAAGGCTAACAAAGAACGCGATTTCGCAAGTGGATCGATTAAAGGTTTTGTCGTGGCAGCGCTGATATTTACTGCCATTTTTATCATGGTACTTGCGACAATAGTCAGGCTAGTATTGCCCTGACAGTGTCCGCAGTGCAGATATTTGCAGCATTGCGGACCCCAGAAACTGAGCTTAAAGAAAGTGAGCGGCACTACTGCTGGATTCAGCGACTCGCGAAAAACGCCGCTATAGTGACAATGATCATCACTAGAGAGAATAGCGCAATGGCGTCAGCTCGGCTGTTCGCGTCCATTTCTTCGAAATCGATCGGGGTACTCGCGGACTCGTCGTGATGGCTCATATTAGGTTCCAATTTACTGGCTTGTATAGGATTGCGGAATTGAGAAGCAGTGCCGCATTCTAATGACTCAGCCTGCATAATCAAGAAAAACTTGCGGACGAGCTGTAATTGTCCGCATCCGATTACACCATGCCGCGACCATACTCACTGGCGTGTATTGTAGTACTTGCTTTACAATTGTCCCCAACTTCTGCCAAGGGATCTCTGCCCCGGTTCATCCGCATCATTTGACCCAGACCCATACTATGTATAGATACGATAACTATGATCATCAGATGCTCGCTGATCGCATCGCGCAATTTCGTCAGCAAACCGACAGATACCTGAAGGGTGAATTGGCAGCGCCTGAGTTTTTGCCTCTTCGTCTACAAAATGGCCTCTATGTTCAGCGCCTTGCACCGATGCTGCGGGTGGCAATTCCTTATGGAATGCTGTCCAGTACCCAACTGAGAAAATTAGCTTTCATCGCTGACTATTATGACAAAGGTTACGGACATTTCACGACCAGACAAAATATTCAGTTCAACTGGCCTGCGTTGGCTGAAGTGCCGGACATCCTGGCGCATCTTGCGGAAGTCGAGATGCACGCAATTCAGACCAGTGGCAATTGCATCAGGAATACCACCACAGATCAGTTTGCTGGCTCCGCTGTCAATGAAATTGAAGACAGTCGTCCATACTGCGAAATTATTCGACAGTGGTCTACGTTTCATCCTGAATTTGCCTTCCTTCCCCGAAAATTCAAGATCGCTGTCTGCGGCACAATTGACGATCAGGCCGCCACGCAGGTCCACGACATCGGCCTGTTCATTGTAAAGAACGACTCAAAAGAAATCGGATTCCGTGTACTGGTGGGCGGGGGTTTGGGAAGAACTCCTATTATTGGCAAGGAGATACGATCCTTTCTCCCCAAACAGCATTTGCTTACTTATCTGGATGCTATTCTCAGGGTCTATAACCGGGAAGGCCGAAGAGACAACAAGTATAAAGCCCGCATCAAGATTTTGGTTAAAGAAACGGGCATCGATGAGTTTCGCAATAAAGTGGAAAAGGAGTGGCTGGGTCTTAAAGACGGACCAATGACGCTGACTGAAGAAGAGTATCAGCGCTGCAGGCAGTATTTTCACGATCCAGAATACAAATCACTTGCGGATGACTGCATACCCTTAAGTATGGCTCTCAACGAGGACGTCCTCTTTGCCAGCTGGCACCACCAGAATGTGAGTGCCCATAAAAAGCCGGGATATTCGATTGTCACTATATGCTTGAAGGAAACTGGTACCGCACCGGGTGATATCACCAGTGAGCAGATGAATTTCGTCGCGAATTTAGCCGACACTTACAGCTTTGGTGAGTTACGTATCAGTCATGAGCAGAATGTTATTTTGGCAGACGTCGAGAAGGGCTCATTGTTCGCTCTTTGGCAGGCGCTTAAGTTTCAGAGTCTGCATGGTGATAATAGGGGATTACTGACGGATATTATTTGCTGCCCAGGCGGAGATTTCTGTTCTCTTGCCAACGCTAAATCCATTCCCATCGCGGAATCAATTCAGCGCCGCTTTGCAGATCCTCAAATTTTGCGAGAAATCGGGGACCTCTCACTGAACATTTCAGGCTGTATGAATGCTTGCGGACACCACCATGTTGGGAATATTGGTATTCTCGGAGTCGACAAGAAGGGGGCTGAGTTCTATCAGATTTCTCTTGGAGGATCAGTGGAGAATCATACTGCGCTGGGGGAAATCATAGGCCCTTCGTTTGCACAAGAGGAAGTGCCAGACGTCATCGAGAAGCTGATTAGTGTCTATATGAAAAATCGGCAACTCGGTGAGCGGTTTGTCGAGACGTTCAATCGTGTGGGTATGGAACCGTTCAAGGAAGAAGTTTATGCCAAAGCTGATTAGGAATCGCAAGATCGTAGAGGACAGCTGGATCTTGATCCGGGATGCTAAAGACCTCGAGGATTTGCAGAGATTTTCCGGTTCCGATCTGATAGTACCTCTCTCCTGCTGGTTAGAAAAGCAAGCGACTTTCAAGGGTAGATCTGGCAGGGTAGCGGTATGGCTGAACAGCGATGAAGTGCCGCAAGAGCTAGGCATAAGTTTCCATGAACTGGACCTTATTGCGTTAAACTTTCCGATTTTTTCCGATGGACGTTCTTACTCCTCGGCTCGCGAGTTGCGAACCAATCTTGGATACAAAGGGGAAATTCGAGCTATAGGCGATGTGCTTAGAGATCAGCTCTTTTATATGTCAAGATGTGGGTTTGATGCATTTGCCATGCGTGAAGATCAAAATTTGGAATCTGCGCTTGGTGCCTTCAGTGATTTTACTGAGGGGTATCAGGCCAGCGTAGATAAACCAATCCCGCTATTTAGGCGTCGCTGATTTTCAATGTATGACGGTAGAGGCAGTCAGGTGTAAAAAGATAAATTCAGCAAGATTCGTCCAATCGCCCCGCCTGAATAGAGCGCTTCAAACGCTCCCTGTAAATCTCCAAGCGCAATCTTCGTTACCACATCCTATATAGT
>CAIOZF010000135.1 GCA_903862645.1 uncultured Gammaproteobacteria bacterium
AAGAATGGCGCAGGGGTGAGCGGATACAAGGTTATCAATAGCACCGGGCAGATCGAGTTCGACCATCATGTTCGGCACGACGAGTTGACCGTTCAATACACGGGCGGATACACCGTGCTGCCGGACGACCTGCTGCTCGCGCTTTGGCGCATCTTCGATGTTATCTGGGGGTCAATCCCCGGCGGCGGAGCAGGCGGCGCGGTCGGTGGGCAGGCAATCAACAGCATCCCAATCCCAGACGTCGGCACCATCCGATACGAGTCGAGCGGTGCCGCTGGTAGTTCCGGCGCTGGCGCTGCTGGCGGTCTTATTGACAGCGTGGCGGCAGCGATCTTGAGCTTCTATCGCCGCGAGAAGTGCTGATGATCAACATGGATTTTGCGCTCTCTATGGTGCTGCTAGTGTGCACGTTTGGTGCGGTTTATCTTATGGCGGTGTCACATGTCGAGCGCGGCGGTGGTTGGGTATCAGGCGTCGCCAAAGCTGTGGCGATATTCGCGGTGTCCCTCATCGCGGCGCTGTTTATGTTCGGCTGCGCTTACCCTGCCGCCAGTCAGCCTCGCGCTCTGGGCGTAGGTAACATGCAGCCTGCATGCCTGATCTTCTGTTTCCAGACAAACACGCAGACGGATGCCGAGTCAGGCGCTACGCAATCGGCAACGACCACATCATCGCAGTCTGCTGACGTGGGGCTTAACAAGCCGTGAGCATACAGACCGCAATGACGGCAGCGTTCAACCAGGCCATCGGCGCTCTAGGCTTGCCGGCCAGCATCCACTACGCCAAGGGGCAACCGGACAAGGCGATACCGCAGGTTGGTTTCGCGTCTGTAAGCAAGACCGACGAGGCGCTGGTGAATGCGTATGGCGTGGCAGCAAAGGTAATCACGATTCGCGCTGGCGACGTGGTGACGCCTCCGTCCAAGTTTGACATCATTACCGTAGGCGTTGAGAAGTTCACGCTGGCGGATGCCCATCCAATACACTGCGGCACTGCGGTGATTGGCTGGAAGTGCTACTCAACGGGGCGGTGACATGAGTTCTCGCGCAGTGCGTCAAACGGTTCGCGGCTGGATGGTTGGCATGGCGTCGCCCTACTACGACACCATCAACATCGAGCAGGCACCGACAGACAACATCTGGGTCACGGTCGAGTTCAACTCTTTCGGCATGACCAAGGAATCATTCTGCGAGCAGTTCGTAGAGGAAGGTGATATCACGCTGACATTCTTTGGCCCGCCCGGTGTTGGCGATGACGCGCTGTTGGCGCAGGCCGAAGCTGATGCCGCACTGCTATACGGCAAGACTGACCCGAATAATAAGGTGGTGCTGGTGAATCGATCAGCACCTGAAGATTTTGTATTGACCGAGAACGGCCCACGGTTCGGCGTGACGTTCCGGTTTGGTTATGAGTTCCGAACGTAAATCATAGGAGGTCAACATGACCGCTGTCGCAACAAAGGGTCTCGCCATCTACCTGCACAAAGGTGGCGTAGCGGCTACGGAACTCGTTCCTACCGCAATCAGCAAAGCAAAACCGGCTGTCGTTACCGTTGCTTCCGCTGCCGGCTTGATCAAGGGTGACGTGGTGAAGCTGGAAACGACTGGCTTCAAAGAGCTGGACGGCAAGACGTTTGTCCTTGGGAACGTTGATACGACGGCAAACACGTTCGAGCTTCTCGGCTCCGACATTCCCGCTGGTTCCACTGAGGTCATTGGCGCAAACCCGAAGGCCCACGTCTACAAAGCAGCGGACCAGATCAAGCTGTGCCTGTCCAGCATCGACTTCAGCACCGAAGCCGGTGGCTCCGTCAGCGTGGGCACGTTCTGTGACCCGTCTGCAACGATCTCCACCCCGGCGACCACCGCCGGCACGGTTACGCTGAACGGTTTCATCGACAAAGCGGATACCGGTTACGCAGAGCTGCTGAAGGCTGCAGAGGACGGCATTGCGCGCATGATCGAAATCGTGCTGCCGCAGGATCAGGGTTACATCGTGGCTCCGGTCACGCTGTCGTCCATCGGCTGGCAGACTCCGCTGGAAGGCGCAATTGGCTTCACCGCCTCGGGTTCACTGGGCAGCAAGCCAGTCCACCTGTTCTAAGGCTTCGGGAGAGTGCGGGGACCGCGAGGCCCGCACCGCTATCTTTCGCGGGGTGAACTCTCCCACCTCACCAACTGAAAGGAATGAAAATGAAACACAAGATTAAGACTCCCTTGATGGCTTCGGATATACCTCAGCT
>CAIOZF010000136.1 GCA_903862645.1 uncultured Gammaproteobacteria bacterium
ACTGCGTGTCAGGAAGGGCTCGCCGTGTTGATGGAAACGCTGACTTTCAGTTCCTATCCCCAGCGTGCGTTGCGCGTGAGCGACCGCGTCGTGGCGGTGGACATGGCAGAGCAGGGCGCCGACTTCATTCAGGTGTATCGATTCTTTGTTGAGCGCGGGCTCAGTGAGCACGAGAGCTATCGCATCACCCAGCGCGTGTTTCGAGGCGGCACACTCTCCGGCGGCTCGGTCTTCACCAAGGATCTCTCGTATCTGCGTGGCTTCGTCGAGAACGTCAATTTCCTGCGCAGCGCCATCAACTCCGGCGTGCCCGAGATTATCCCGATGCTCTTCGTGGGCAAGGTGACTCTGGACGACGTGCCAATTCTTTATCAGCACTACCTTGAAGGAACGATTGCTGGCCCCCAACATATCCCTGCAATGTTCCGCAACATGAACGGTCTGTATGTGTGGTTTGGTTTTGCCAGCGGCATCAGTGTGGTCAACAGCATTCGGGTGCAGAAGCATTTCGATCTGATGTTCCGCAAGATGCCCAAGAGCGATCCCTTGTACGACACGCAGCACCAGCCGATGCATCAACCCCATCACCGGGCGGCACAGGAAGCAGCGCGCTCGGCTGAGAACCGACTCTTTGAGGATTTGACCTGATGAAACGTATTGGCTTATTTCTGATGACCAACCTGGCCATCATTGTGGTCCTGAGCATCACGCTGCGCCTGCTGGGTGTCGAGCGTATTCTCGATGAACAGGGCGCTAGCCTGGACCTGAACAACCTGCTGGTGTTCGCCTCTGTATTCGGCTTCGGCGGCGCCTTCATTTCACTCGCCATGTCCAAGTGGATCGCCAAACGCTCCACCGGCGCGCGCGTGATCACGCAGCCTGCCAACAGTACCGAGCAGTGGTTGCTGAGCACTGTTGCTCGTCAAGCGCAGCAGGCCGGCATCGGCATGCCCGAGGTCGCCATCTTCGATTCGCCTCAGGTCAATGCCTTCGCCACGGGCGCCTCGCGCAATAAAGCACTGGTTGCCGTCAGCTCCGGCCTGCTGCAGAGCATGACGCGGCAGGAAGCCGAGGCCGTGCTCGCTCACGAAATCAGCCACGTCGCCAATGGCGACATGATTACTCTCACTCTGATTCAGGGGGTGGTGAACACCTTCGTGATCTTCTTCTCCCGCGTCATCGGCCACTTCGTCGACCGCGTGGTCTTCAAGACCGAGCGCGGCCACGGACCTGCTTTCTGGGTGACGACCATCATTGCCGAACTGGTGCTGGGCATCCTCGCTTCTATGATCGTGATGTGGTTCAGCAGACAACGTGAATTCCGCGCCGATGCCGGTGGTGGCTCGCTGGCAGGCAGGCAGAACATGATCGCGGCGCTGGAGCGTCTGCAGATGGGACAATCCGCCGCACTGCCGGATGAGCTGGTGGCCTTTGGCATCAACAACAAGGGCGGCAGCTCGTTCTCGCGCCTCTTCATGTCGCACCCGCCGCTGGCTGAGAGGATTGCGGCACTGCGTAACCAGTAATACCTGATCGATCCCGAAGAGGGCCGGAGTTGATTGACGCAAGTCAGTCGGCTCGGGCCTTTTTTTTGGGATTTAAAACTGGCGAAATTGGGGTTCTGTACTAGATTCGAAGTAAACATAACCTGAAGGATGGATTTATGAACTTTGAATTTATGGCCATGCAGTACAAGTTTGGGGCGTTGTTGGCGTTTGGGTTTTTGATCGTATATTTTTGTTCTATGTACCTAGGTGGGGTAATCGGATCGGTCGTGTACTATTTCTTGTATGCTACCGAAACTGCATCAAACGTTGCAACCTCCACCGATGAGGCGCGGGTAATTCTGGTAGTTTTGAAGCGCCTGGGGGGGATGTTACTTGGCGGCTGCGTATTGTATTTTCTGATAAGGCAAATTGTTCAGAGAATGCCTAATGCGGTGAGCTACTCTGAGCTGGGGTTTGTGCGAAGTAGTTGGGTGATATGTATAGCGCTATTTGCTCTTGGACTGTCTTTAAACCTATTTTTTGTGTTGGTTGCGCGTCAGCTTTTCCCATTTGCTGGGGCGCGGTCTCCTCATGAGTTAGAGGGGATAAATGAGGTTGCAGAACGATTTACATATATGGCGGCGTTCTGTCTTATTGTTTTGGCGCCCCTGAACGAGGAAGCGCTCTTTCGTGGTGCTCTCTACTCGGGATTTAAGAATTCGTTTGGAAAAATACCAGCTTCTTTGGTTATTACTTTAATATTCTCTTCAACCCATCTCGACGCATATTCTGATGGGTATTGGGTCAATATAGTTTCGTTACTGTTATGTTCCCTGCTGCTTGTTTTGATTAGAACGTGGAGTGGGTCCTTGTATCCTGCCATGTCGGTGCATGCTGGCCTTAATTCAGTGCTGCTTTTTCCCGTGCAAATTTTTTCAGGCTGATTTTTTACGGTATTACACGTCGAATCTGAGCGACTGTAATCTGGTTATGCATGGCGTGTATCCGGTTTAATCTCAGGAAAAGGAGTTCATATGCGTATCTTAGGGACGCGGGAGATTGAGTTAGTGGCTGGCGGTGCAAGCTTCCATGTCGGAACAGACTATGTCGGTTTCGATTTTGATAGCAGCGAGGTTGGTGAGGTCTACGACTGGGCCGTCGAACAGATGACCGAGTTCTTCGAATGGTGGGATCCCGCCGGTTACTACAACGTAAGCTAATCAACGCTGAAAGTGAGGGGGCAGGCTAGCGCTGGCCTGCCCCCTCACTTTCAAAATCAGATCAACGTGCCTTGTGGCGCATGTCGAGTGTGTAAGGATGCGCGGCGTGAGGCTCACCCAGATCTGATGTCATGACGCCCTGCGTGTGCCCATGCTGCCAGAAGCGCGCCACGCGGCGAGCCTCGGCTTCGTTCGCGTTGACTGGGAAGGTCTCGTAATTGCGTTCGCCGGGGTGTGAGACAAATTGTGGCAGCATGAAGCGATCATGCAGTTCCGTGCCCCAGTTGAGACGTCCTAAATTGCGACGTGCCGGTTTCGATCTGATGTGATGAGGGAATTTTTTCGGGTCGCCATCAAAATTCATAGGACGGAGCGCCGTGGCCTGTCTGCAATAATGCAGCAAGCCAATCGGACTCTCTTTGAACCTGGATCAATGATCGTCTAGGGAGTCGTCGTATTCATCAAAATCGTCGACTTCGTCGCTATCCTTGAAATTGGCGTCGCTGTCGTCGTTTTCGAACTCCAGATCCCCGTACATACGCTTCCAGTCGAGACGCTCCTCAGTCTTGCGGCGCAGTTCCGTCAGGCGGCGTTTGTGAACGTGTTTGTCCTGTGGTTCTTCGACTTCTGTCTCTGGTATGAAGGCGCCGGAATCAAAAAAATCTTTTGATGTATCTGCAATATCATCCCATTGATGGCTTTTCATGTGATTGATCTCTCATTTCGGTGTAGCTGATAGTCGGTGAGACTTCAACGCGTTTACGATGTTTCTCAACTACTTTTTCGGCACTGCAGACCCCAGCTTTAGGTTTTGTCAAGCGTTTCGGCCGGGTCGTTTACGATGCGAATTATGGTTATAAAATCTTAGATTGCAATAGTCACAAAAATTATTTTTCTGGCTGTTTTTCGTTGCACAATCGCGGGTTTTTGGTGCTGGAATGGTGCAGATTAATGAGGCATTGTGAACACGTTATGACAGTATTTTGTGCCGCAATGGGGTGGGTAAGGAATGTATAAAGAATGTGTGGGAAAAGCGTGATGAAATGAAAGAGTGCTTGGATTGCGGAATGCAAATGCCGGCGGCCGTGCAGCGTTGTCTCAAGTGTGATGCGGTGCTGAATCTGCAGACAGATGGGTCGGTCATGCATGTGGACATTGCTCATCATCACGAGACTATCAGGGTGGCACTGGCCGCGCTGGAAGGCGTGCTTGCGCAGGCAAGGAGTAGCTATGCGCGTGGTGTGCGGGTGGTGGTCGGCCGTGGCCTGATCAGGGAAGAAGTATTGCGCCAGCTAAGCTGGTTGCAGCACAACGGTGAGATTCTTGGTTTCGAGCACGAAGGCGGCAACACGGGCGCCATCATGATTACACTGCGTCGTTGGTGAGAGGGGCGCGGAGCCTGTAAATATTTCTGAGTCATGGCGAGGACAGCTGGTGGAGGATGCCTTGTCGGGTCTGTGTCTTCGCGATCTTGCCGCTGGCGATCCGCTCCTCAATTGAGAGCTGGGCGTACTGTGCTCCCTGACGGCCATGGCATTAAACTCCGGGGCTGGCTGGCAATGATGTCGACGGAAAGTGTCGGAAGGCAGGCCGTCAAGCGGTCGATGCAGACCTGATCGGTAAATGGGAGACTGCCACCGCTATCATAGACAACGGTCGGTTCATGAGCTTTGGGTTAGGATAGCTGCCCTGCTATTGATCGATAAGGCGGAAATCCGGGACGATCACAGGGTTTAGTACCTCCTCGACGGGAATCAGCTCAGAGGCGGGGCGGGCATTGGGGCCAAATGAGAAACCGAAGCTTCCTCTGGCAACCAGATTCGTTGGATCTAGTACCGCCCACTCCACTACGTAGTAGTCTGCAGCCGGCAGCTCAGGCAGATTCCAGAAGAACACGCGGCTGGCTTCGGGAGCAAAACGGAAGCCGATATCGATAGGCGCGTTGCCGGGGGCCTTGAGAGTCAGTTTCATCAGTTTGACGTAGGTGCTGAAACGCAGCATCAGATCCGCTGGCGAGGCCGGTAGAATTTCATCATTGACGGGGGAGGATTCCAGCACAACATCGCTCTGGCTGCCAAGCGGCCCCATGACATGTTGCGCATAACCATTCTGCGGTGTGAGTGCAGAAGACAGCAGAATTGTCCCCAGCAGAGTGACCGTTCGAAGACCCAGTCCACAGGAATGCAGCGCTAATTTCACCATGATTCTAGAAAGCTCCCTTGCCTGATCGCCCATCTGATTGCTTTTGCCTGCTTGTGCAGCTCGCAGCGCGGCTTTTTATAGCATAACCGCAGCTTATAGCATAACCGCAGCCTGCGTTGTAAGGGGAATTCTGGCTGGAAGAAGACGCCCTGCGAGCCCTGGCAAGCTCTGATGGATTCTCGCGACCATTCGCACCGGTCTTCTCCGGAATGCGTCAGGTAGTTCAAGCTGGGCCGGGCTGACTTAAAATGAAATGTATCCACTTCGAGAATACGTCAGAACTATTTTGGATTACGGGAGACCTTTATGAGCACTCAGTGGTTCACTGCGAGGCGTACACTTCCATGCTGATAAACCGAGCCTTAGAATAGGCAGTCAGTATTGACTAAACAACAAACAATAATAACGAGATTCAGAATGCATGCATCGATCAGGGCATTTCCACTGCCGTCCGGAATTCAACGAATTTTCTCCGCGATCCTTCTATTGGCATTACTCAGCCAGACAGCCCTGGGCGCTGAGCCCAGCTACCGCAAGGGACAGTTCATAGAGCCCGCATACGAAGGCTGGCGGCAGCAGGAAGACGGCTCTTATATTTTTATTTTTGGTTACCAAAATGAGAACTGGGAAGAAGAGCTCAACATTCCCGTCGGTGCCAACAATTCTTTCTCTCCCGGGCTGGAAGATCGCGGTCAGCCTACTCACTTCCTGCCAAGACGTAATCGCTTTACCTTTGAGGTCCCCGTGCCTGCGGACTGGGGTAACAAGGAATTGGCCTGGACAGTGACGGTCAACGGTGTCACCAAGATCGCTTACGCCACCCTGGCGCGAGACTACGTGATAGACAACGTTGTAATCGCCTCTGAGACCGGCTCTCTGGGTGCCGGTACCAGTAGCCCCGAGTCGCGCTCCAACCTGCCGCCACTGGTGACTGTGCAGGGCGATCGGGTCGGCGAACAGATTGTACGGACGGTAAGAGTGGGTGAACCACTGAATCTGCTGGCGCATGTCGATGATGACGGCCTGCCAAAGCCGCGCGCTCCCGGCGTCAATGCCGTCACTCCGGCGACCGAGTTGGAGCGCTATCTGCGTCCGCCTACGCGCGTTACGGTCGGCAAGACCAACGGCTTGTTCCTGTCCTGGAATATCTATCGTGGTGAGGGCAACGCGACCTTTGATCCGCCCCTGCCCAAACCCTGGGAAGACACCCGAACTTCCGCCAATTCCCCCTGGGGCCCGCTCTGGACCCCACCGCCTGTGCCAAAAGATGGCATGTATTCCGTCAACGTCACGTTTGACAAGCCCGGTACCTATGTCCTCTGGGCGCGTGCCGACGATGGAGGTCTGTTCCACGATCAGTATGTGACTGTCAACGTCACGCCCTGACTTGCCCTGAATTGATATCAGCGTGCCTTGGGTTTTCAGAAGCACGCTGGTAGCAATAGGTTGCGTATGTCACCGGGCAAGGGTGGCGGTGATAGCGCAACAAAACTAAAAAAATAAGATGGTCCATCAATCGGAGAAAAACCCTATGAGTGAGAGTCTTCACAGCAAAAAAATATTACTGAAACAATCTGTCCTTTATACCTCTATGGCTTTAGCGACCATGGTGTCGGGAGCCGCGTTTGCACAGAACACGGCGGCGGCGACAGCGGCAGCCGCTGGAGATGAGGTAGAGGTGGAAGAAGTCGTCGTCACCGGTACCTATATTCGTAACAGCGCGTTTGCCGGCGCGTCACCTGTCGATACCATCGATCAGGAAGCGATGATGTCCACAGGCTCCGTCAGCACTGGCCAGTTCATGCGTGACCTCGTCTACACCGACAACATCGACGCGGTCGGCAACGTTCTTGGCGGCCCGGGCGGCGGTCAGGACGGCAACACCTCTGGTTTCAACCTTCGTGGCCTCGGTAGCAGCAGCACCCTGACCCTGTTTGACGGCAAGCGTGTCGTCAACAACGAAGAAGTCGGCTCCATCGTCCCGGACATCGCCCTGAGCCGCATGGAAATCGTGCTGGACGGCGGTTCCGCGCTGTACGGTTCCGATGCGGTAGCTGGCGTGGTCAACCTTATTCCCATCAAGGAATATGACGGCATTCGTGCTCGCAGCACGTATGGCCGGGATCAGGAAGGCACCATGGAGGAATACTCCCTTGGTTTGCTGTTCGGTCGCGAGATCAATGATTTCAACATCGTCGCCGCTCTGCAGTACAAGAAAGAAACGCCGATGATGCGTTATGAGCGCCCCAAATATCTGCGTGCCGACAACGACATCTTCACTGACGGCCCCCCCGGTACTTTCCGTGGCCTGACCAGCGCTGCACCGCTGGTGGACCCGTCCTGCGGCACTTTTGGCAACGATCAGAACGACAAAGGCCAGTTCGACAGCTTCCCCAGCGGCATTCGTCTTGCCAGTGGTCAGCGCTGTGCGATCTTCTTCGGTCAGTGGATCGAGTACAACCGACCCAATGAGCAGTACACCGGTTACGTCAATGTCACGCACCAGACTACCGAATGGCTGGAGTTGGAATACCAGGCAGTGTTCGACCACAACCTGAACACTTTCACCACCGAAGCGGCATCGCCGATGAACTCCACGCGCGGACCGTCCATGGTGATCCCGGCCGCACACCCGGCCAACCCCTTCGGTCAGGCGGTATATCCTCTGGCTTTCCGTACCTTCAACGGTCGGTCTCAGTCGCCGCAGCCGAGCTACCTGAAGTCCGGCTCACAGTGGGATGACACCGTCCTTCTGACGGACCGTCACACATTGTCTGCGCGCTACGAACTTGGCAATGACTGGTCCGGCTCGACCTCCATCAGCCACCAGCTGCGCCGTGATCGCTACACCACCTTCGAAGAGTATGCCAGCCGCATTCTGGCGGGCTTCCAGGGCCGTGGCGGTCCGAGCGGCAAAGAATGGTTCAACCCCTTCATGTCGTCCGATGCCCGTTCTCCGTTCTTCCGCAAGGGCGTGACAGAGAACAGTCAGGAGCTGGTGGATTGGCTGTCAGTTCAGAAAACCACAGAAGATATACGTCGCTATCGCGTATTTGACACAGTGGTCACTGGTCCGCTGTTCGAGCTTCCTGCCGGTACCGTGCAGATGGCTTTCGGCGGCCACATCCGCGATGACAAGCTTGTCGACAATCCCGTGAAGGCCCGTACCATAGGCGAAGATTTCAACGCACCTGCGGCTATTCAGAAGCAGGCAGCCTATGAATCCACCACCCGCGCTGCGTTCCTGGAACTTGAAGCGCCGATTCTGGACAATCTGTCCCTTCAGGCAGCAGCCCGCTACGAAAAGTTTGATGATCTGAACCTGCGCACCACCACACCGAAACTGGCACTGCGCTGGGAAGCACTTCCCACATTGGCAGTTCGTGCGTCCTGGGGCGAAGGCTTCCTTGCTCCACAAGCCAGCCAGGTGGGTGCGGTCAACTTCAACAGCTGTTCTAGTGCCCGTGACGGCACGGATCAGCTCACAGGCGTTTCCTACATTGGCGTGGATGGCTGCAACACCACCAACCCGCTGCTGGACGTGGAGCGTTCCACCCTGCAAAACATCGGTTTCACCTGGGAGCCGCTCGACGGACTGACAGTCGGCGTCGACTACCAGGAGATCGAATACACAGGCCGTATCTTCACGTTGACCAACCAGGATATCGGCACACAGGATTTTATCACCGTGCTGGCAGCCATAGGCTCTACTCCTGGGAGCTTCAGCCGCACCCCTGGCTCCGCAACATGGGAGGCAGCGCGTGCCTACGTGAATGCCAATCCTAACCCGGCGATCGTGCGTGATCCTCTGACTCTGCGTGCCTCGCGCATTCTGCGTCAGCCGCAAAACGTCGACCAGATGGACGTGAAGACCGTCGACCTGCAGGCCGCCTATGCGTTCTCGTGGGACAACTGGGGTGATTTCAACGTTGCCATCGATGCTACTCACTACACCGAGTACCTGCTGACTGAGTTCAGCGGAGCGACCCGGGAAATGGTGGGCTTCATGAACGGCGACACAGGCAGGGCACCACCCCTGCCCAAAACCAAAGTGAACTACACCCTGAGCTGGATGCGTGAAGCACACTCTGTCCGCATGTCGGTTCGATACAACGACGATGTGGACTTCGGTCTGTTGGCTCCAGTCACACTTACCAACCTTCCCGCAACCACTGGTGGATTGCGTAAAATGACGGTTAAGGGTGGCTACCGTGCCAACCTGAACTACGGTTACACCATGGACAGCCTGTTCGGCTTCGGCCAGTCTGCCAACATCAGCGTTCAAGTGCGCAACCTGTTTGACTGGGAACCGACTCGCCTGCCAATCCAGGGCGGTCTGGCGACACGTCTGTACGACCCCTATGGCCGTATGTTCACCGTCAGCTTGGACGTAGAGATCTGATCCGCAGCAATTGAGGGGTGGCCGGGAAATCGGCCATCTCTCTCTTTTGCAGCGGCTGACACTTTAGTATCCACACCCCGACCCACGTACTGAACGTTGCTCCGAACGCGCAGAACGGGGGCCGGGGTGTGTTTCATTCCAGTCAACGAAAAATTATCCAGTGGAAAACCCGACCATGAAACCTACGACAGCAAGTCTGCCATTCAGCTTGAAGCGCCTTGCTGCGCTGACCGCTTTGTTCCTGACATTCAGCGAAGCCGCCGCTCAGGATTCAGCTGTCCTGGACTCTACCGTGGTTTATCCGGCGGAGTATTTTGCGGAATTCAAACCGGTCAATGTCAACGACATGATTGACCGGGTCCCTGGCATTTCGGTGGCATTGAATTCAGGTGCCACGAGTGGTGGCGGTGCCAACCCCAGCCCCAATAACGCCAACAATGCCAATCGCGGTCTTGGCGCGGGCGCCCAGATACTGATTGATGGGAAACGTCTGGCAGGCAAGGACAATGAGGCGCGTACTCAGCTCAGCCGCATCGCCGCCAATCAGGTGAAACATATTGAAATTATTCGTGGCACCTCCGGCGATCTGGACGTGCGCAGTGCCGGGCAGATCATCAACATCGTCCTGCTGGAATCGCTCTCCAGCGCCACAGTCTCATTGGAGGCCGGTGCGGTCTCCTACCACGATGGCGAAGTGGTGCCACAGGGCTCGGCTGTCTACAGCGGGACGCGCGGTGCTCTTACCTATCTGTTCAGTGCGGAGAGCAGGTCTTTCTACGAGTCTCTGGAGAGCAGGGAGCATAGCCTTAACGCCAATCTCTCTCCGAATGACATCATTCTGGTCGATCAGGTGCGTGACCAGAACAATGTCACCTTCAACAGCAATCTCACCTACGACCTGACGCTCAATGATCGAATCGCTTTCAACGCGCTGTACAGTGAGACTGATCCGCCCACGTCGCTGACGCGTTCAATCACCAATCTGAACCGCAGCCCGGCCGTGACCACCTGGGAGCGCGAGGCCATTCCCTCTGAGCGCGACAACTGGGAGCTTGGCGGAGACTACGAGCACCAGTTTGGCAATGGCAGTCGCTACCGTTTCCTGGTGATCGTCAATGAAGAGTCCTATGACACGGTTCGCGAACGTTTCACGGGAGCGAATCGCGATAGCGCCACGCGCAAGAATCTGTTTCTGTCCACCAGTACGCGCAACATCGAACAGATTGCTCGAACCTCCTACAACTTTCAGCTCTCACCAGAGCAGGGCTTAGAACTTGGGGTGGAGCGGGCGTTAACCAGGCTGGAATCCGCCCTGCTGATGGGCATGCCGGTCAAGGGCGTTTCCTCTGCAGCTCACGGAGGGCTGGTGCCAGTAGCAGTGCCCAGTGCCAATGCCACCGTGCAAGAGATCCGCTACGAGACCTTCGGCGTGCATAACTGGCAGATCAATCCGCGTGTGTCTCTGGAAAGTACGCTGCTGGTGGAATTTTCCGAGATCAAGCAATGGGGCGATGTCCGCAACAAGCGCGATTTCCGTTTTCCACGTCCCAAGTTCGATTATCGCTTTGATGTGAACGCAGCGACGCAACTGCGTTTGTCCGCCGAACGTTTCATCTCTCAGCTCAGCTTCGCCGATTTCACCGCTTCATCCTCCAACACCCGCGATGAACAACAGGCGATTGTGGCAGGTAATCCCGAGCTGGAGCAGGAGAAGGCGTGGCGTTATACAGCCAACATGGAATACCGCCTGCCGCAGGACAGGGGCGTGCTCAATGCCAACGTCCTCTTCTACGATGTGGAAGGTGCGATCGGCAAGATCGATATTTCTCCGAGTCCAACCAGCCTGCTGTCGGCCAATGGCAATACCGGCAATGGCGAGATTTATGGCATCAATCTGGATGCTTCCGTGCGCTATGCTTTCTTCAATTTGCCGCCGGCGCTGATTACCGCCGGTCTGCTGGTGCAGGATTCCACGACTATTGATCCGATCGGCGGTTTTGAGCGTCGGATAGTCCCGTACGATCGCGGCAATTTCCGGCTCGGTCTGCGCCAGGATCTGCCCACACTGGGCTTGAGTGCCGGGTTCAACTTCCGGGCCGGTATTGAAGGGAATCGCAAGATTATCGACATCGACAAGGTGGATACCGTGGGCCTGCCCCGGACCTTGAATCTGTTTGTCGAGAAGCGTGGCTTCGCGGGTCTGCTATTTCGCTTCGATGCCAATAACGTGACGGATGGTGAGCGTTGTCGCCCGCGTAAACGTTATGCGGGCTCTTTGGCCAATGGCATCGTCAGCGAGCATGAATTCAACTGCAATATCACGGGCGCTCAATATATCTTCACGATGCGCAGGACGTTCCAATAAGGAATGTGTCATCCTCTGTGCAGCTGTCGGCATTTCTTGCAAAGGTCCGGCGGCTGCACTATCTTTCGCGGACAGTTTCCAAGGCTGCTATGCGGGCATCGCGCCGGATATAAGTCATAACAACAAGTGACACAGCTATGCAGATTCTTCAGTACGCAACGAGTTTCCTGGCAATCTCTCAGTTGCTCTTCATGGTGCTGTTCTATTTCGCGTACTACCGACGACAGACTCAGGGGCGGCTTATGGCGTTCTATGGTCTCTGTCTTGTGGCCTACATACTGGCGACGCTGCCCGAGATGGACAGGGCGCCATTTGTCATTAATTTCATTCTGACGACTCTGGCAATCACCGCGCCCTCATTGCTGTGGGTCATTACCCGCTATCTTTTCGACGACAATCCCCGCATCACCCTGCCAGTGTGGATCGTGATCGGTGGGTATATCACTCTGCGTGCAGCGGGCACGCTGATGGCGAGCTTTAGTGGTGAACCCGCCGGATTGTCGTATCTGATCTTCATCTTCATGCCACAGGTCATCATGCTGGCCTTCGCGTGCCATGTGGTGTACACCGCAGTCACTGGTTTCAGCGGTGATCTGGTGGAGTCACGTCGCCAGCTGCGGGTGCCGTTCGCCATTGCGATGGGCTCGATCGTTGCGATCATTGTCGGGGCGGGTTTTTTCAACTTGAATGAGAGTTGGCTCTATAGCATCTATATGGGCAGCATCTTCCTGTTCATGTTGTTCTTCAATCTCTCCACCTTTCCGCTGCACAGAGATTCGCCACGGGTGATCGAGCAGGTCGAAGCGCCGGCAGCGGCCCCTCTGAACACCCCGCGGGTGAGCGACTCTGACAAGGACAAGCCGCTGGTCGACAGGGTTCATCACGTCATGGAGAGTAAGCGGCTTTATGCGCAAACCGGATTGACCATCGGCATGCTGGCATCCAGCGTGTCTATGCAGGAGTATCGGCTGCGACGTCTGATCAACCAGAAGCTGCATTACCGTAATTTCAATCAGTATCTGAATCAATATCGGATAGCCGAGGCTGCGCGGCGACTGCAGGACCCGGCTGAAATTACCCTGTCGATTTCCAGCATTGCACTGGACGTGGGCTATGCGTCCTTGTCGTCATTCAATAAAGCTTTCAAGGAAGTGCACGGTGTCACGCCTTCGATTTACCGCAGCCGCGCTCCACAATAGCGCGCTTCACCCTACAAATCGCGGCAGCAGGTTTCAAACTTCCTTGCGAATCTCCAGTACCACTTTGCCCATGGCGCGGCGCTCCGTGAAAACGCTGAATGCGGACACGTAGTCTTCCAGTGTAAAGGTCTGGCTGATGATCGGTTTCAATTTGCCGGCACTGAACATCTCCAGCAATTCCACAAAGTTTTCTTCATAGGCCTGCGGCTCCTCTTTGCGAAAACGCCCTAGAAACACACCGACCATGGACGCTCCCTTGAGCAGCGCCAGATTCGCTTTGTACTCCGGAATTCGGCCACTGGCGAAACCTACCACCAGGATGCGTCCGTTCCAGTTGATGCAGCGTGTGGCCTGATCAAAAAGGTTGCCGCCGACGGGGTCATGGATTACGTCCGCGCCCTTGTCGTCGGTCAGGGCCTTGACCTTTTCCTTGAGATCGCCGTCACCATAGTTAAGTAGTTCATCCGGGTCGGCTTGACTGACAAACTCCAATTTCTCGTCGCTGCTGGCCGCCGCGATCACGCGCGCTCCTATCAGCTTGCCCAGTTCCACGGCCGCCATGCCTACACCGCCACTGGCACCCAGCACCAGAAGTGTCTCGCCGGGCTTGAGCTGGGCACGCTGCTTCAGAGCGTGGTAAGACGTGGTATAGACCATGGAAAATCCTGCTGCAGTCTTGAAATCCATGTTCTCCGGTATTTTGCGCAGGCCGGCCGGGGTGACCGCTACCTGCTCTGCCATGCCTCCGATGGATGGGGTGGCCATGACCCTGTCGCCGACCTGGAAGCTTTTGATCCCCTTGCCGATAGCGCGAATTATGCCACCGACCTCGGAGCCGGGAGTAAAGGGCATCGGAGGCTGAAACTGGTATTTACCCTGAATCTGCAGGGTGTCAGGAAAGTTAAGTGAGGCGGCGTAGACTTCGACGACGACTTGACCTGCATCCGGAGCGAGATCCGTGAGTTCCTCCAGGACAAGGTTTTCCGGCGGGCCATAGGAATGGCAGACAAGCGCTTTCATGGGGTCCCCTTTTTAATTTATGTGGGTTGATTCAAGCATTTTTAGCCCTGTGCCCGCAATCGCGAGGGTGTAGGACGGGCCTTTTGGCATATAATCGCGGCCAGTCAGCGAAGCAGAGCATGGATATCAGCAGAGGTTGCGGCACCGTGATAGTGAGTGAACAACAGCGTCAGGCATACTTGCGGGAACTGGGTATTCAATGCTACTTCCCGCGCCGTGCTTTGCCCGGTGCAAAACCGCCACGCCTGTTCGGTGAATCTTTACCGGGGCTTGCAGCGAAGTTGCCATTGCCGCCGCAGTTTTCAGCGCAGTCGCATCCCGTGGAGACACTCCGCATTCCAGCATCGGGGGTCGCGGTCAGAACTACAGCCGTGGCGCCGGGGCGCACGGCAGCCGCTCTACTGGTAGCGGTGTCGCCGACACCGGTGGATCACAAGCCCATCCTCGACACTGTTGTCGCTGTTCCTGCCACGGCCGCCGTCGCTGCGCCACGGTTTGCCTTTGCGTATTTCCCCGTCAGTGAGGAGCTCGCAGTCATCAGTGAACTGCCCTGGGCCAAGTCGGCTGCTGTTTCCCCTGCTTGTCGGCAGTTGCTTGCGGGAATGCTGCGGGCCATGTATGTGCCAAGTGACGCGCAGACGATCAGCTCGATGGTGTTCACGTGGCCACTCTTGGAAGGGCCGGACATGGACCAGGGCGAAGAGAGCGCGCGTCAGACCCTCGCCGGCTTTCTTGCCCGGCGTCTTAAACTGCGCCCTGTACGCTATCTGCTCGTGCTTGCCGAGCAGGGCACGGGCTTGCTCTTTCCAGCGAATTTCGACTGGCAACAGGGCCGCGAGGGGTTGTTGCGCCATCCTCACTTCAATATCGAAGTGGTGCTGACTCGCAGTCTTCATGCCATGGATGCCGCCCCCGAACTCAAGCGCGAAGTCTGGCAGGCCATGCAGCCTTTGCGCATTGCTCTGGCCAGCCTTTGATCAGGCAGTAGAAACATAATGCAGCAGCCTTCCCGTCCCGAGACCCTTAATGTGTTCCCGCGTGCCATGCGTCCCAGCGATTTGGACATGGTGGTTCAGAGTGAAAATCTTTCCTATCAGCAGCCTTGGTCCAAACGCGTTTTCCTGGATTGTCTGCGCTCTGGCTATGAATGCTGGGTGTTGGCGACTCGGGATCGAATCGTTGCGCACGGAGTGCTGTCGGCGGCGGTGGGTGAGGCCCATGTGCTGACACTGTGCGTGCATCCCGATTTCCGGCGTGCAGGCTATGGACGACGCATGCTGCGTCATTTGCTGGACAAGGCTGCCAGACGAGATGCCAGGGAGTGTTTTCTGGAGGTGAGGCCATCCAATATCGAGGCCCGTCAGCTCTATGTGTCGATGGGATTTACTCAGGTGGGGGAGCGTCGCGGGTACTATCCTGCGGAGTCTGGTACTACGCAGCGCGAGGATGCACTGATTCTATCGCGAGCATTGCCATTCTAATCATCAGTCCACCAGTTTCTCAGTCTTTGGGCCCGCCCATAAGAAGGGTGATCAGTTTACGCACACCTACCCAGGCCGCCACTACGCACGCCGCAATCACGGCTATACCCACCAGCAGGAGTAGACAGCCGATCAGGAAGCTGAGCATGTTGGCGCGCGCCTCTTCATAGCCAACCGCCAAGGCGATCAACGATGTGACGGCAATCAGCATACCGGTGATGATGGAGCGGGTTTTTTTGCGCATGTTGAACTTGGGAATTATCACGTTGACCTGTCAGCTCTTCGATTTTACGTTGAAATCCGGCTCGCCGTTTTTGTCCGGCCAAGTGTGGCGACACTCGGGAAACTGGCTGCAACCCCAGAATCTGCCGTTCTTGCCGGTACGTTTGCGGAGCAGTTGCCCGCAGTGGGTACAGCGAAACGACCTGACGGGCACGCCATTATCGTCGGCGAGCCGCGTCTTGCAACCCTTGTCGTAACCGGTGCAATACCAGTAGGAACCTTGGCTGTTTTCCGCGCGGATCAGGGCGCGGGTGCAGACTGGGCAACGATATCGCTCATCCGCCTCTCTGGAGGGTTTGCCATCCTTGTCGAACAGGCTGGTCTTGCATTCCGGAAATCCCGTGCAGCCCCAGAACGGACCTTTCTTCCCAACGATTCTGCGCATGGGCTTGTGACAGTCGGGGCAGTAGCGCTGCCGCGTCGCTCCGGCAGTCTGGCCGGGCGGCGGAGTCTCAGGGATATCGCCTAACAGATCCTTGGGCATGAATCGGCCCCGTCAGTGGTTGCTCAGGTAACTTGCCAGGAATTGTAGCAGCTTCTGGTTTTCGTCGAACGTGCCAATGGTGATGCGCAGCCTGTCGCGCAGGCGCGGCTGATCGAAATAGCGTATCAAAATGCCGTCGTCCTTCAGGCGCTGGTAGAACTCACGCGCCATCAACTCGCAGTTCTCATAACGGCTGTCGCCCTGCGGTACTCGTGCCAGCAGAAAATTGCTCTGGCTGGGGGCGCACTCAAGGCCCAGCGCTGTCAGCGCTGCTGTCACGCGGGTGCGCTCCTGCCTTACCTTGTCCCAGCTCAGCGCGGCGGTAGCGCGATCCCGCACTGCGGCGGTGGCCAGCACCTGCGAGATCACGTCGGTGTTATAGCTGTCGCGAGTCTTGTGCAGAATCGGCGAGGTCAATGCGGTGGAGCCGATGCCATAGGCAAAGCGCAAGCCGGCGAGGGAGTAACCCTTGCTCATGGTGCGCAGGATCAGCACATTGTCGAATCGAGCAAGTAGGGGGATGGCATTGTAGTGCTTGTCGGGGTCGACGAAGTCTACGTAGGCCTCGTCAATCACCAGCACGCCCTCGAACTGCTCTGCGATCTGCTCCAGTTGCACGACTGGTGTCAAAACGCCGGACGGTGCGTGCGGATTGACGATGAAGGCCAGTTTGGCGCCGCAGGCATTGAGCTGCGCCGCGAAATCGAGCGGCATAGTCCAGTCTTCCCGCAACGAGATGCGCGCGACTTCACAGCCCTGGATCTGGGCGAGCACCGGATACAGCGAGTAGCTGGGTTCGGCTATGGCAATGGTGTCTCCGGCATCGACAAAGGTCGTGATGATCAGCCGCAACAGCTCGTCGCCACCGTTGGTGGGGATGATGTTTTCAACATCGACCTGATGGTACTCGGCGGCGACCCGCCGGAACTCATTTGCCAGCGGCTGGGGATAGCGGCGCAGATCCTCCACGCGCACATCGGCCAGCGCAGCAGCAACAGCCGGGGTTGCGGGGTAGGGATTCTCGTTGGTGTTCAGCTTGATGATGCCAGCCAGGTTGGGCTGCTCGCCAGAGCTGTAACCGGTCATGCTCTGGATATTGGGTCTTTCGTAGGTTTTGGAAATTGGCATAGGAATCGGTGTTGCTCTTGGGCCCTGGCAGGGCACTTGTCCGGTGTGCAGATCACTCGTCGCAGGTCATTGGAATTGCGAGCGGCCAAGGTTACTGGTTAATCCCCCCCGGTTCAATTGTTACGCAGATTGACGACGTAGTTTTCCCGCGCCTCGCTAAGTTCTGCAGTCTCCACTAGATCCTGTTTGTATTCCTCCCACCAGCTACGGGAGTGAGGCACCATCATATGGAAATTATACATTCCGTTTTCCAGCGTGGTCAGGAAATTACGGTAGTCCTTTTCCTGACGGATAAGGATGCGTTGGACGCGGATGATGACATTGCGTTGATCGTTTACATCGGCGGCTGCCACCTGTTCGGAAAGATCCGTCAGCTCGATGCCCAGCGCCTCAGAGCGGGCCATCAGTGCCTCTAACTGAGAGGTGAAGAATGCCATCTGCTCAGTGATCTGCTGTTCCTGTTCCGACTCGGCCAACTCAATCGCCACCAGTTCTTTGTTGTCGGATAACAACATGGCGAGAGTGGTGCCTGCGGTCAACAGGGCCAGCACGCAGGTCACCATCAGTCCCAGCAGCAGAATCTGCTGGAGCTTCAGTCGTTTTTTCAATGGGTCAAGAGGATCTGCCTGCAGTGCTAGATCGGTACTGCGCTCAGTGTCTTTGCTCATGTCCACCTCCAATGCCCGATGGGCGTAGCTGAGATCTCGTACCGCGCAGCCAATAGGGTGCCAGTAGCTGCATCAACGCCATCGAGGTCTCTGAAGGGGGTATCGGCCGATTTTGCTCGAATATTAGTTAGATGTGGAATTGTCGGACGATCATCACCTCTCTAGGGGCGAGCGGAGTAGCTGGACACCCGATGATTCCACCCTGCGATCCAACGCTGTTCACCACGCTCGGGAGGAGAGTTTGCAACCCGGCGTGTCAGGACCTCACTGGCGGCCTTTGTAAACTGTGCCATCAGTGGCGAAGCATCACGGTTGGCCAGAATATATTCGAGCACCTGCAAGAGGCCCCACCCCTCGCCCCGGTAGCGCTCAGCAACGGCAGTCCCCTCACCCTTGAAGTTGACATAATCGATCAGCGCGTACATGCCGAGCGGGGTCTCGCTGCGGCTGATTTCTAGAAATAGCCGCTCCATTGCCTGCGGGTGAGCGGAGGCGGCCATCAGGGCTGGCAGGCTGGCGTGCATGCGCCGGATGATGAAACTCACCTGAACATGACGCGTGTCGTCGAGGAAGGTGCGCAATTCCTGAATGCGAGGGCTCTCGAAATCGCCCAGGAACTCTTCGCGCGTCTGCCAGGGAGAATTACGCTGCTCAAGTTGAGCCATCCAGGCGGGTAGAGCAACGCCTTGAGACTCGTAGAAATCCAATAACTGAGGAAAACTTTCCACAAAGACTTCACGCTGATTTTCCCGATACCATATGAAATGGCCAATGCCCAGAGAGGGAAAATCTTCGCCTGTGTTCCAACTGGTTAAGCACGCTGTTTTCAGGTTACACTCGTTGGCAAATATGCGCTCTCCGATCCACGAGGAATCTTCTCGGGAGAGGGTCGGCAGAGTGGAAGTTGACAGCGCACAGGCGTTCAGCAACAGACACACTAAGACCATCCCGCAGTTAATTTTCACAGGGGTTTTCGACAGGTGCTCGGTGAAGAGCTGCAAAAAGCGTTTCAAAGCGAGAGTTCCGATTCTTTACAGAGATTGATGATTTTCAGTTCGGCGATGTTAACACACTGCACCTGCAGATCCTGCCGCACCAAATCAGATACTCCAGCGCGGATTAATTCAGAGTTGAACCAGATAGCAGAAGAACCTGTGCATAAGGAAGCAGAACCCCAGGATGCGTTTGTTCAGGGGTTGTCGCTGGTTTATCAGCGACTGAAGCAGAGTAAGCAGTTGAAGAAGGCCATGAAGGATGTGGAGCGTTCTCTTCTGGATCTGCTGGGGGTACGGCTATTCACGATCTACCAGAGCGTTCAGAACGGCAAGGAGGTTCTTGCCAGTTTCAAGGGAGGAGATACCAACGACGCGGGTTCTCCCGAGATTCGTGTGCCCTTCAGTCCCACCTCGCTAGCTGGATATGTGGCGCTGAGCCAGCGCGCGCTGGTAGTCAGGAATGTTCTGGATCAGCAGGAACTGCTCGATATCCATCCTCGCCTGAAATTCGATCGACGTTTCTCTGATGCCAAAGGCTGGGCCGTCAAGTCGATGATCGTGGTGCCGATCAAAGACGGCATTCTTCTGGGCGTCCTGCAGTTGATCAATTTCGAGGGCGACCGCGAATTCAGCAAGACCGACCTCCAGCATGCCATGATGGTGTCGCAGATGCTGGCCAAGCAGTTTCGCGCGGAACTTCAGAGTACCCAGGGGCCATATGACTATCTGGTCCAGAAAAACAAACTTTCGAGCAAGGATCTCGACGAGGTACAGCGCAAGGTTGCCCTCTATGGAGGCAGCGTTTCGAAGTTTTTGATTGAGGACTACGGTATCGATGCAGACACGATCGGTCAGTCACTCGAATACTATTACCGAGTTCCTTACATGAAATTCGAGGCTGGCCACACACTGCCGTCGGAGCTG
This sequence comes from uncultured Gammaproteobacteria bacterium, assembly GCA_903862645.1. Lineage (GTDB taxonomy): Bacteria > Pseudomonadota > Gammaproteobacteria > Pseudomonadales > Pseudohongiellaceae > UBA5078. Next base: position 19,858 of record CAIOZF010000136.1, read on the forward strand.
TTCGAGAATATCGGTGTGAGCTACCTGCGCAAGAATCTCTGGCTACCAGTCTCCGGGAACAAAGAGGAAGCCGTCATCCTGATCGATGACCCCAGTGACTACCAGCGCATCATGGAGATTCAAGGCATATTGAACGCGCGTAACTACGCGTTCAGAGTGGGTCTGTCAGAACATATTCTGCAATATCTGCGCGACGATGACGGCGGCGACATCGAAGCGGGCTTTGATGATGTGTTTTCGCGTCTGGAGGAGCAGGGCAATATTGAGGTGGAATCAGAGGAGGATGGAGAAGATGAAAGCCTGGCCTCGACCTCCGCCATCATTCAGTTGGTCAACCGCGTGATTACCGAGGCGGACCGTCTGGGAGCTTCCGATATTCACGTGGAGCCTGGTAAGGACAATTCACCTGGCGTCGTGCGGATTCGAGTGGACGGCGTCTGCAGAGAGTTGCTCAAGGTCCCTAAAGAGCACACCTCCGCGCTGATTGCCCGTATCAAGGTTATCTCGCGCCTGAATATTGCCGAGCGCCGTATGCCTCAGGATGGCAAGTGCAAGCTCAAGGTGCGCGGCAAGAAACTGGAATTGCGGGTGGCGACCATCCCGACGGTGAATGGCGAGAGCGCGGTGTTGCGTCTGCTGGCGGCCGGCAGTGCGATGCCCTTGGCCAAGCTCAACCTTTCCAAGCCGAATTACGACAAGATCGTGGAACTGTCTGGACACCCGCATGGTTTGCTGCTCGTGGTGGGACCGACCGGTTCCGGTAAGACTACGACGCTGCACGGAGTATTGGGTTTCATCAATACTCCGGATCGCAAGATCTGGACCGCAGAGGACCCTGTGGAGATCACGCAGCCAGGCCTTCAACAGGTACAGGTGTTGCCCAAGATCAATTTCACTTTTGCCACAGCGATGCGGGCATTCCTGCGGGCAGACCCCGATGTGATCCTGATCGGCGAGATGCGTGATTACGAGACTGCCAGTATCGGTATCGAAGCATCACTGACCGGACACCTCGTTCTCTCGACTTTGCACACCAACTCGGCACCTGAGACCATCACCCGATTGCTGGATCTGGGGCTGGACCCAGTGAATTTCTCCGACGCGCTACTGGGCGTGCTCGCGCAGCGGTTGATGCGAACCTTGTGCAAAAAGTGTAAAGAGGCCTACAAACCGACAGCGCAGGACCTTGATCATCTGATCGCTAACTATGGAGCGGAACAATTCCCGGAACTCGGGATTGATCTTGCAACAGTGCAATTGAATCGGGCTGTGGGTTGCGAGGAATGTGGCGGCACCGGATACAAGGGACGTACGGGCATTCATGAACTGCTGGTAGGCACCCATGAGCTGCGCAAGATGATCTACAACAAGGCCGATCTGGATACCATGCGTCAACAGGCATTGAAGGACGGCATGCGCACGCTGAAGCAGGATGCGATCAACAAGATTTTCATGGGCCTCAGTGATTACAAACAACTACTGGGTGTAGTCGCAGAATAAAGCGCCCTGCCACACAGTCGGTTTTCTTGACTTGGTTCAAAATTTTGAACATTGCTTCTTCAAGCGTTATCCGGTTGTCGTATAGTCGGCCCGCACCCCTGAGTAATGTCCCGCATTTTGAGTGACACCTGATTATGAAATTCGCCCTGTACGGCCTGATTCTCTTTTTCGGCTTGGGTATTACCCTGGCCAAGGAGACCGTTGCCCGTCTGGGGCTGGAAACCAATTATCTCCTGATAGCGCTGGTCGCATTGCTGTTTACGGCATTGCTGGCTCATCGCAGCCTGATGCTGGTTCTGCTGGTAATTGGACTTTGCGTTATTATCAACCTGCCCCCGGAGATGCTCGGTGGCTTTGTGATCGATCAGGACATAATGATCGCTGCACTTATCTCGGTCATTATCCTGCCAGTCGTGCACCGGGTACTCCTACGGTAGTTTGTATGCTCATTCAGCCAGCGGACCCGGAATCACCGAGAAATGCGTGAAGATCCACATACCATCACGATACGTCATGATTGCCTCGGAACTGACTTTGCCAAGGCCGAAGTGGGCCGTCGCGACAAACTGCGCAGTGGGTGTGATTCCGCTTAGTGAGCTCGGGATCTGGGCGCCTCCCTGTGGTGGATCAATAACGACCAGACGGCCGTAGCGTCCGAGTATGGTTGGATCAAGGAGGTTAATTGAAGCCTGAGGGTCGGCATGCGCATATATTGACCCGCTATCCCCGTCGCTAAGAAAGTGCGTCATGGACTCAGTCATCAATGTGTTGGCCTGCGACTCCAGGTCAGAGCGGCGAGTCAGTTCCCAAATGAAAAATGCGGCCAGTAGGGACAGTCCGGTGGCGGCGCTGGTAAACAAGAATTTTCGCGAGGGTTTCATGAGTGCATCACTTGATCGCATGAAGGGGATTGTGAGTCTGGATTGGATCGATTATAGAGTAAAAAAACCTAATAAAAACAGCGCTCAAAAGGATTAATTTTAACAAGAAAGTGAATTGCGCCCCCCCTTTTATGCACATAAGTGGCGCATTTGGCACAATTCCCCTATAAAAACAGCGTTTTTCGTTGCGAGAACGGTCGATAATTAAATATCTAATTGATTTTATTGATTATTTGTATTCGGTTAAAAAACAACCAAATTGTGTCAAAGGGCGTATTTTTCAGCGTTTCAGCGCTTTATTTTCAACTTATCAACTGAGTTATCCACAGAATCCGTGGATAACAATTCCGGACTTTCTCATCACAATAATTACTGGTCGTCAATAAAAAAAAGGATGAATTTTGGATGCTGAGACTGGCTGCAAATTTGTGCGTTGAAATTCTTAGCTGATGGCAATTGTCAACCCCCATTTCGTTGCGAATCTGGCGGCAGTGTTGAAAGAGGCGGGCAGATTATGGCTTTGTCTTGCCTGGGCAATGATGCTATTGTTCGCCGGTATTAATACCACATCAGTAGCAGGCAATGGTTGAGTTGACAGGCAATATTCCGTTTTTATGGAGACTCAGTCCGGAGTCAAGCGAAGGACTTTGCGCCGTGTCCATGGTGGTGCCCTACGAATCTGATGAAGATGATCGTCGGGATTTGACCATCGAAACCAGTGTCGTTAGTTTCGCATCGGACAGTTCCCGTGCCGAGACTGAGGAGATGCTGGAATGGAACCAGGATGACATCAATCTCTTCCTCAAGCTGGTGACTCACGAGCAGCAGGAGAGTCGCATCGCGGTGACAGATACCGTGCGCATCGACCTCACCGACCCCGCAATAATCGACATTATTCACGTGGTGGCCGCCGCCGGTTTCGGTATGGCCTTCAGTTCCAACGGCATACTGCGTTCGTCAACAGGGCTCTATCCCGCCCACGACTGCGACATCGGTAGTTTTGCGTCACTCAATACGCTGGTAGGCTTCAAGCGCTGCGTCGTCGTGGATGTTGATGGTGAAGACGTGGTAGTGGTAATGCTTGAAGAAGTCGACGTTGAATCCATTGGAGAGTACGACAGGCTGGATCGACACGACCTTCTGCTCGCCAAGCGCTCTGACCTCCTGCACCCAGATTTTGCCGTCACCACCGGACGTCCTGTTTCCGCAACCGTTCACTGACCTCGCTTTAGCTATTCCTCCGCAGGTATAATCCGCGCCTTTTCGCGGACATCCATCAATATGGGCCGCCATTTGGAAGGACCACAACTCATGAGCCAGGGCGCACTCGCCGACGAAATCCTCCGCAGACGCACCTTCGCGATCATCTCTCACCCGGATGCGGGCAAGACAACGATCACGGAGAAGCTGTTGCTGCTCGGGCGTTTGATTCAGAAGGCCGGTACGATAAAGGGCAAGAAGTCAGACCGCCATGCAACCTCTGATTGGATGGCCATGGAGCAGCAGCGTGGAATCTCCGTGACCTCCTCTGTCATGCAGTTCCCTTACAACGACCGCATCGTCAACCTGCTGGATACTCCCGGTCACGAAGATTTCTCAGAAGATACTTACCGCGTGCTAACCGCCGTGGATTCTGCCCTGATGGTGGTCGATGGCGCCAAGGGAGTCGAGGAGCGCACCATCAAGCTGATGGAAGTCTGTCGATTGCGCGATACTCCTATTTTTACCTTCGTGAACAAGTTGGATCGCGAGACCCTGGCCCCGGTAGACGTGCTCGATGAGATCGAGACAGTGCTCAAAATCCGCTGTGCGCCCATCAACTGGCCGCTGGGCATGGGCAAGGAGTTCAAAGGCGTCTACAACCTTTATACCGATACTGTGCACGTCTATCAGCAGGGGCAGGGTGACCGCCTGCATGACGATATTCGCATTCAGGGACTGGACAGCCCCGAAGCCCGCAAACTGCTCGGCCACTATGCCGACGACGTGCAGGCCGAAATCGAGCTGGTGCGTGGCGCCAGTAACCTGTTTGATTTGAATGAATACCTGGCTGGCCGCATGACGCCAGTCTACTTTGGCACGGCTTTGGGGAATTTTGGCGTCCGTGAGATGCTGGATCAGTTCGTGGAATGGGCGCCATCGCCGCTGCCGCGCGCGACGCAGACCCGTGAGGTGGCACCCGACGAAGAGAAGTTCAGTGCTTTCGTGTTCAAGATTCAGGCGAATATGGATCCCAATCACCGCGACCGCGTGGCCTTCCTGAGAGTGTGTTCCGGGGCGTACATCCGGGGTATGAAGGTGTTGCATACCCGCCTTTGCAAAGAGGTGCGGGTCAGCGACGCCGTGACCTTCATGGCCGGTGAGCGCGAGCAGGCTGAGGAGGCCTTTTCCGGCGACATTCTGGGTTTCCACAATCACGGCACCATCCAGATCGGCGACACCTTCACCGAGGGAGAGATGCTGCAATACACCGGCATTCCCCACTTTGCACCGGAGCTGTTCAGGCGCATTCGGTTGAAGGATCCGCTGAAGATGAAGCAGTTGCAGAAAGGCCTGAAACAGCTCGCGGAAGAAGGTTCAGTGCAGGTCTTCATGCCGTCGAAGAACAACGACTTGATTGTTGGCGCTGTCGGTGTGTTGCAGTTCGAAGTCGTGGCGTTCCGGCTGCAGGATGAATACAAAGTGGATTGTATCTACGAGCCGGTGAGTGTCTACAGCGCGCGCTGGGTGTATAGCAAGGACCGGGCGAAGCTGGATGAGTTCCGGAAGAAGGCCTATGAGAACATCGCGGTCGATGGTGGCGAGTATCTGACCTACCTGGCGCCGTCTCGTGTGAATCTGGCGCTGATGGTCGAGCGCTGGCCCGACATCCAATTCCATGCGACTCGCGAGCATTGATTTTTGTGCTTTGGTTGTCGAGCTTGGGCGGGGGATGTGGCACTGCAGGACACGCCCGTGAATACGTCCATGTAGGGCTCGGCTGCCGCCATCCGACCGCCATGGATGGCGGGAGTGCAGAAAATGCAGGAGCATTTTTCTGCCCTGGCGGCAGACGGTCCTGCAGTGCCACATCCGCCACCCAAGCTCTAAGTGCAGCGCGTAATTCGGTTGCGGGTGGTCTTTGATGCGCTAGCGGCAGGCTCCCACAGGTGGGGGCGAAGCAGTGGTGAAGTCAGACACTCTTAAACAGTCTACAAATGGTAGAGGCGGGGAGAGGGGAGGCAGGGGAGGGACCGTTGAGCGCCATGGATGGCGCGATCGAGCCCCCCATGGATGGGTTCACGGGCGTGTCCCGCCCCTGCC
>CAIOZF010000137.1 GCA_903862645.1 uncultured Gammaproteobacteria bacterium
AGGAAGTGTTAATGGAGCATGGATACTCAGAAGAGCAAATTGACAACCTGCGTGCCAACGGCATCATTTGAGTTCACGGCACTCTCCTGAATGATTAAGAGCGCGCCGACACATGAATCATTACTCTAACACACTAGCGTCCGGTTAAAACTCGAATAGATTCAGTTGATTATGCAATACGGTGTCATTGTTCACTGGTGCGGTTTCGGCAACTGCTTGTTGCAACGGTAATTTCTCGAAAAGCGTCAACGACAAAATCTGTAGCAAGGTATGCAAAGACGAATCCAGTTTGAGTTGCTTCTTGATGATCGCCACCAGCACGTAGACGCTGATGGCGATCCAGATTTGCGTTCGCACGGCGTTCTCCGAGGTGCCGTAGAAACGCTTGATTCGCAGATGCTGCTTGATCCATTTGAAGAACAACTCCACCTGCCATCGACATTTGTACAGCGCGCAGATCGTCAGCGCCGGCAGCGTGAACTGATTGGTCAGGAACGCCAATACCTTGCCTGTCTCGGGGTCGCGGAAGCGGATGCGCCGAAGGTGGGCAGGGTAGCGTTTGGCGGCGTAGTGACCGTTGAGCGCGATGGTCTGGTCGCTGATCAGGCCGGTGCTGCGATCTACTGGCGCCGAGTACACACGGCGCGCGTCGAGGTTTCGCTTGGCCCGTGTGACGAAGAAGCCCCTGGCCTGATCCAGCGCGTAGAGCCGTTTGAAGTCCAGGTAGCCCCGATCCATGATGTAGAAGGCGCCCGCCTCGATGATGATCAGGTCCAGCACATTCACATCGTGCAGCTTCCCATCGGAGATGTGGATGAAGGTCGGGATCGAGCCGCGCAGATCGAGCAGCGTGTGCAACTTCACTGCCGCCTGGGTCGAGCGAAACGGTGCCCATGGGAACATCGACAGACACAGATCGATGGTGGTGGCATCGAGCGCATACACGGTGTTGGTCAGTTCCACGCCGAAGTCGTCGCCCGCGTACAGGGCTCGCGCCTTGACGATCAGTCGCTGGGCGAATTCGAAGTAGATGTGCCAGTCGCGCAACTCGTTGGCATCGGCCAGCGTGGAGCGTGCCACCGGCTCGGCAATGCCCATGTGATAAAGCTTGCCAGCTTGAGCCGCCAGGCAGACCTCGATATCGCGCAAGCTTTCGCGGTAGGTAAGCTGGGCGAAAGCCATGATGCGAAACTGATCGGCGCAACTGAGGGTTCGTATCCGGTAATTGCCGCGGTAACGATCCACGATGCGATGGAAGGTCTTCCAAGGCAGGAAGTCCATGACCTGCGCGAACAACGTCTTGCCAGTGTTCATCGGTGCGAGCGCTTCGGAAAAGCGCGCAGCCTACCGAAAACACGCAATCGCCGTTCAAATCGGAGACACCCCCTATTGCCTCGAAACGCGCGCCAGTATTGGCTTTCAAGCCGATACCCCTCTAGTTAACCGGACAGTACTGGGAAACACTGATTAAGTCTCGAATCGAGGATCACCGTTCAAATGTTTCCTTGGACGTGGGTGATATACAGGGGGGCGTAGCCCACTTGTTCAGTGCGTCCTTAATCATGATGCTCACCAGAGGTATAAAAAGGGAGGGAAGTAGCTCTCG
>CAIOZF010000138.1 GCA_903862645.1 uncultured Gammaproteobacteria bacterium
GACAACGTCTATCGCATTGTCCGTGAGAAGGGTACCGAGCGCGCCTTCACGGGCAAGTATTGGGACTGTGAAAGAGATGGCATCTATCATTGTGTGGTCTGCGACACGCCGCTATTTTCAGCCGCGACGAAATTCGATTCCGGCAGTGGCTGGCCGAGTTTTCATTCACCCTTTACGTCAGCAAACGTGCGTACTGTGGCCGACAACAGCCTGTTCATGCGCAGGATAGAGGTGTTGTGCGGGAATTGTGACGCGCACCTGGGGCATGTGTTCGAGGATGGGCCGGCTCCTACGGGACTGCGTTATTGCATCAACTCAGCTTCGCTGGATCTGGATGAAAAACAGTAGGCGCCAATGCGCGGGACACACAGGCAACTGGGCATCTGCGCCGGTATCATCGACTGTGACGCTAAGTGTATCTCCGATAATGGCGCCAGATCCGAGATTAACCCGCATCGATGCATCAACATCGGTCACGTTGCTGTGACTGCCTTTGGCTAGACGGTTGCGGAACATGATGAGACGTAGTCTGTTGCTTTAACCCTGAGAATGATTCAGTGATCGAACATTCCTTGACTGCCTAGCTGATATCGGAAGAGGATCAATTTAGATGGTATTGCTGCCCATTCAAGTGTCTACACAGAGCTCGTCAGGAATTGTTTAACGCATATCGAATATTTGTTTAGTTATTGCATTTGTCTCGCTGACTGACAGCTTGTCAAGCTTTGACATTAGTGCCCTCAGAAGGTAGTTTGCTTCGACCATACCGGAGCTGAAGATTGACTAATCCCCTACTGAAGTACAGCATCATTGTTGGATTGGCCTGCATCGGAACTGCCAAGGCGCAGGAGCCAGACAATTCCCCTCCGCGGCACAATTTTTCCATCGGAGGCTATTACAGCTACGGGGACTATGGGCAGACTGAAGACACTACCATTCGATATTTGCCAACGTCCTACGACTACACGCTGTCCAATTGGAACCTCAAAGTCGCTGTTCCCTATCTAGAGGTTTCCGGGCTGGGCAATGTCCTGGTGAACGTCGGAGGAATTGGTACAAGCGAGTTCAACGGGCTGGTCGTAAGGGAAGAAACAAAAACGTCACGCGGTAGGGGCGACACGGTACTATCCGCAACTTATCAGTTTCCAACGTTCGCAGAGGGGCTGCCGTTTATCGATCTTGGCTTTGAGGTCAAACTGCCAACTGCTGACGAGCAGCAGGGATTAGGTACGGGAAAGACAGATTATGGGGTGCAGCTTGATTTATACCAATTGCTTGGAGAGACCACCATATTTGCCACTGCCGGCTACAAATTCAGAGGCAGGTCATCGCTTTTCAGTGAAATGACCAATTCTACCTATGCATCGCTGGGCTTTTCCCGTCCGCTTTCGCAGCAATGGAGTTATGGCTTGATTTACGACTATCGCGAGGCCGCGTCGGAAACTTCGAAGGAAACCCATGAGCTATTGCCCTATGTGTCCTGGCTTCCTGCACCGCGGTGGTCACTGATGAGTTATTTGGTGAAGGGTTTTACCCGCGACAGTGCCAACTTCGCAGCAGGGATTCAACTGAGTTACCGCTGGTAGAACAGCAGTCCTGAATCAGATTGCCATTAGATTCTCATTGGCTGTACGCGTACCGGCGCCATAATTGAAACGCGCTCAAGTGGACGAACACGCTGAAACGGAGGGAGATCTGGCCGCTGAATCCGATCTGGGAGGCTATTTCTATCGACCTCAAGCTTGTTCTGTTCGGCTGCAGTCTCGAGTTTTACAGCAATACTGTCGGAAGTTTCTGCCTGTGCTGTGTTTTCGATAGCAATCTCCAACGGAGGTTGTTGAGTGCCCGCAGTCGGAGCGACAACGACTACAGGCCCCTGGGATAGAGAATAAGTAGGTTGCGGCAATCGCTGCGAATCGGTCTGAGTGAGACCTTGAACATTGGGCAAGACTTCAACCAGTTGTCTTTCTGGGGCCTTAGATTCAGTTACCACAGTTGTCGGATTATCATTCTGCGCAACAACATCAGTCATCAGCGCATCATCTGTCTCTAGGACGAGAAGGCTTTGCTCTATTGAATCAGACAAGGCCTGATGAAGCGCTTCATCAGGCTCAATCACCCTCTCTGCGTTTACAGCAATTGAGTCGTTCCCAGTCAGACTAGTCGCGTCAACCGGGTCCTGTTCAAAGGGCTGGTCCGCAGCTTGCTCTTCTTGATCGATACCGGTGACGAATGGGGAGGGGCCACCTGTGCCGCCAAATCCACTTCCGCCGAATTCTCCGGTTTTTCCGGTTCCGCCTATCCCACTGCCGCCATCTCCGTCATCCCCGCCACCGGTGCCAACCTTGCCCATGCTGGCCGCCGTCATGACCAAAGTCGCCATGAATAGCGCTAATGCGAGCAGCAATGTCGCTGGGTATGTTCGAATGGCAAGTATGGCTTTAGGCATCTTGTTCGCCTTCGACGTCAGTGTCTTCCGACTTGTGCTCAGCATTGAAATTAAATACGCCGAAATTCATTCGGAAGTGATGGTGTGGCTTGGTTTGATCCTGCTTTTGCAGGGCAAGAGCACGTTTGTTTACCGATGTCAGAGCACCCATGCCAACCTCGTTGGCAAACTGACTCAGTTGCAATACTGACGCTTTAGTCAGATTGTCATAATAAACACTTCTATCGAAATAGGAAGGTCTGTGTCCCAACAGGTTCAGGGTACTGGCGCTGATGTGGTCGTGGATGTTTTTGCCGAAGAAAAATGCCTTTTCTTCGAATCCGCTGGCTGGCGTAAATGCGCCGGTATTTAGCGTTACCCGATTTTCAGAATCTAGCGTTGCCACGCCAATATTGAGCCACTCATCGAGAATGACTCTTGGACGTATGTCCTGTTTGCACACCAACTCGACCAGATCGTCGAAGCTTTGGCCATCCTTTTTTATAATTCCAGCAGACCTCAAGGGCAGGGATAGCGGAGCCCCCTGAGCATCCAGGAACTGTTCGGATCCTAGCCAGACGGCTATCAATTGCGCACCAATAGAGATGTTTCGTGGCATGCGCAACGCGTCGTCTGTTTCCGTGCGTAGTCGCTTCACATCTTTCCGGTGCACTCCAGTCAACAGATTGATGCGACTGTCAGATGGACGCTTGCCTGCAACCTTAAACTCTTCCTCAGCAACCTCGACGTAAATGGCTTTCAACAGGTTAATAACAAAGGGGTAAGTGATCTGAAAGGTGAGCATCAGTCGCACAAGTGGGCGCAGCAATTTGCGGATCGCGTTGACCAGTGTGGCGGGCGGCTGTCCGCTGACATTTACAGGGTTTGGGGTATCGCTCATAGTTCTGATTGTAACCTATGGTGGGAATTAATCCCACAATGCTTTTGTGAAATTTTCTCAGATTCTTACTCCGATATTCGCTTGCAAGAGACGGTGAATTGATTCGTTGACGCGGGAATAATTCCCACTTACCATAAAGTTGAAAATAAGATGATTGGACTGCAATCTGACCCCGGGGAATTATCAGGCGATGAGCACGCGAACAATGGAAGATCGCTCAGAAGCCTTTGTCAGTCATGCGAATTCTGATGTGAGGTTTGTCACTCTGTCAGATGGGCGCGGGCTGGCATATGCAGAATTTGGTTCTGCGACAGGATTCCCACTCTTCTACTATCACAACCACGGTGGCACGAGGCTTGAGGCTTCGGTGTTTCACCGCGAAGCAAAAAAAGCAAATTTCCGCCTCATCTCATTTGATCGTCCCGGCCTTGGCCATTCCGACTTCAAGAAGGGCGGTGGGCAGCGTGGAGTCGCTCAAGATCTTATAGAACTTGCTAACGCCCTCGGTTGCACAAAGTTCGGCTTGCTTTGCTGTGGCGAGGGTACAAGTTTGGCGCTGGCTGCCTCAAGATGGTATCCAGATCGGGTTTCTGTGGTACTGGGACTTTCCTATTCTCCGCTACAGCACGCCCACGTTCTGCGCGCCTTGCCTTCTTTCGTTCGAGTAATAGTTTTGGCGGCATTTCGGCTGTATGCAGGGATTCGTCAAAAGCGTTGTGCGTGCAACCCTCTGCGCTATCTGGAAAGGTTTCGCGACTCGCTGAGTTATACGGACAAGCGTGCGCTTCAGGACCCCATGGTTTTGGAGATGCTCAGCAAGGATGTCAAAGAGTCTGTAAGGCAGGGTAGCCGTGGCTTTGTCTATGATGTTGCGCGTGCCTTCGAACGCTGGGAGTTCGCTCCGCAGGACGTAACGGTGCCAGTCCATCTTTGGCAAGGGACTGCGGATACTTTGGTATCCAGAAATGGCTCAGAGACCTTGGTGAGAAAACTACAGAACGCCTCGCTGCACAAAGTCAGTAGCAGAGGTCACTTTTTTTATTTCAGGCTCATCGATGAAATTTTCCTGACTGCGAACAAGCAATTGAATAGAAGCGCACCTGAGACCGCTCAGTACACACAAAGCTCCTCTAAAAAAATTGCCCACAAGTCACCACCGGTGGCGCTTCGTGTTGGTTAGTGTGTATTGTGGAGATCGAAGTCACAGATATGATGACTGAAATTCAATGGACTGCCATGGCCCCGATCTTCCTTCCTTAGCCATAAACAACTCCGGTAGCCGAGTGTAGATTGCCCCTGAAGCCGCCTCGCCGCGGAGAACTTCCAATGCGTTCTCTGTGGTGACGGCCATCTTGTAAGGGCGGTCTGACGCAGTAAGTGCATCGTAAATATCACATATGGTCATGACCTTGGAAGCCAAGGGAATTAGGCCACCCTTTATCCCTATCGGATAACCCATGTCTGCATTTAGCGCCGCACAAGGTGGCGAATGCCGATTACAGAGAAACTCTGACTGACGTAAAGGCGCGTTCCGCATTCTCGGCAATAGCACTAAGTCTGAAATGAGGTTTCGGGGATCTTGATTGAGGTTGAGCTTCCGCCGTTATCATGTCACGGATGAACTGCCCCAGCATCTGCCGGGCTTCCGATTCATACCGGAACGGGCCGACATCCACACCTTCTCTCGTATGGAAATACCATAAGCTGGCAGCATTGAATGTACGCTCAGAGCGGCTGTTTTGAGCCCTCTCAAAGCGATCGCTCTTACGTAGATTTGCCATAATGTGGCCTCCTGATGGTCTCCGTCGGTTCACAGCTGCCTTTGAATATGGGTCTAGCCTCAACGGCATACGCGACAATTCTGAACCGACCAGTAAATTCACGATAGATGCGTGTTGTGATGCTGAAAAGGGCGCAAATTACATGCCACTAATCTTGATGATGTGTTTTCTCTAGTCACACATTAGAACTCACAAATTGTATAACTTTCAGTCGAGTAGGGGGGTTATTTGCAGCGTCGGCAACCTTAACAATCACTCATAGCTTCAATATGTTACCTGCATTAATTGATATTTATAACAGGTTGTCATATCGCAATGCGTTACTTCAAGTTAGAGCTAAGGTGATGACTTTTTTTCCTTTAAATTTAGTGTGTTAAAAGGAATTAAAAATAAAAATAATTCAGGTATCAAAATCTACAGGCGATGTCCTTGGTAGATTTTGTCGGCGAATTAACTTCCTTGCATTCAGAATATCGTCAGGACAGTTGAGATTATAAAAAAAGCCAGGAGGGGAGTTGTTATACTCAATCAATCTATGTCTCCTGCTCAAAATGAACTGCATGGGGCTATACATGCCGTTGTTAATCGCGCACTCAACTTCCGACATTAGAGAAACCGACCACAGTGAGAACAGTGGTTGAAGCTGGCCATCAGTGCTCAGCCACGCAATTTCGGACTTACTATCGCACAAGTCTTCAGACAACCTATCTACAACATCGTCTGGAAACCAGGGAACATCGCCGGGAAAACACGCGATCGCCAATGCAGTGGGTTCATGGAGAAGTGCCCATTTCATTGCAGTCAGAATTCCGACCATCGGCCCACCATACCCAGTGATGCAATCAGGTAAAACAGGGAGATCAAAGCGAATGTAGAGATCAGGATTACGGTTAACATTAATCACAAGCTTATCTACCTGACTACGTGCGCGTTGCAATACGTGTTCGATTATGGCAATGCCGCCCAATTCCAGTAGCGGCTTGTCGGCACCATTCATGCGTGACCCTTTACCTCCTGCCAACACAACGCCGACAATGCTCGACGCGTCATAAGTAACCAAATTGAATTCTCGATACGGGGGAGTTGATAACAGGCTATGGGCAAAGAAAAAGAGCCCTGAGCAAGAGACGATCGATGGAGATTCACGTTGCTGCGGCCAATCCTGAGCTTCTGAACATCATTTGAGCATAGTCTAGGCCTTGCACCTGGACAAGATTATTTATTGAATAAAGCCAGACGATATGGGACAATCTCGTGCCTCTGACGTCATGAATTCTACGTTAACCCCTTGATTTAAATGGGGTGATCTCAAATTTTTGATTTGAGCTTCTAAACCGATTCTGACAGAGTAAAAATTCCTAATTCGTGGCGCCTGTTGCCGGCTTCGCCGGTACAGTTTTCTTTTACTATTTGATGGCATTGACCACCTAATCGGTCCGGTCGATCTGCGAGGATATTTGATGCAAGTCTCTATTGAAACCACCACTGGTCTTGAGCGTCGCATGACAGTTGAAGTGCCTGCTGCGATCGTTGAAAGTGCGGTTAATGCACGCCTGCAGGAAGCAGCAGGAAATGTTCGATTGAACGGCTTTAGAAAAGGCAAAGTCCCTCTCAAAGTCATTCAAGGCCGTTATGGCAAGGGTGTTCGCCAAGAGGTTGTAGGGGAGGTGATGAGCAAGACCTATTACCAGGCAATTAGCGAGCAAAACCTCAAGCCAACAGGACAGCCGAGAATCGAGCCAAAATCATTGGAGGAAGGCAAAAATCTAGCATTTGTGGCGATTTTCGAGGTGTTTCCAGAAATCACTCTCAGCGACTTTGGGAAGCTTAAAGTTGAGAAACTGGTTGCTGAAGTCGGGGATGAGAACATTGACAAGATGATTGAAACTTTGCGCCAACAGAGACAGTCTTGGGAGCCCATCACTCGCCAGAGCAAGAACAAGGACCGTATCACCATTGATTATATCGGGACAATGAATGGCGAGGCCTTCAATGGCGGATCTGCACATGGGGCCAATTTGGTTCTAGGCTCTGAGCGTATGATTGAAGGATTCGAGACAGGCCTGTTGAAAAAGAAAGCGGGCGATGAAGTTGTTCTCGATCTCGTGTTTCCGGAGGATTATCAGAACAAGGAACTGGCAGGAAAGCCCGTCAAATTCGAGATAAAAATAAACTCTGTCACTGCGCCTGTCCTTCCAGAGTTGAATGACGATTTTTTTGCAGTATTTGGCATAGAGGATGGTGGCATTGATGCTTTCCGCAAGGAAGTAGCCGCCAATATGAGCAGAGAGCTTAACAATGCCAGCAAGGCAAAGCTGAAGAACCGGGTGATGGATCTTCTGCTGGCACAGAACGAAGTAGCATTGCCTTCAGTACTCGTCAGGAATGAGATTGAAGCACTTCGTCAGCAGGCACTGCAGCAGTTTGGAGGTGGCAAGAAAAATGTCGATCCTTCAATGTTGCCAGACGAGTTGTTCAGGGAACAGGCTGAGAAGCGTATCGCGCTGGGACTGATACTTGGAGAGGTTATCAAAAGCAAAGGGCTTAAGGCCGATCCCGCACAGGTCAAAAGCACAATCGAAGATATAGCCTCTACCTATGAGTCACCCGAGCAGGTAGTCCGTTGGTATTACAGTAATAAAGAGCAGCTGGCATCAGTGGAATCCGCAGTTCTGGAAGACCAAGCCTTTGATGCCATATTAGCGGAAGCAAAGGTCACAGAAAAGAGCGTCAGCTATGATGATGTTATCAAATCCGACGCGCCAAAGACCGGCAAGTAACAGGTGAGTATGCAATCTAAGGAAGAATTGATAGTGTCAACTCTGGTACCCATGGTGGTCGAACAGACCGCCAGGGGAGAACGGTCCTATGACATTTATTCTCGACTATTGAAAGAACGAGTCATCTTTATGGTGGGTCAGGTTGAGGATTACATGGCAAACTTGGTGGTAGCACAGTTACTGTTTCTGGAGTCAGAGAATCCGGACAAAGACATTCATCTATACATTAACTCACCGGGTGGCTCGGTGACTGCTGGACTATCCATATACGACACGATGCAGTTCATCAAGCCAGATGTCAGCACAATGTGCATAGGTCAGGCAGCGAGCATGGGCGCACTGTTGCTTGCCGGTGGGGCCAAAGGAAAACGCTTTGCTTTGCCACACTCGCGCATGATGATTCATCAGCCAAGTGGGGGAACTCACGGTCAGGCAGCAGATATTGAAATTCAAGCCAATGAAATCATTAAACTTCGGCATCAACTCAACAAGATAATGGCATTTCATACAGGGAAAGATCTTGAGGAAATTGCCAAAGATACTGAACGTGATAACTTCATGAGCTCCAACGAAGCCGTCAAGTACGGCCTAGTCGATAAAGTCCTCAGCCATCGTGTCATGTAGAGCGTCACGAATTTCCTGAAGCGGCGCCGCGAGACTTGTTCTTTCGGCGCTCTTACACTTGTTAAAATTCCCCTTGCCGGTGGTATCATTCGTCCTACGGTAGATTAATTTCTTGCCGATTACATGGGAATGGACCGAGGACAGCCATAATAGGCAAGTTTTGGTTACACTGCCGTACCCCCCCCCCGTGTTCTGATTACACATCGAATTTGTGAGGTAGTTTAATGTCAGACGATCGTTTCAACAAAGGTGATGACAGCGGCAAGCTGCTCTATTGTTCCTTTTGTGGCAAAAGTCAGCACGAGGTTCGCAAACTGATTGCAGGTCCTTCTGTCTTTGTTTGTGACGAGTGCGTAGACCTGTGCAATGACATTATCAGGGAAGAGATCCAGGAAAAGGACTCCGAGTCCGGAAGTAAGAAATTACCAATTCCTGAAGAAATCAAAAAAACCCTGGATGAGTATGTAATTGGCCAGGAAAACGCCAAGAAAGTACTGGCAGTTGCCGTATATAACCATTACAAACGCCTTAACTATGACGAAACCAGCGGCGGCGTAGAGCTTGGTAAAAGCAACATTCTGATGATCGGCCCAACTGGCACAGGAAAAACCTTGCTTGCGGAGACGTTGGCCAGATTGCTTGATGTTCCATTTACTATTGCTGATGCAACCACTCTGACAGAGGCAGGATACGTCGGCGAGGATGTCGAAAACATTATCCAGAAGCTGCTGCAGAAATGTGACTACGATGTCGAAAAAGCCCAAATCGGCATCGTGTATATTGACGAAATTGACAAAATTTCGAGAAAGTCAGACAACCCGTCAATAACCCGGGACGTTTCGGGTGAAGGGGTGCAACAAGCACTACTCAAGCTGATTGAAGGTACTGTCGCGTCGGTTCCACCTCAGGGAGGCCGTAAGCACCCTCAACAGGAATTCCTGCAGGTTGATACTTCAAACATACTATTTATTTGTGGCGGCGCCTTCGCAGGTCTTGAGAAGGTTATCCGCGACCGCTCTGAAAAAGGCGGTATCGGCTTCGGAGCTGAAGTTCGTAGTAAAGATCTTGAGCATCGGATGGGTGAAACACTCAGGGATGTGGAGCCTGAAGATCTTGTGAAGTACGGACTCATTCCTGAGTTTGTCGGCAGATTGCCCATGATTGCTACACTGGATGAGCTGGATCTTGATGCCTTGGTGCGCATTATCAAAGAACCCAAAAACTCACTCATCAAGCAATATCAAAAGCTTTTTGAAATGGAAGGGGTGGAGATTCAATTCCGTGATGAAGCGCTGACAGCAGTTGCCCAGAAGGCCAAGGAACGCAAGACTGGGGCTCGAGGGTTACGCTCAATCATGGAAAGCGTTCTGTTGGACACCATGTACAAAATTCCTTCAATGGAAAACATCAGCAAAGTGATTATCGATGCTGCCGTCATCAATGGAGAATCAGAACCACTGCTGGTCTATGAGAATCGAGATCAACCCTCTACCCGCGCGGCTGCAGATGACAACTGAGACCAGCCTGCAGCAAGGGGCAGTTCGCCGTTAAGCGGCGAGCGGTAGGCGCCCACTCTGACGGAGCTGTCCTGCTCAGCAAAAAATATTTTTCCCAAGTGTGCCTCACGCACAGTTGAAAAGACCACATGCCGACCCAAGATCGGAGTATATGAATATACGGGCCATTACCACGCTCGTGCTCTTACCTCTAGGAAGCAAGCTATGAGTCTTTTGCCAGATACAGTCGATGCGGGGAAATCCATCTTACCGCTGCTGCCACTTCGGGATGTGGTTGTTTACCCGCAGATCGTACAACCGCTTTTTGTAGGCCGACAGAAATCCATTCGGGCACTGGAAGTCGCCATGAGCACTGGCAAACAGGTGCTGCTTGTCGCTCAGAAGAGCCCTTCAGAAGATGATCCAAGCGAGCGTGATATTTTTGAAATTGGCACAGTAGCTAGCATCTTACAGCTTATTCGCTTACCGGATGGCACTGTCAAAGTGTTGGTGGAGGGCTTAAATAGGGCGCGCATAAACACTGTAGAGCTCGCCACAGACTACTACCAAGCACATATCAGCCCTTTCATTGGCGAACCTTTGCCGGACAAACAATCTGAATTGCTGATTCGCTCTTTGCTCTCGCAGTTCGATCAATACGTCCAGTTAAGCAAGAAAATCCCTCCAGAAGTTGTAACATCGATTTCCAGTATCGATGAAGCAGGACGCCTCGTCGATACCATTGCCTCGCATATGTCCCTGCAACTTCAGGAAAAGCAGAATCTTCTAGAACTCGTAGCGCTGCAACCCCGGATTGAGCACCTAATGGCGCTCATTGAGTCCGAAATTGATCTTTTCCAGGTTGAGAAAAGAATTCGCGGTCGGGTCAAAAAGCAGATGGAGAAGAGCCAGCGAGAGTATTATCTCAATGAGCAGATGAAAGCTATTCAGAAAGAAATGGGGGAACTGGATGACAGTCCCAATGAGGCTGAGGAGTTAAAACAACGCATCGAAGACGCTGGAATGCCTGTTGAGGCTAAGGAAAAAGCACTCTCGGAACTCAATAAATTACGCATGATGTCACCAATGTCATCCGAAGCCTCAGTGGTTAGAACTTACATAGATTGGATGGTTAGCCTACCTTGGAAGGCGCGCAGTAAAGTGCGTCTCGATCTTGAAAAGGCGGAACAGGTTCTTGAAAGCGATCACTACGGGCTAGAAGAGGTCAAGACTCGGATCCTCGAATATCTTGCAGTGCAGAAGCGCGTCAAAAAACTGAAAGGACCGATTCTATGTCTGGTTGGGCCACCCGGTGTCGGCAAGACCTCCCTTGGAGAGTCAATTGCAAGAGCTACCAATCGGAAATTTGTCCGAATGGCATTAGGGGGCGTGCGCGACGAGGCTGAGATTAGAGGTCACAGACGTACGTACATTGGGTCATTACCCGGCAAGTTACTGCAGAAACTCGCAAAAGTAGGGGTCAAGAACCCGTTGTTCCTGCTTGATGAAATCGACAAAATGGGGATGGACAATCGTGGGGACCCCGCATCCGCACTCTTGGAAGTCCTAGATCCAGAGCAAAACCACAGCTTCAACGATCATTATCTAGAGATAGACTACGATCTTTCCGAGGTCATGTTCGTCTGTACGTCAAACACGATGAATATCCCGGGCCCGTTGTTGGACCGTATGGAAATTATAAGGCTCCCCGGTTACACCGAAGACGAAAAAATTAATATCGCCAGTCGCTATCTTGTCCCTAAGCAACAGCAAAACAATGGGCTAAGGAAGGGCGAGCTCAGTATTGGTGAAGACGTTATCAAGGATCTGGTCCGGTACTACACACGCGAGGCCGGTGTAAGAGGGCTTGAGAGGGAAATAGCTAAAATCTGCCGCAAAGTCGTTAAAGAGCATTCCCTGCCGGGCAAAGACGCACCGGTGATGCTTGTTGGTGAAACACTAGAAAAGTACTCTGGAGTTCGAAAGTATGACTTCGGAAGAGCAGAAGAGCACAATCTGGTAGGGCAAGTGAATGGATTGGCGTGGACCCAGGTCGGTGGAGAACTGCTGACCATTGAGGCGGTGGCGCTGGAGGGGAAAGGAAAGACCATAAAGACAGGATCTCTTGGCGATGTAATGCAGGAGTCTATCCAAGCTGCTATCACTGTTGTCAGAAGTCGAGCAGCGGTATTAGGGCTGAAACCCGGATTCCACGAAACCATGGACTTGCATATACACGTCCCTGAGGGGGCAACACCAAAGGACGGTCCGAGCGCAGGGATTGGTATGTGTACGGCATTGGTTTCAGCATTGACAGGTATTCCTGTTAAGGCTGACGTCGCCATGACCGGCGAAATTACGCTCCGCGGCCAGGTTCTTCGCATCGGGGGTTTGAAGGAAAAGTTGCTCGCTGCTCACCGAGGGAATATTAAGACCGTAATAATTCCAGCAGATAATGAGAGGGATTTACGAGAGATACCTGACAATGTGAAAGCAGACATGAGGATTTGCCCGATAAAGTGGATAGATCAAGTTCTTGAGCTTGCTCTCGAATATCAACCAGTTCCAAATTCAGAGACTCTGACTACTAAAACTGCACTAGCAGCGGCAGCTGAAGAAGTAGATAAAGCCAAGGAAGAAATGCATATAAACACGCACTGAATCACAGGGGAGGCCCATGTTTATGGTTGACACAGCTTTCTTCGGCTTGGTATAAGGTGCAGGTGGTATTGGTTATCAAGCCATGTCTTGTATAAAAAATCAGACAGAATATAAATACTTAGCGCGGGGGGACTCACATGTCATTTCGCGCGCTTGGTTTCAAGTAACAATTCAACTAAGAAAAATAGGGGACAACGTGAATAAATCAGAATTAATCGATGCTGTAGCTGCAAGTGCCGACATTCCTAAAGCCGCAGCCGGACGTGTCATAGATGCAATGATTGATGCCATCACTGACTCGCTGAAGAAGAGCGATCCGGTAGTACTAGTTGGTTTTGGTACTTTTACCACTAAGGAGCGCGCAGCTCGCCAAGGTCGTAACCCACAAACCGGCGCGACAATTCAGATTAAGGCAGCCAAAGTACCGACGTTTAAGGCTGGCAAGGCTCTTAAGGATGCTGTAAATCTCTAACCGAACAGTCAAAATTCGCTAGCGAGTCAGACCAGATAATTCCGGTACATGCAAAGATCGGAAAGATGGTCTGACTTCTTCGAGAGAATTTTTGAGGGCGCATAAATGATGCGCCTTTTTAGTTTCAAGAAGGCCCAATTTATCCATTGATCGCACCAATTCGAGTGCTGTAACTGGCACGGTATTCGACAGGAACTGACATGCTGCAGACGATAAGAGACAACTCCCAGGGGCTGATCGCAAAGGTTATTATTGGGTTCATCATCGCCCTGATGGCTTTGTTTGGCGTAGAGTCCATTGTGGGCGGGCTTGTTAATAATTCAACGGTTGCTGAAATCAATGGAGAGGAGATAACAGAGCCCGAACTGACCGCAAGTGTGCAGAACCTTATGGCCAGTGTTGGTGCGGATCTCGCAAATCTGGATGACGGATTGCTTCGAGAAGTCGCACTCAATCAGATTATTGAGGATCGTTTGTTGAGACAGTCTGCGCGGAGCGCATCAATGACTATTTCAAGCGATGCGATAGATAGGCAGATAATCAATAATCCACAATTCCAGATTGGTGGAGTGTTTGATTCAGATCTGGCCTTAAGAACGATGGCAACACAAGGTTTCACAGTTCAAGCTTATCGAGATGCGCTCTCGGAACAAATGGTAGTTGGTCAGCTTGTGAATGCCTATGGCGCCTCCAGCTTTATGACAGAAAACGAATTGGAGCGAATAGTTTCGCTGAGTTCTCAAACGAGAGACTTCCAATTTATATCCGTAACACTCGGCAATAGAACTGAGGGAGAAGTAATTCCTGTCGATCAGATCGAAACTTATTACCAGAACAATCAATCACGATTCATGTTGGAGGAAGAGGTTGCGGTTAATTACGTAGTACTGGACAAAAGTGCAATCTTCAGCGAGGTCGAAGTGAGCGAAGAGGACGTGCTTGCTCAATATGAACTCGAGCGCAGTGCTTCCTCAGCAGCGACTCAAAGGCGCGCAGCACACATTCTAATAGAAGTTAGTGGCACAATTACGCCAGAACAGGCTATCGCACGCGCCGGAACCATCAAAGCGCGAGTCGATCAGGGAGAAGACTTCGCCGCCTTGGCACTTGAAGCTTCTGCTGACACAGCATCTGCTCAGTCTGGTGGTGACATTGGCTATTCCGACGGCTCCGCATTCCCACCTGAACTCGAGGAGGCCCTGGCTTTAATGACAGTGGGGCAGGTCTCAGAGCCAGTTGTATCTGAATTCGGAGTGCACCTCGTGAAGCTGACTGAGTACGATGTTAATGAATTTGCGTCGTTGGAAGAGCTAGCTGATCGAATTAGACGAGATCTAAGTGGCGCCGAAGTGGATCAGCTGTATTTTTCACGCCTTGAGACACTCGCCAACCTCGCGTTTGAAACGACTGATTTAACTGAAATTTCTGAAGAGCTCGGCCTTGAAATAGTGGCAAGCGAAGCATTTACTCGCCTTGGCGGCTCGAGTGAGGTTACCAGCAATAGCAATGTTGTGGCGGCAGCCTTCGCTGAAGAAGTATTAGTCGGGGGTAATAACAGTGAAGTGGTAGAAATTGGTGATTCGCGCGCACTGGTACTTAGCCTGCGAGAGCACAACGAAGCACACCTACGCCCATTGGAAGAAGTTCGTGGCGAGATCGCTGCAATTCTACGCACAGAGCTTGAAAAAGAGAAAGCTCAGACTGTAGGCGATGAAATTTTAACTGCTCTGCGAAGTGCTCAAGCAGTAGACGAAATGATTACAGCTAACGAATTGCAATGGATTGTTCAGAGTGGGGTATCCAGAGATCAGGCCGGATTAAATAACGAAGTTCTTCAGAGAGCATTCACAATGTCTCCTCCCCAGGATGGGGCAACAACATTTGACGGCTTTGCACTCAGCAACGGCACTTTCGTAGTAATTGAACTCCAAGCCGTAAATCGAGGCTCTTTAGCTTTACTCGAAGAGCAGGCGCGCAGCACCTTGATAACCTCCAATGTGGAAGCCGATGGACGTGCTTCTTTTGACGCTTTCCTAGCCAATTCTCGCAGTAACGCTGAAATCGTCCAGAATCTTGAAACTACGGAACCTCTGCTTTAGTAGTAATGCTCTCTCGGTCGGTACTCAATTGGATCAGTTGAGCACTGACCGCTCAGGGCGCAACAATAATTGTTGCCCTGGGTGAATGAGGTTTTCCGCCTGAATATCATTCCATTCAATCAATTCGGCAACTCCTACCCCAAATTTTTTGGCAATGCGCGCGAGGGTATCTCCGGATTTGACTGTGTAATTAATCGTGTCATTTCCGCTGCTGTTATCCGTGGATTGCGAAACGGCTGGATCCGAGTGGAGCATCAAAACCTGTCCAGGTCGCAGAATTGATTCGGTTGAAATATTATTCCATCCAGCCAACGTGGATGCACTCAAGTTGTAGCGGTCCGCAATCCTCCAGAGACTGTCTCCAGACCGAACCTCATACCTCGTGGGAGGAGTAAATCCTTGAGGGGTAACCTCGCCAGTCAGTGCTAATCCTGTTTTATACTCTGGCGCGTTAGGTGAAATAATTGGAGCATTTGAATTATAAGCTCGGGGAATCAACAAGGATTCACCGGCAATAATACGGCTCCCTTCAATACCGTTGACCTGCTGAAGTGCTGCTATCTGGGTATTGAATTGACGAGCGATCTTGCTGAGGGTGTCCCCTGACTGGACCACATACCGATCCCAAGTCACCGGCGTCTGCCCTTCTAAACTTGCCACGGCTGACTTGAATAGCTCGACTTGGTTCACAGGAACAAGCAGCGTGTGAGGACCGTCAGGATGGGTAGCCCATTGTCTGATGCCTGGATTCAATTGATAAAGAATAGCTGGTTCAACGCCTGCAACCTCGGCAACCAAGGCCAAGTCAATCTGGGTACCTGCGTCAATAAGGGCTACCACTTTTTCGTTGTGAACATCAGCCAATTCCAATCCATATTGGTCTGGGGCAGATATTAAGCGAGCTAGCGCGATAAGCTTGGGGACAAATTCTTTTGTTGTCGAGGAGAGATTGAGTGACCAGTAGTCAACTGATCGAGATTTGCGCTGATTCTGGTCAATGGCTTTCTGCACGTTGCCCTGGCCCGTATTGTAAGCGGCTAACGCCAAGAGCCAATCATTTCCAAAGGCTTCGTTGAGAGTACTCAAATAATCCAAGGCAGCAGATGTGGACGCAATCGGATCTCGTCTGCCGTCGTACCACCAATCCTGTTTAATTCCGAGGCTTCTAGCAGTAGAACTTACTATCTGCCAAAGCCCTGCGGTATTTCTTCCTGCCGTTGCATTGGGGTTATAAGCGCTTTCAACTATTGGCAATAGCGCAAGCTCCATCGGCAAAGAGCGCTTCTCGAGTTCTTCAACAATCTCAAAAATAAACGGCCTGGCTCGCTCGGTGACAGTTGCAAGAAACGCAGGATTTTCCCTGTAGAAGGCAATCTGCTTCTCAATCCTCTCGTTATCGTATTCAAGGCTGAAGGACAGCCCGTCACTAATACGTGCCCAGATATTTTGATACTGGTTCACAATCTCTGCGCTTTCCCCTATTCCGGACGGGATACTTACACGAGGAGAGCCGGATCTGGCTGTCACTGCCCGTTGAGAGTCGCTTGCAGAGGGATGAACTCTTCCTGCTTCCGCAGTCACCAAAGGACTAGAATCCTGAACGACACTACAGGCGCTCAAAAGAGTTGCAACAGAAATTGCAACGCCGAGTCTGTTCAGGCGCACTTTGGCAGCAACCTCCGGGAGGCTACAAAACTCTCTTACTTGATAGATTTGAAGAAGCATTAGATGAATTGTCGCATTGTAGAAATTTGGCTCAACAGCACTAGTCAGCCTGATTTCTATCCAGAAAAATTGTCTTTCCACCGTCTCAACGCAGCAAAAATCTCAATGTCGCTACTGGCTGGTGATATAGCCATAGACTCTAAAACAGATTTCCGAACAGCATGAATATGACAGCGCAGAAATGGATTAGTTCGTAACTCCATGCTCAAAGATGACGGTACCGTTGGCTCTTCCAGGTTGCGGGCTTCGCTGACTTGACGGAGTCGTTCAATCACATCGGCATTGCTTGGTTCCACGCACAATGCAAACCGCAGATTGGCTTGGGTATACTCATGTGCACAATATACCATGATCGCCGGCGGCAGAGTGGCTAGTTTCTGGAGCGAGTTGTACATCATGGTAGGGGTCCCTTCGAAAATCCGCCCACATCCTCCGGCAAAAAGAGTGTCGCCACAGAACAGCATCCCTGCTGCTGGGCTATTGGATAGTTCGCAATAATAAGCGATATGATCCAAAGTATGCCCTGGCACTTGAATCACGCGCAGATCCATCCCGGCGACATGGAGCCTATCTTGATCTAGCACTGCCGCCGTAATTATGGGGAAAGTGCCGTGCCTGGGACCATATATTTCTACATCCGGAAAATGCTCCAGTAACGTCTTTACCCCTCCTGTATGATCCGCATGATGATGAGTTATCAGGATAGAACTTAGACTCAACCCCTCTTTACGCAACACCGATAGCACCGGCTCGCTATCCCCCGGATCAACGACCGATACTTCGTTAGAGCCATTTTCGCGAATCATCCATATATAATTGTCTCTGAAGGCACTAATTGGGCTTACTCTGATAGGCATGGTGTATCATCCGAAACGGCTTACAGTAGTGTTGGGAGATTTCGTATATCGTGAATTGCTACATTCTGACAGATGGAAGTAAATTACAAGCATGAGCCTGATTTCAGACTATCGATTACGATGGCAGCGCCGCCACGAACTACCAGAACCAGAGCAATTATTCCGTGGAATGGATACATGGTTTCAGTCACCGCTGGGTAACGCGTTGTTGAACACAGAAAGAGAA
The DNA here is from genome assembly GCA_903862645.1 of uncultured Gammaproteobacteria bacterium. GTDB lineage: Bacteria > Pseudomonadota > Gammaproteobacteria > Pseudomonadales > Pseudohongiellaceae > UBA5078. Next base: position 18,051 of record CAIOZF010000138.1, read on the forward strand.
ATGCTGGAGCCAATGTTGGCACGCATTTTCGGGTATCACATGCTGCAATTGGGGTGTTGTGGAAAATCTCTTCTCGGCGAGAGCCCAGTAGGTCACAAGCTTTTTTTTACGCCATTCAGTGACGCTAGTTCTCGTGCGCCAGTAGCCAGCAACGAATTCTTGCCTCTGGCCAACGAAAGTGTTGATGCTGTGCTGATCCACCATGCCCTTGATTTTACACCTGATAGCCACCGCCTGTTACGAGAAGCAACTCGGGTAGTGATGCCCGGGGGGAAACTATTGATTGTCGGCTTCAATCCCATAAGTTCGTGGGGGCTGCGGCGTATATTTCGTTGGAAAAACCGACTCCCCTGGAATGCACGCTTCATATCGAGCGCTAGGGTCTCGGATTGGCTAAAACTGCTGGACTTCAGCATCGAGAAAGTAGCACATGCGGCTTATTTTTTGCCGATTGATCACAGCAAAATTGTTGGTGCTACACCACAGATGGAAAACTTCGGGAAACAATTTCTTGGCCCAGTGGGGGCGGTATACTTCATTGTCGCATGTAAGCAGGTAATGCCTTTGACCCCCATTGTTCCCCGCTGGCCACGCATCCCCAGACCTATAATTGTCCGCCCCATAGGTGAAACAGCGGGGGTGCACAGAAATGGTGACAATCTCAACCTTCCTATTTCAAGCTATCAAGAGCATTAAGGTTTTTACGGGAAGGTGATTGATTGTCAAAAATTGTGGAGATGTACACCGATGGTGCGTGTAAGGGAAACCCGGGGAGAGGAGGGTGGGGAGTTTTTTTGCGCTATCAAGGGAGCGAAAAAGCTCTGTATGGTGGTGAGCTGTTCACGACCAACAACCGCATGGAGTTAACAGCAGTAATCCAGGGACTGCTGGCGTTAAAACGGCCGGGTTGCGAAGTCAAGGTTGTCAGTGACTCAAAATATGTTCTCACAGGCATCACTGAATGGTTACCCAATTGGAAGAAACGCAATTGGAAAACAGCGTCCAAGAAGCCAGTACTAAATGTGGATCTCTGGCAAAAACTGGATGAGTTGGCAGCGCAACATCATATTTGCTGGGAATGGGTCAAAGGGCACAGCGGACACCCAGAGAATGAACTGGCGGACGAGTTGGCCAATCGTGGGATAACGGAAATTTCCCCAAGCCCCGATATCTAATTATTTTAATCAGGCAGTCACATTCAAATGCGGCAAGTTGTATTGGATACCGAAACCACTGGACTGGACCCCGCACAGGGCCACCGCGTAATTGAGATAGGGTGCATTGAGATCGAAAATCGACGCCTCACCGGGCGGCATTTCCACTGCTATTTAAATCCAGATCGTGAAATAGATGAAGGCGCCGTTCAGGTGCACGGCATCACATCTGCATTTCTAGGGGACAAGCCACGTTTCGGTCAGCTCGCAAATGACTTTCTGCAATTCGTGACCGGTGCCGAACTGGTAATACATAACGCACCATTTGACGTCGGCTTTCTGAACAGCGAACTTAGGCTGATCGGAAATCACTACTCCAAACTGGAAGAATACTGTTCCATTGTCGACACATTGGCGATGGCTCGGAAAAAACATCCTGGCCAACGTAACAGTCTTGATGCGCTATGCAAGCGCTACGAAGTTGATAACTCCCAAAGAGAATTACACGGCGCGCTGCTCGATGCAGAAATTTTGGCGGATGTGTATCTGCTTATGACGGGCGGACAGACTTTTTTCCAACTTGGGACTGAGGAAAATGAAGTTCAAAAGAAAGAGATCGTGGAGCGCAAGATGGATACTGTTCGTGAACCGCTGCCCATAAGTAAAGTCGAAGATGAGGCTATGTCAGCACATCTGCGATTGATCGCACGTATTAATAAAATCAGTGGCGACCGTTGTATTTGGTCTACCTCCGAAATATGAGCCCTGAAAAGTGCCATTTATAGAGATGAAGCATAATCCTGGTTATTTTTGGAAACTGACCGATTTCTCCGGTGTAGAGTTTCTGATGTTGTTTCATGATGGGGAAATTCTTCATCAGCGCGAGAACGTCCTTTGGTCGATTAGTGATCTACGTGAGCTCGAAATTACAGACTGCCAGACCTTACTTCTCCTTGAGTCTGAAAGTTGCCCATACCTAGCTTTAACACTCACCGATCAACAGTTCCTCAAGTTGGATGCACATAAGATTTCCCTCCGACAAATGCTGCTGGACTCCAGCATTGAGAATTTCTCCAATGCGGGAAAGGCCACTCAGTTACTAAACTGGTACAACACACATCAGTACTGCGGTAGATGCGGGGCAGCCACTGTTCCGCATGAACGTGAACGGGCATTGACGTGCGGCGGCTGTACGTTGAGTTTCTATCCTCGCATTAATCCTTGCGTAATCGTACTTGTAGTCAAAGAAAATAAGGTACTTTTGGCCCGCCATTTCGGAAAAGCTAGTGCGTTCTTTAGCTGCCTTGCAGGATTCATGGAAGTTGGGGAAACTCCTGAAGATACGGTAGTTCGAGAAGTGCGGGAGGAGGTGGGAATAGAGGTAGAAAATATCCGATACATAAAGAGCCAGTCATGGCCATTTCCTTCACAGCTCATGCTGGGTTTTTTCGCCGACTATAAATCCGGTGAGATTCTGGTGGATGGAAAAGAAATAGCAGAAGCGAATTGGTTCAATGTCGATGCTTTACCCATCACTCCCGCAGCCAGTATAAGTGTTGCAGGTCAGCTCATTGAGTTATTCTTGAAAAGCTTTGACATGCAGAATCAACTTAATAAATAGGGAGAATTTTTTGGATTATTTCATCGAGTATTGTCTTTTTCTCGCCAAGGTCATTACTTTGGTGATAGCAGTTATCGTTGTCATCGGCGCTCTCATTGCTTTTGGGTCAAGAGGACGACGAGGCGCTAATGCAGGCAAGGGTGTCATCAATGTCATTCGCCTCAATGATGAGTTGGATGACATGCGAGATGCAATGAAGAGGGTGATCTATGACAAAGACACCTTCAAACACGAACAAAAACTGGAAAAGCAAAAACACAAGGAAGAAGAGCGGGAGCGGAAATCGCTGAGGAAGGCGTCAGGATCGGATGAAGATACTGAAGAACACTCTAGGAAAAGAGTATACGTTATTGATTTTAATGGTGATATTCAAGCAAGCGAAGTGGAATCTCTGCGTGAGGAAATAACCGCCGTTTTGTCCCTCGCGAGACCGCAGGACGAGGTATTAATCAGACTTGAAAGCCCCGGTGGAATGGTACACGCCTATGGGTTGGCAGCATCACAACTGTCCAGAATCAAAGAACAGGGTATTCCGCTCATGGTTTGCGTTGATATGGTAGCGGCCAGCGGTGGTTACATGATGGCATGCTTGGCAGACAAGCTAGTGGCAGCCCCCTTCGCGATTCTAGGCTCCATAGGCGTGCTCGTACAAATGCCCAACTTCCATCGCCTCCTGCGAAAGCATGAGGTTGATTACGAAACCATCAGTGCAGGAGAGTTCAAGACGACGCTCACAACTTTTGGCGAAATTACCCAGCGCGGGAGAGACAAGGTCAAAGAGGACGTCGAAGATATGCACTCTCTCTTCAAGGACTGGGTAAAGCAGCACAGACCTTTGGTCGATATTGACAATATCGCCACGGGCGAAACTTGGGTCGGCCTGCAAGCCAAAACTCGGAATATGATTGATGAGGTTATGACGAGCGATGATTGCATACTAAAAGCATGCGAAGAGGCTGATGTATTTGCGGTGCATTACGAAATTCGCAGATCTATTGGCGACAAGATAGGCGCCGCAATCCACACTGCCGCGGATCGCACAGTGTTTGCCTTGATTAAACGAGCGAGAGAATCCTCATACTTTTTTTGAGATTATTAAGCCGGCACCCACTCTGCATAAGTATTTTGTTCAATGCTGGACGAGGAACTGAAGTTCAAACGTTTTCGAGCATCTGAACGACTGATTGACGATAAGCATCTCTTCTAACCTCCCGGGGTATTTTCGGGCCAGTTGAAACTTGAGAGTATGGCTCCCTCAACCGAGGTGAGACATGAAGAAGAGTCGATTTACGGAAGAACAAATCGTGAGGATTTTGAGCGAAGCCGATCGCACGACAGTGGTTGCTGTATCAAAGGCCAATGGGGTCAGCGAGCAAAGTCTTCACCAACTGGCGCAAGCAGTACGGGGGCATCGCCGTTGATGAAGTACGCGGACTGCGGCAGTTGGAGCAGGGGAATGCGAGTGGCTGAGCGCGTGCTTGCGATTGAGATACTAAAGCAGTTCGCCGCAAAAAACAGGTAGGTCAGTTATTCCTTTTATCCTTCGTGGAATCAACTTGCTGGGTGTGGATTCAGTGAATATTCCAATTGAACACAAAGGCAGGATATGGGAAAAGCTGGCTACTGAATGGGAGATTCCGACTATATAGGATGTGGTA
>CAIOZF010000139.1 GCA_903862645.1 uncultured Gammaproteobacteria bacterium
CGCGGCTGGCCTCGGCCACGGCGGTGATCTGGGGCATGCCCGCGCCGGTGACGATGCGGGTGGTGCAGATGGAACCCGGTCCGATGCCCACCTTCACCGCGTCCGCGCCGGCGTCGGCGAGGTCCTTGGCGCCCCGGTAGGCCTTGTAGCTGCGGCCCTGGAACAGTTCGACTTCGCCGGGAGCCTCCTCGGTACCCGCCAGCAAGCTGCCGATCATGACAACGTGCGCACCAGCGGCGATCACCTTGGCGATGTCACCGGAGAAACGGATGCCGCCGTCGGAGATCACCGATACGTTGGTGCCCTTGAGGGCCTCGGCAACATTGGAAACCGCTGTCATCTGCGGCACGCCGACACCGGTGACGATGCGGGTGGTGCAGATGGAACCGGGGCCGATACCGACCTTCACCGCATCAGCGCCGGCTGCAGCGAGATCTATCGCAGCAGCAGCCGTGGCGATGTTGCCACCTATCACGGGGATATGCGGATAGTCAGTCTTGATGCGGCGCACTTGATCGATCACGCCCTGAGAATGCCCGTGAGCGGTATCGACAACGATTACGTCAACGCCAGCCTCAACGATGGCAGCAACGCGGGCCGCAGTGTCGGCACCCGTGCCGACGGCAGCGGCAACGCGCAGGCGCCCGAACTGATCTTTACAGGCATTCGGATAGTCTTCCGACTTGCGAATGTCTTTGAGGGTGATCAGGCCACGCAGTTCGTATTTGTCGTTGACCACAAGGATCTTCTCGATCCGATGCGTGTGCAGCAACTTTTTCACTTCCTGATTACTGGCGTTTTCCTTGACCGTGACCAGCCGACTCTTCGGGGTCATGATCGTGGACACGGCGGCTTCATAGTTGGTCTCGAAGCGCACGTCACGGCTGGTGACGATGCCCACCAGATTGCTGCCCTCCACCACCGGCATGCCGGAGATATCATTCTCCCGCATCATGGCGATCAGGTCGCGAATCGTGGCAGAGGGCGCGATGGTGATGGGGTCTTTGACAACACCACTTTCGTACTTTTTGACAATCCGGACTTCGCGGGCCTGTTGCTCGATGCTCATGCTCTTGTGAATGACCCCAAGACCACCTTCCTGCGCCATGGCAATCGCGAGACGCGACTCGGTGACCGTGTCCATCGCGGCAGAAATCATTGGGATATTCAAGGAGATAGATGAGGTAAGCTGGGTTTTTAGGCTGACCATCTTCGGGAGAACAGTAGAGTGCGCAGGGACAAGCAGAACGTCATCGAATGTCAAAGCTTCTTCAGCAATGCGTAACATAAGATTTCCACGTATCAACAAAAACGCGAGTATACAGACCTCACTTCCGCCTGTACACCTGCAGTTGCAGCGAGTGGAAAAGGGCAAAACGCCCTGTGGCGCCAGCTGGAACGAAGCCTGCCGCAGCAAATTCCGCATGCATTTCGGTGGCCGACACCGGGTATTGCTTGATTGGTTTGCCACTAGCCAACTGACGCAGACGACGTCGCAAAGAGGTCACGGAGGCGGGAGAAATTCTGGACATCAACACATATTTGCCACTCACCCGGCAGATTTCACGAATCAGGCGAGTGCGCAGTTCCGGACTTTCAAAGTGGTGCAGCAGCCGAAAACACAGGGTCAGATCGAAAGTCTTGTCTGCATATGGCAGGGCAAAAATATCGTGGCTGGCCAGAGTTGCCTGTAGACCCTTTTCCTTGAGAAGATTCCCGGCCAACGCCAAGGCCGCCTCTCCCAGATCAATGCCAGTGACCTGCATTCCCTGCTGTGCAATCCAAATCGTGGCCCGGCCCACGCCGCAAGGAGCATCCAGTACGGTACGCACTCCCTTGGTCATGGTCATGGCCTGCGCAATCATCTGCATTTCCTGCTCATGTTTGCGCTGATTGCGTTTGCTGTATGAGTCGGCCGATTGCACATCTGACTTCACGCGCGCGTAGCTGATCTGATCACTCATGGGTTTATCATTCAATGAAACTACTCCTGCAAGGCAACACTTCGATGGGGGAAGCGCTTGGAAAGGCTATTTAACAGACCAGGCATGTCGGTGCGATAAGGCTCAAGGAAGGCCGCCAGCGCCTCGTCAGGCAGCCATTCGGCACGCTTGAGGAACTGCTGCAGATCGGCAGAGGCGGCCTTTTGCGGCGCCGCACGACGTGCTCTCTCCAGATCAATCAGTCGAATCATTCCGGTATCAAAATCAATGAATAAATGTGCCGGATAGAGTGCGCCATGCTGCCAGCCACTCAGATGCATCTGTAGCAACTGCAAACCAGCCGCGCGCAGCGGCGTCAGCAACTCCTGCCATTGGACGTCCATTTCCCGGAAGTGAGACAGGGCAAAACACGACAATTCGCGGGTTACGACGATTCCCCTGTTGGCCTGACCAACCTTGCGGAATCCATACGTGACCAGCTCTGCAGTCGGCAACTGGAATTCTTCGGCGCGGTGAAAAGCGTCCACTTCAAATTGGTATGTGAGTGCACCGAGCGGATGGCGCCACGAGTAGCGCAGCTGATTCTCCTGACGCTTAAGATAGAATCGACATTCGTGTCCATTAGAATCTGGAACACTCAGGAGCGTAACGGCACTCCAACCATTGCGACGGAAGTTGATTGGCTCGACGAATTCTCTGGGCGAATCCCAGTAATCTTCAAAATCAACATACTGAGCGGCAGCCAGCAGAGCGATGGCAGACGCATCGGCCTCGGGCAGCTTCCTGACAGAGACAGTGGAATTGGAGCTGATGCTTGATGCAATCATTCAATCTCCGCGCAGCATGCTATGAAAAGACTTTGAGATAGGGAGCGGCTATTGATAAAAGCGCGACAGTTCGCGGGTAAACAGTCCCAGCGCCTCACGGTAAGGGGCCTTCGAAGTCGACAGATTGATTGGATCATCGTCCAGATTAGTGGCCG
>CAIOZF010000140.1 GCA_903862645.1 uncultured Gammaproteobacteria bacterium
GAACCACGGACATCAGCATTATGAATGCTGCGCTCTAACCAACTGAGCTACATAGCCATGAAACTGGTAAAGCTAACGGGAGGTAACCTTCTGACCGCCCCGTTTGAAGGCTGCGAATTTTGGCCACTTCGCGAAATTTTGTCAAGTTAGACATTGAAGCGAAAATGCATGACATCGCCATCCTTCACGATGTACTCCTTGCCTTCCAGGCGCCACTTGCCGGCGTCTTTCGCACCCTGCTCGCCTTTCAGGTTCACAAAGTCTTCATAGGCGATGACTTCGGCCCGAATGAACCCTTTCTCGAAGTCCGTATGAATAACGCCTGCCGCCTGTGGTGCCGTGGCAGCGATTTTGATGGTCCACGCCCGCACTTCCTTAACCCCAGCGGTGAAGTAGGTCTGCAGGCCGAGCAGTGCGTAGCCAGCGCGGATCACGCGATCCAGACCTGGCTCTTCCATGCCCAGGTCCTGCAGGAATTCCAATTTCTCCGCATCGTCCAGTTCCGCGATTTCGGATTCCAGCTTGTTGCAGATGGGTACCACGGACGCCCCTTCGGACTTTGCAATCTCAATCACCTTGTCGAGGTGGGGGTTGTTCTCGAACCCGCTCTCGTCGACGTTGGCGATGTACATCGTGGGCTTCACGGTCAGCAGATGCATACCGTAGATATCCGCCAGTTCCTCATCGTTGAGATTGAGAGTGCGGACAGGTTTTGCCTCGTTCAGATGCGCTTTGACACGCTCGAAGAGGGCCAGTTGCCGGGCCGCATCCTTGTCGCCGCTTCTGGCCACTTTGGTAATGCGATGCAGAGACTTTTCCACAGTTTCCAGATCCGCCAGCGCCAGCTCTGTATTGATTACTTCGATGTCGGCCGCCGGATCGATGCGATCAGCGACATGAATGATGTTGGTGTCCTCGAAGCAGCGCACCACGTGTGCAATCGCATCCGTCTCACGAATGTTGGCGAGGAACTGGTTGCCCAGACCTTCACCCTTGGAAGCGCCAGCGACCAGGCCGGCGATGTCCACGAACTCCATGGTGGTCGGTAGAACACGCTGAGGTTTGACGATCTCGGCGAGTTTGTCCAGCCGTGGATCGGGCATCGGAACCAGCCCAGAGTTCGGTTCAATGGTGCAGAACGGGAAATTCTCTGCCGCAATGCCTGCTTTGGTCAGCGCATTGAACAGGGTGGATTTGCCCACATTGGGGAGACCTACTATGCCGCATTTGAAACCCATGCTGTGTATTCCTGGTTCTGCCGGTGTCATTACCGGTGGTGAGTCTGGTGTGAAGCTGTGTGTTTGTGACCGTTCAGGCTGGCTTGGTATGCAATTCGTGCATGGCCGTCTGCCAGTTGCCCTTGATCGCGTGTGGCAATGTGCGGATTGCCAGATCGATGTCGCTCTGAATGATTTCGGCCTCTCGTTTGGAGGGGTCGCTGAGGACGTAGTTGGCTACTTGCGCTTTGTTGCCGGGGTGACCTACACCGATGCGAAGGCGATAGAAATCACGACGATCGCCCATCGCACTGATAATGTCGCGGACACCGTTGTGACCTCCGTGACCGCCGCCGTGTTTGTAACGGGTGACGCCCACTTCGAAATCGATTTCATCATAAGCCACCAGCATGTTTTCTGGAGCAATGTCGAAATAGCTGCAGAATGCGGCTACGGATTGCCCGCTGCGATTCATAAAAGTGGTGGGAAATAGCAGGCGAATATCCAGGCCTGCAATAGAAACACGTCCGGCATCGCCGAAGAATTTGCTTTCACTGCGCAATTCGCTACGCCCATCGCTGGCAAGTTGCGCGACTAGCCATGCGCCGACATTGTGTCGGTTGTAACGATATTGTGGGCCTGGATTTCCCAGGCCCACAATCAGCTTTAACGCGTTGCTTTGCATAGTCTATGGTCCGCAGCGCTGCAGCGTTTTCGCACTAGATCAAGCCTTGGTTTCGCCTTCGCCTGGAGCGCCACGCGGTGCCAGAATACTGACGACTGCGTTGTCGGCATCGTGGCCGTGTGCCAAGTCGATGCTGCTGACGCCTTTCGGCAATTTGATCTCAGAAATGTGGATCGCTTCGCCCACGCCCAGCTCAGTCATGTCGACCTCGATGAACTCAGGCAGGTCTTTCGGCAGACAGCTGATCTGCAGTTCGGTCAGGGCCTTGATGATGCTGCCACCGCCAATCTTGACGCCCTTGCACTTGTCTTCATTGATGAAGTGCAGAGGTACAGCGACGGTGATCGCATTGTCAGCACTGACGCGCTGGAAGTCAGCGTGCATGATGCGTGGCTTGGCCGGGTGACGCTGCAGGGCCTTGATTAGGCCCTGTTCTTTCTTGCCGTCCACATTCAAGGTGATGATGTGAGAGAAGAAAGCCTCATTGGAGACCGCCTTCATAATATCCTTGTGCGGGATAGTGATGTTGACGGGTGCCTTGCCTTCGCCATAGATGATGGCTGGGATGAGGTCGGCCAGACGGCGCAGGCGGCGGCTCGCACCTTTCCCCAGATCCGTTCTGACTGTGACGTTAAGTTCAAATTCGTTGGACATGTTGTTTCTCCGGTTCAGTGATGTTTCTCAACATCGTCAGACCCTATACCGGTTTGCGACCAACCGGGCAGGGTGTTAAAAAAAGACCCGAGAGCAAGCCCCATCGTTCCTCTTGCGAGGATCGTCAGGACTTGCTGCGGATCTTTCATCTTTGCCGTCGGCCTTTCGTAGCGCCAGCGGCAACCTCAGTGCCAAGTCACACCTGTTCAGGTGTTGTCGAACATCGCACTGATGGATTCTTCATTGCTTACTCGGCGTATGGATTCAGCCAGCAGTTTGGCCATGCTGAGCTGGCGAACCTTGGTGCATTTGGCGAATGCATCGCTCAATGGAATCGTGTCGGTGACGACCAGTGTATCGAGTTCCGATTCCGAAATGTTCTTCAGGGCTCTGCCGGACAGCACAGGGTGTGTACAGTAGGCAACCACTCTTGCGGCACCATGTTCTTTCAGAGCCGCGGCCGCTTTGCAAAGGGTGCCGGCGGTATCGACCATGTCATCGACGATCAGGCAGGTGCGGCCCTGAACTTCCCCGATGATATGCATGACCTGGGCGTCATTCGCCTGCGGGCGACGCTTGTCGATGATGGCGAGGTCGACGTTGAGCTGTTTGGCCACTGCCCGTGCGCGAACCACGCCGCCAACGTCAGGGGATACCACGATCAGGTTTTCGTAATGCATTCTTTCGATGTCGTCGGTCAACAGCGGAGAGCCGTAGACGTTGTCTACCGGGATGCTGAAGAAACCCTGGATCTGTTCGGCGTGCAGGTCGACCGTCAGTACGCGGTTCACACCGACAGCCACTATCATGTCGGCTACCACTTTGGCGCTGATCGCTACGCGGGCAGAACGAACACGTCGATCCTGACGGGCATAACCAAAATAGGGGATGACGGCGGTAATACGGTTGGCTGAAGCGCGGTGCAGGGCATCAGCCATCAACATCAGTTCCATCAGGCTGTCATTGGTCGGCGCACAGGTCGGCTGGATAATGAACACGTCCTTGCCGCGGACATTTTCATTGATCTCGACAGTGATTTCGCCATCGCTGAATTTTCCGATAGTGGCTTCGCCGAGCGGAATACCAATATGTTTGGCTATCTTGTCTGCCAGCACGGGGTTCGCGTTTCCGGTGAACACCATCAAATTATTTGCCATGAGTTCGGGACCTTTAGATGGCTGTTTCGAATAAGTTCTGAGGCTTTTTTTAGTCAGGCTTAAGATAGGCGATCCGGTTGTCAGTATGGCTTCAGTGAGGGATCAGACTGATGTAAACCCGCCCCGGAGGACGTACTCAAAAATGGCTGGGGTGGCTGGACTCGAACCAACGCATGCAAGGATCAAA
>CAIOZF010000141.1 GCA_903862645.1 uncultured Gammaproteobacteria bacterium
CGTGGTGTTGTAAGATTTAACGTTAATATGACATTTAAGAGGTCACCCATGGCTGAAGTTATTCCCCGTCGCAAGCTGTATCAAGAGGTGCTTGATCGGCTGATGGTGCGAATCCGGTCTGGAGAGATACCTGCTGGGTCGAACTTACCATCTGAGCGCGAATTGATGGACGAATACAGTGTGGGTCGTCCAGCGATCCGCGAAGCGCTTCAAGCAATGGAGAGATCCGGCATCCTTGAAATCGTACATGGAGAGCGTGCTCGTGTGGTGGTACCAACTCCTGAGAGGCTGGTATCGCAGATCGCAGCTGGTGCCATGCATTTGCTACGGTCCCAGCCGGGCAGCCTGGAGCATTTGAAGCAAGTCAGGCTTTTTGTAGAGTGCGGCACAGCGCGTATGGCCGCAGAAAAAGCCACCAGTGAACAAGTGGCCAGGCTCAGGCTGGTGATAGAGCAGCAGCGTTCTGCGATCCAAAGCATGCCGAGCTTTATCGAGAAGGACTTGGCTTTTCACAAAGAGATCGCCAACATCAGTGGGAATCCGATTTTCCCTGTAATTGTGGAAGCTATATTTCTTTGGGCGCGTGAGTACTACCAGTCTTTGGTGCGTGCTCCGGGTGCTGAGAATTTGACTCTGTCCGAACACGAAAAGATAGTGGATGCCATTGAGGCACGCGATCCCAGTGCCGCGGCGGATGCAATGCACCTTCACCTCAGCCGTGCCAACGAGCTCTATCAACAACTGATACGAACGGCCTGATTCAATGGAATCGAGGGTTTACCCAGATTCTTTTTTGACCTAGTGATGATACCATCACGCCAACTGTTCATTTAAGTAGCGGTCGAAGAACATGATTTGAGGAGAATTTATGTCCGCATTGATAGCGTTGTTTGGTGCTGGTGGAAAGATGGGCTTTCGCCTTTCCAGCAATCTCAAGGGGTCTCAATATCGAGTGCGACATGTCGAGCCGAATGCTGCGGGTCAGCAACGTTTGAAGGACGAGCTTGGCATTGAGTGCTATTCACTAGAAGAAGCCGTAAGAGGGGCGCAAGTGGTCATTCTTGCTGTTCCTGACACCATCATTGGCAGGGTCGCCGCAGCTATTTCCCCCCACCTAGACGCGGGAACGGTGGTTATGACGTTGGATGCGGCGGCGCCATTTGCTGGGCATCTACCCAAGCGGCAAGACCTAGTTTATTTCGTCACTCACCCATGCCACCCCAGTATTTTCAGTCCCCAAGTGCATGTGGAAGGTGACCCCGACTATTTTGGCGGTGTGCGGGCGCCGCAGTCTATCGTGAACGCATTGATGCAGGGCCCCGAAGAAGCCTATGCACTGGGTGAGTCTATTGCCAAAGTGATTTACCAGCCGATCAAGCGATCTTATCGTGTGACTGTCGAACAGATGGCGTTGCTTGAGCCAGGTCTGTCGGAGACGGTCTGTGCCTCTTTGCTAGATGTCATGCGTGAAGCAATGGACGAAGTCATATCACGAGGCGTGCCTGCGGATGCTGCCCGCGATTTCTTGTTGGGACACATGACGATTCTGTCCGCAGTGATCTTCAAACAGATTGATGGTAAATTCTCTGACGCGTGCAACAAGGCAATAACTTTTGGAAAGCCGCGCTTGATGCGCGATGACTGGAAAAAGATTTTTGATCACGATGAAATTGCCGACAGTATCCAGCGTATTACCTGATTATTTCTAGGCCTTAATCATCTCAGGAGTTTGTGATATTGAATCGAACCATGCATCCGACAGAGAACAAAACGCTGCGACAAATCATGCAACAGTTTGAAGTTGCTAATACGGGCGTTACTGTCAAGATGGAAACCCGCTCAGTCGACGAACACAAGTCTGCGATCCGTATTGCCGCGACTTCGACCAATGTCTTTTAATTAGACCAAGCTTTATATTCTTAGAAGGCATTGTGTTCCTCCCCAAATTAATGGCGAAGTAATCCATCATATCAGTTGAATTAGGGGGTACATGAAAGTTCTGAAGGGCGCCCTGATTGGCTGCGGATTCTTTTCGCGCAATCATCTACATGCATGGAATCAACTTCAGGGGGTTGAAATAGTTGCACTGTGTGATAGTGATAAGTCACGTTTGGATTCCATGGCAAATGACTTTGGAATTGAACAGACGCATATTGATGCTAAGACCATGCTTGGGCGAGAAAAATTTGACTTCATCGATATAGCTACCACCGTTTCCAGTCATCGAAACTTGGTTGAGTTGGCTGCCGCAGCAGGCATTCCAGTGATTTGCCAGAAACCGTTCGCCGAGACGATGGCAGATGCTCAGGCTATGGTCACAGCTTGTGAGGGAGCTGCTGTTCCGCTCATGGTGCATGAAAATTTTCGTTGGCAGACACCCATACAGGCTGTTCGAAAACTAATTGACGAGGGAGCGATTGGAAAACCTTTCTGGGGTAGATTCAGTTTTCGATCTGGATTTGATGTTTATCGAGCTCAACCCTATCTTGCCAAGGGCAAGCGATTCATTATTGAGGACTTAGGAATTCACATTCTGGATATTGCACGGTATCTTTTAGGCGACGTTGCTCTCCTTTCTGCAACTGTCCAACGTGTCAATTCCAAGATCAATGGAGAAGATGTAGCCACAATGCTGCTCACACATGCTTGTGGAGCGACTAGCATTGTTGATTGCAGTTATGCCTCAAGGCGCGCTCAGGAGTTGTTTCCGCAAACTTTGCTTGAGATTGACGGCGTTGAGGGTTCCATTCGTGTAGATGCAGATTACCGATTGACCGTTTACCATAAAGTACAAGGAACAAGGGTGATCACTGTTAAGCCGCCCTTGCAGATTTGGGCAGAGCAGCCATGGTTTAATATTCAGGACAGCGTACTCAACATTCAGGCCCATTGGCTTGAGTGTCTTAATGCTGGAACTGAGCCTCTAACCTCTGGACGCGACAATCTTAAAACCCTTGCTTTGGTTGAGTCTGCGTACGCTTCCGCAGATAACAATCAAGCCGTTCAGATTCTCTGAACATGAGGACAAACCAGGATTCTCTTGATTTATTTGGTACGTACCAAGTGGTTCCACATGTTGAATTTCTGACTGCTGGAGCTTGGTCGTGTGAATTAAAAGAGGGGCAACTTAAAAATATCAGATGGAATGATGTTGAAGTAATTCGCGGAATATCCTATTTATTTCGCGATCGTGATTGGGGTACGGTTCCCGCTGAAATTACGGACAAAAAGATTTGTTGTAAAACAAGGAGGTTTGATGTCAAATTTCAGCTTCGCATGAAAACTTCGCAGGGTACTCTTACTTGCTCAGCGAGATTATTTGCGAGTGACGAGGGGCTTCTTGAATTCGAGGTTCGTGCGATGGCCAGCGACGAGATGTTGACTAATCGTTGTGGATTTGTCGTTCTTCATCCCGCAGCAGCAGCAGGTTGTCCATTGACGGTTGAACACACGAATGGTCAATTAGAAGATAGTATTTTTCCGTTGGAAATTAGTCCTTCTCAGCCGGTATTTGATATTCGATCATTGAAATATCAACCAGTTATTGGGTTGGAGCTGAACGTTTTTTTGGAGGCTCAGCTTCCTCATGATTCTTCAGGTAAGTATGAGATGGAGGATCAACGAAATTGGTCTGATGCTTCTTTCAAAACCTACGTCGCATCTCTTCTTGATCCTTGGCCATACTGTCTGCCGTCTGAAGTTGAACTTACCCAAAGGGTCTCCTTGCGGGTTAATGACTCTGTATGCAGGGCGACTAATTTGGAAGCAACGAATCCTCAAAGAGCTATCACATTCGGTTCGAAAACGGGATATCGAATGCCTGCTATTGGCGTCGGTATTCCTCCTGGACTTCATAAAGCCAAAAAAGTAGAATTGAGTGCGCTTATCGATTTAAATGCTAACTGGTGGATTGCGGAATTGGATCTAGATGATCCTGAACTTTTTGAAGATATCCAGGCCTTGGTGAAATTGAGCTCTGGGAAATCTGTCAAAGTTCAAGGAGACTTTATTTGCGTAAATCATATGTCCGCTAATCAGGCTGTGAACCTGGCGGCTGAACTTTGTAAGAAAGGTCAGCTGGAACTGGACGCTGTCCGTTTTTTGCCTGCTGCATTGTTAAAGAGTTTTCAACCCGGCGACCAATGGCCAGATGTCCCATCTCATGAAGAACTGGTATGCGCAGCTCGAACTGTATTTCTTTCTGCCAAAATAGGAAGTGGCGCTTATACTTCATTCACAGAATTGAATCGCAGGCGGCCGAGCCCATCGACTTTGGATTTTATTGGTCATTTGACATGTCCAATTATTCATGCCCCAGATGATGTATCGGTTATGCAAACCATTGAAGCATTGCCACATATCGCGCGCAGTATTCGAAAATTCTTTCCGAATGTTCCTTATCGTCTTGGTCCGAGTACCTTGGCTCCCAGACGTAACCCCTATGGAAATGTTACGACCGAAAATTTAGCCAATGAACGAATTGCATTGGCTGCTATTGATCCACGGCACCAAGCAGCTTATGGGGCTGCATGGGTTATCGCTTACGCTGCTGCGGTTGTTGATCAAAATGTAGATGTGCTCTCCCTTTTGGAGAGCCACGGCCCAAATGGACCAATCGCTACAAACTTGCCAACGGATAAAACCGACATGACGGTTCCTGCATGGCATGCCTTAGGTTTGTTGGCTTCAGTAGCGGGTCAAGAATTGTTGGCCATCAAGAATCTTCCTCCTCAACTTGCTGGATTGGCTTGGTTGGCGGAAGACGGCACAACGCGTTGTCTTCTTGCAAATCTCACCGATTCGGAGTTACCACTGAATTGGGCTGCAGATTCATCAGTTACTCAACAACTGCCATCTAAATTAAAGCCGTTTGAAGTGATGAATATCTGATGGACGTATCTTTGTGTCACTTGCAAAGTCCAGTGCCCAGATACCAAGCTGAGCTTGAATACATCACTGTTTAAGCGGTGTGCCAATCGGCTAAGTGCCTCGTGTCCTAGATCATGGGTTCGAATAGTTCTTCGACGAGTCATCCAAGATGATCACCCAATCGCGTCCTTCGGGGTCAAACGGCGGCTGAAACGACTCTTCCCTGTTGCCTTCAGTAACCCCTCCATCGATTGAGGCGCCCGTCCGGGGGTTGAAGTAGGTTACCTTCACCTTCTCCGACTTGATCGCCTTGAGGTCGACCTTCACCCGTTGACAATTAGGACAGTAGATGAGCATCCACGATCCATCTGCTCCCCGGCACGAACGGATGGTGTCGGGGCCGGTGCTGTGGGGCGACTTGATGATCAAGTGCGAGGCAGGCTCACGTTCTGCGAAGGGACGTGACATGACGAGCTTGAGGCCATGCTGCATCTGGCCTGCTCCTGGAAGTGACAGCGAATCTTTCCATGGCGCGCGCGGCCCGTTAATCGGATTGCGCGGCGGCTGCCACATCTGCCAGATGGCATGGCAACCGTAGGTGAATCCGGCCGAGCCGCCGCAGATCGACCAGTACAGCTCCCGTCGCACATCTGCCTGGTCGAGCCATCCCTGGTCGCCGCCAGCAAAGTTGTTCGGGTGTGCCTCATAGGGTGGCTCGCCATTGACAAAGGGGCGGTGGGGGAGCAGATCCCAATCGAATTCAGCGAGCTGCCAGCTTGCGCGGTCGCGATAATGACCGGTCTGCTGCATATGGAAATCAACCCACGATTCGCAGTGAACATACTTCGATGAGCTCGTGTTGCCCGGCGGGTGGAAGGTCATGAGATGGCCATGGTCGTCACCGGCCCGAAGACCCTCGGCCATGGCACGGATCACATCCGATTGCGAATCCTTCGAGATCCTGCGGTCGCCGCCGAGAATCCAGATCAGCCCGGCATTCTTGTAACGCTTTCCCAGCCACTCGCCATACTTTCGAGCATTGTCAAGCGTGAAGATCAGCGGTTCATTGCACCACTTGTCGCCCCAGGTCGGCAGGAATCCTACGTACATACCCAGTTCATTGGTTCGGTTCACAATCCAGTCCACGTGCTGCCAGTATGCCTCCACCGGCTTCAGGGCATCATGGCCAACCAGTGGTTGGTGGCCGTAGCTGTTGGGCGTGTTGATCCCGTCAATCTCGGCAAGAGCCACTGACTGGATGACGTTGAATCCCTTTGACGCTCGGTCTTTGAGGAATAGATCGGCTTCTTCCCGATCGCAACGATGAAAGAGTTCCCAAGCTGTCTCGCCCAGATAAAAGAAAGGCTTGTTACTCTCGGTAAGCAGGTGGCGCTTGTTAGGGCTGATCTTCAGTTTTTCCACGATTAAGACTCCTATGGAT
This sequence comes from uncultured Gammaproteobacteria bacterium, assembly GCA_903862645.1. Classification (GTDB taxonomy): domain Bacteria; phylum Pseudomonadota; class Gammaproteobacteria; order Pseudomonadales; family Pseudohongiellaceae; genus UBA5078. The sequence continues at coordinate 6,311 of CAIOZF010000141.1, forward strand.
GGCATTCGTACCCCAGAGTTTCTAATCTACTGGGAACGGTTGAGACGATGAGTGCTGTGCCTGTCGAATATGTGAATCAACGATGGCGCAATATTGATTTCAAAAAGATGGTCTTTGTCAACTTCGGTCGTGCCGTCAATGACCGCCATGACATCCTGCCCTGCAACCTGAAAGCGAACATGTGTCTGCGCACCGGTCGGCTCTATCAGGCGAATAGGCCCGGTAAGCCGAGTGCCTAGACCGCCTGGCGTCAAGTGCTCAGGTCGAATGCCGACGACAATTTCTTGCCCGTTTTTAAGTTGAGCGCTGGCGTCGAGGTCAATTCGGGTTCCATCCGACAGAATGGCCACGGGATTGTTGTCTTCCAATGCAACGGCGGCGTTTAGGAAATTCATGGAAGGCGAGCCGATGAACCCGGCTACAAACATGTTCGCTGGTGCCAGATACAACTCCAGCGGCGTGCCCTGCTGCTCAATGCGGCCACCGTTCAGCACCACAATTCGATCAGCAAGAGTCATTGCTTCAATTTGATCATGTGTTACGTAAATAACTGTGGTCTTGATCTTCTCGTGGAGCAACTTGATCTCAGCGCGCATCTGCACCCGCATTTGCGCGTCAAGGTTGGAGAGCGGCTCATCGAAAAGAAACACCGCCGGGTCGCGCACGATGGCTCTGCCCATGGCGACGCGCTGACGTTGTCCACCGGATAGCTGCGCGGGCTTGCGGGCAAGTAAATCTGAAATTTCAAGTTGCCGTGCCGCCGCTTCAACCCGCTTGGCGACGTCGCCCTTCGACAACTTTGAAAGCTCCAGATTGAATCCAATGTTGTCACGCACACTCATGTGCGGGTACAGCGCATAAGACTGAAAAACCATGGCGACATTGCGCTCACGTGGAGACTGATGGTTTACGACATTTCCGCCGATTAAAATATCTCCATCGGTCGCATCTTCAAGACCTGCCAGTATGCGCAACAGCGTCGATTTTCCGCAGCCAGATGGGCCTACCAACACCACAAAGTCGCCATCGGCGATCGATATGTTGAGATTATGAATGACCTCGACTGGACCAAAGGACTTTTCAAGATTTTTAAGTTCTACTGATGCCATTTTTAAAATTTCCCGATAAATAGGATTACAGCCGTCATCCCTTCACGGCACCGGCAGTCAAGCCTGTCACGAAATATCTCTGCAGAAAAACAAAAATAATCAGCACCGGCAAAATGGAAATTGCCACACCTGCCATCAGCAGCGTGTATTGCGTGTTGTGCTCTCCTTGAAATGCCAGCAATCCCAAGGGCACGGTGCGGGCCGCCTTGGCGCTTGTCAGCACCAAGGCCATCAGGAATTCATTCCACGTGGAAAGGGAATCTAGGATGAACAGCGCTGCGAGTGCTGGCACGGAAAGCGGAAGCATGATGCGACGGAAGATGGTGAACTCGGATGCGCCGTCGATCCTCGCAGCCTCAAGTATTTCACCCGGGATAAGCTTGAAGAAACCGCGCAACACCAAGATCTGAAGCGGCAACCCGAACGCAATGTAGGGCGGTATCAACGCATAAACACTGCCTGACAGTCCCAAGTCCCTCATCATTCCCACCAAAGGCAACAGTGTCACCTGAATCGGAACAGCGAGCCCAACTAGAAAGAATATGAACAGGGCCGAGTTTCCGCGGAAGCTCATTTTCGCCAGCGGATAGGCAGCAAGAGCCGCAACCAGAATGCCCAATGGAACCTTGAGGAGAATGAGCAGCAGGCTGTTCTTGAAATAAGTCGGAAAGTCGCCGACGCCCCAGGCTTTCGTGAGGTTCTCCCAGCGAATAACCTTAGGTATGCTGAAGACACCGTTCGCGTACATGTCGCCTTCGCTTCGCAGCGCTGTCAGCGCTACCGTAGCAAACGGCAACAACCATACAAGTGAAAACCCGATCAGACCCAAAAGGATGAAAGTCTTCCCGTTGAGCAGTTGGCGCTTTCGCAATCTGGTTGACATAACGAGTGGCCCCTAATTGCTCGACATTCGGCGGATGTATGGGATGGCGAGCACCAGAATGAATGCTGCGATGACCCACGCAATGGCTGCGCCGTAGCCGGCGTGATAGTACTGAAAGCCCTGAAAATA
>CAIOZF010000142.1 GCA_903862645.1 uncultured Gammaproteobacteria bacterium
GTCCTTGAGCCTGGGAATCAGGCCCGCTGCGACAAGCGAAGATTTTCCAGAACCCGAAGCACCGACGACAAAGATGCAACGTGCTCCGGCCGACATGCGGCGGATTATTTCCTTGGTGAAGGGGCCCTTGCCACTGCCGATTTCGAGAATGCACAGGGTGCGCGAGAAATCGATTTTGCCCACCATAGTATTCACCAGAAATCCGGAGCTGCTGATAATCAGGCCATCTTCGCTGATATTGCGTTTGATCTTTCTGTAGAAATTGATGGCCACAAAATGCTCTGAAGGTAATATCGGGGAGAGTCCCGTGCGGTGGCTGTACACTAGCACAGAAAGTGTGACTGAGCACCGCAACAGGCTGTTAATGTTCTATCCGGCAGCACAAATTGGCTTTATTTTTCATATTGATCAAGTAGTTGTAGTGCCAGTGCGGGGTAGGAAAAAATACTTTTTTTTATGGGGGAAATTTCTATATTATGCGCCCCTGAGCCGAAAAACGGGGATGCTGGAACAAGTCTTGCTGTGGCTCGCCGATGTGTGTACCTGATTCATCATCATCTAATTCAAGGATAAATTATGCTGCTTGCTCTCGTTGTCGCATACCTTGTTATTTCCATTGCCATTGGTCTGGTTGCCTCCCGCCGTGTGCATTCGGCGAGCGATTACATCACTGCGGGGCGCAGTTTGCCGATGCCCATGGTAATGGCCATGGTGTTCGCCACCTGGTTCGGTGCTGAAACCGTATTGGGCATTTCCGCGACCTTTCTCGACGAAGGCTTTCGCGGGCTGACCTCTGACCCGTTAGGGGCGGCGTTGTGTCTGGTGCTGTTCGGGTTGATTTTCGCGCTGCCACTGTATCGTCTGAAGCTGATTACTCTTGGCGACTTTTTCCATATTCGCTACAACAAGAAAACCGAGCTGATTCTCTCCTCCTGCATCGTCCTGTCTTATCTCGGCTGGGTGTCTGCCCAGGTGACGGCGCTCGGGCTGGTCTTCAATATACTGTCCGAAGGAACTGTGACGATGACGCAGGGAATGATCGGAGGGGCTGCGGTGGTTATGGTGTACACGCTGTTTGGAGGCATGTGGTCAGTTGCGGTGACGACCTTCCTGCAGATGATCATCATCGTTATTGGTCTGTTGCTGGTGACTGGCAATGCGGCGGAGATGGCGGGCGGTCTGCCGCTGGTGATTGAGAAGGCAGCCGCCGAGGGTAAATTCGAGTGGCTGCCCGCCATGGATCTGGTGGATATTCTCGGCTGGATCGCCGCGTTGTTCACCATGGCGCTCGGTTCCATTCCGCAGCAGGATGTGTTCCAGCGCGTGAACACATCCAAGAATGAGATGGTTGCTGTCTGGGCGACCACCCTCGGTGGCGTAGCCTATTTCTTCTTCGCCGCCGTGCCGTTGTTCCTGGCCTACAGCGCCAGCATGATCGATCCCGAAATGACCGCCCGGTTGATGGCCGAGGATGCCCAGCTGGTTCTGCCGACATTCGTCATCACGCACATGCCGTTCTGGTTACAGGCTGTCTTTTTCGGAGCTTTGCTGTCCGTCATCATGAGTACCGCTTCTGGGACCCTTCTGGCACCTTCGGTGACCTTCACCGAAAACGTGCTGAAGAATTTCCGCCCCAATATGACTGACAAACAGCTGCTGACCTCCACCCGCTGGACAGTGTTTGTGTTCACGCTGGTGGTGGTCGCCAACGCAGTGCTGTCCAGTTCCGATATCCACGCCATGGTGGAGAATGCCTATCGCATTACACTGGCTGGGGTATTTGTGCCGCTGACGGCCGGGTTGTTCTGGCGGCGAGCGAGTAATCTTGGGGCGACATTGTCGATGGGTATGGGGCTGGGCAGCTGGCTGTTCCTGGAGATATTTGTCCCCGATATCGCTTTCGAACCACAGTTGATCGGTTTGATGGCAAGTCTGATTGGCATGATTGCAGGCTCTCTGATATCGCCCAATCCGCATTTCGCGAATAAGCACGGCATCGCCGAGCCACGCCCCGTCTGATCTATCAGGCGTCCATCACGTTGCCGCGCCCACGCACGGCAACGTGATTTTCCTCAGGAGAGCTTGATGCTCAGCTATCGTCACGGGTATCACGCCGGCAATCACGCCGATGTGCTCAAACACCTGGTTTTGCTCGGGTTGCTGCAGAAGCTGCTTGCCAAGGAAAAACCCTTTACCTACATCGATTCGCACAGTGGTGGTGGGATCTACGACCTCAATAGCGCGGAGGCGCGTCTTAACACCGAACATGCGTCCGGCATCTCCCGTGTCTGGCACAGCCGTTCTCAGGATCCGCTGCTGAATCTTTATGTCGGGCGGGTTCGTGACCTCAACGAGGATGGCCGGCTGCGCTGGTATCCCGGATCGCCAACCCTCGCGGCCGACTGCCTTAGAGCTGATGACCACATGCATCTTTTGGAGCTGCATCCGGCCGAACTGGAAGAGCTTCGCTACAACCACCTGCACGCTCTGGGCACCGACGATCGTGTCAGCATTCATCAGCGCGACGCCTTCGAAGGACTGTTGGCAATTACGCCGCCGGAGCCACGGCGAGGGCTGGCGCTGATTGATCCCTCCTATGAGGACAAGCAGGACTATCAGCGTGTGCTCCAAACAGTGGTCAAGCTGCACAGGCGTTGGCCGGTCGGCATCATTGCGGTGTGGTACCCATTGCTTGCTCGTCAGCGTGATCGCAGCGTTTGGCTGAAGTCGGCTCTGTCACGGGAAAACCTGCCGGGTTTGTTGGCTATGGAGCTCACGTTGCATGCTCAGGATGACGAGTTCGGCATGCACGGTTCCGGCATGCTGATCGTAAATGCGCCCTGGCAGTTTCGTGAAGAAATGCAGTTGACCCTCACCGCGCTGGTGGCAGAACTGGAGGATGGCTGCTCGTTCACCATGGATGCACCGGGCACAGCCGTCACCAAGGGATGAGATGCCCGCGGGTGCTGATTGTCTGTTGGACTTGCCAAAAGCCCTGCGCTAATCTTGGCCGGAGGGGAAGACCAAGTTTGCAGCAGAAGCTGGATCGCTTTTTGTCTGCAGTTTAATTTTGCTCAGAGAGGAAAAAATAATGATAAGAGAGCATGTTAGGTCGGGAGATTCCCGGCAACCGGCGAACAGTCGCTGGCGCTCATTGACCCGGTCCCTGATGAAGGCTCTGCCGCTGGGGCTGCTGGTTGCCGCAACGACAACCCCGGTTCAGGCTCAGGACACTGTAGAGTGGACACATCTGGGCGGCAACGCTCAACACACCCGTTACACCCCGGCCAATAACATCACTCCCCAGAATCTCAGTGAATTGAAAGAGGCGTGGGTATGGGACGGTGCCAGTTTCGCTGCTGCTTCTGGTCGCTCCACCCCCAGTTACGTGGATGGCAAATTGTTCACTGTGGCTGGCCCGCGTCGTCACGTGATCGCAATGGATCCGGAGACTGGTGAGACTTTGTGGTCCTATCGAGAGCCGAACACCTTCCGCTGGGAATACTCCATGCGTCAGGATTACGGCAAGGGTGTTGGCTATGCCGAAGTCGATGGCAAAGGTGTCGTTTACATCATCAGCCCCGCGTTTTTCCTGACCGCGCTTGACGCCGATACTGGTGCCCCGCTGGAAGGCTTCGGCGCTCCGGTGCCCATTGAAGGATTTGCCCAGACTGGGGTGGTAGATCTGCTGGCGCACCTGGGGCACGACTATGATCCCTTCTACGGCATACCCAAAGAAGTGGGCTATGTCACATCCTCTTCGCCGCCCATCGTGGTCAACGGCGTGGTGGTGGTTGGCAACTCTGCCGAGCAGGGCTACAACCAGTCCCGCATCGAAAACATCCCCGGCGACATTCTGGCGTTTGACGCCAAGACCGGTGACTTCAAGTGGAAGTTCAACGTGATCCCGCGTCCTGGCGAATTTGGCCATGACACCTGGGAAAACGATGCGTGGCAGTACACCGGTGACGTGTCTCCCTGGGCGCCGCTGTCAGCCGATCCGGAACTGGGGCTGGTCTATGTCCCGACCAACCCGCCAACAGTGGATTACTACGGTGGCTTCAGCCCCGGCGACAACCTCTTCGGCACCAGCCTGATTGCGCTGGATGTGGAGACAGGTGAGCGCCGTTGGCATTTCCAACTGGTCCATCACGACATCTGGAACTATGACGTGCCGACCGCGCCCGTGCTGCTGGATGTGACGATCGATGGCAAGCGTATCCCCGCGGTAGCTCAGGCCACTAAGCAGTCCATTCTGTTTGCCTTCAATCGCGAAACGGGTGAGCCGCTGTGGCCGATCGAAGAGCGCCCGGTGCCTGAGTCTCATGTGCCTGGCGAGTTCGCGTCTCCGACCCAGCCGTTCCCGACCAAACCGGTCCCGTATGACCTCAACGGGCTGACAGAGGATGATCTGATCGACTTCACTCCGGAGATGCGCGCCCAGGCAATCGCCGCACTTGAAGACTGGCAGATTGGTCCGCTCTACAACCCGCCACTGCATCGTGACAACGATCTTGGCAAGCGTGGTGCGTTCTGGTGTCCAGGCGGCGGCGGTGGTTCCAACATCACCGGTCCGGCTGCGGGTGACCCCGAGACCGGCATCGTGTTCGTGACTTCGCAGAGCGCCTGCAGCGCGATTCAGTTGCTGCCAGGTGAAGAAGCGGATCTGCGCTACATGACTGACAGCGGCACCACCACCACCGGCGTGACACCGGCCCGCTATGCGAATGGCCCCGGCGCAGGTGCTCCACGTCATCCGACTGGCCTGCCGTTGTGGAAGCCGCCGTACAGCCGCATTACCGCGATCGACCTGAACACTGGCGATCATCTGTGGATGATTCCGGTGGGCGAAACTCCGGATCGCATCAAGAACAATCCGGCTCTGGCGGGTATTGATGTAGGCAACACCGGCACTGGCGCCATGGCGCCGATGATGGTGACCCCGTCCATGCTGGTATACGCAGGTGAAGTCAGCGACGGTACTCCGCATCTGTTTGCTATCGAGAAGTCTACTGGCCGTGAACTGGCCAAAGTGCCCGTTTCAGCCTCTAGCCGTTACGGCATGATGAGCTATGTGCACGAAGGCGAACAGTACATCGTTCTGCAGACTGGCAGCAAACTGACAGCGATGTCACTGCACGGCCCCGTGGCATCGGCAGCGGCTCACTAAGCCAGCGCAGGTTCCAGTTTCCCGGAGCCTCTGCCAGCAAAGCAAACCCGGCAATCGCAAGGTTGCCGGGTTTTTTATTGCGTTGCTTTTTGACACATGCTGTTTATGGACTTGTTGTTCTGCCAGCGCTATGCTCGGGACTAGCTAGACAGGTCTACCTCATAATAATCGCGGTTCAACCGTGCCATTGCGGAATGAAACTTAAGCTCAACGAGGGAATAATAATGATAAGAAAACACCTTGGGTCGGGAGATTCCCGGCAACCGGCGAGTAGTCGCTGGCGTTCATTGACCCGTTCTGTGCTGGGGATGCTGCCACTGGGGCTTCTGGTTGCCGCGACGGCAACTCCGCTTTGGGCTCAGGATTCTGTGGAATGGACACACCTCGGCGGCAGCGCTGCCCATACCCGCTATACCCCCGCCACCAACATCACTCCCGATAACTTCAGCGAATTGAAGGAAGCGTGGGTCTGGGATGGTGCCAGTTTCGCGGCTGCTTCGGGTCGCTCTACCCCCAGCTATGTGGACGGCAAGCTCTTTACCGTCGCAGGCCCGCGCAGGCATGTGATCGCAATGGACCCGGAAACGGGCGAGACCCTGTGGTCTTACCGTGAGCCGAATACTTTCCGCTGGGAATACTCCATGCGTGCCGACTACGGCAAGGGCGTTGCTTATGCCGAGGTCGATGGCAAGGGCGTGGTCTACATCATCAGCCCGGCATTTTTCCTGACCGCACTCGACGCCGACACTGGCGCGCCACTGGAAGGCTTCGGCGCTCCGGTGCCGATTGAAGGTTTCGCGCAGACCGGGGTGGTCGATCTGCTGGCCCATCTGGGGCACGAGTTTGACCCCTACTACGGTATTCCCAAGGAAGTGGGTTACGTGACATCTTCCTCGCCTCCCATCGTGGTCAATGGCGTGGTGGTGGTGGGTAACTCCGCTGAGCAGGGCTACAACCAGTCCCGTATCGAGAACATCCCCGGCGATATCCTGGCCTTTGACGCCAAGACCGGTGACTTCAAGTGGAAGTTCAACGTGATTCCACGTCCCGGCGAATTTGGTCATGAGACCTGGGAAAACGATGCCTGGCAGTACACCGGTGACGTGTCCCCTTGGGCGCCTCTCTCTGCCGACCCGGAACTGGGACTGGTTTACGTCGCGACCAACCCGCCTACAGTGGATTACTACGGCGGCTTTAGTCCTGGCGACAACCTCTTTGGCACCAGTCTGATCGCTTTGGATGTCAATACGGGTGAGCGTCGCTGGCACTTCCAGTTGGTGCACCACGATGTCTGGAACTATGACATCCCGACTGCGCCGATCCTGATCGATGTGATGCACGATGGTCAGAAGATCAAGGCGGTTGCGCAGGCGACCAAGCAAGCCATCCTGTTCGCCTTCAACCGCGAGACCGGCGAGCCGTTGTGGCCGATTGAAGAGCGGCCCGTACCGGCATCCATCGTGCCTGGTGAGAAGCTTTCTCCGACCCAGCCTTTCCCGACCAAGCCACTGCCTTATGAGCCGAGCGGTCTGACCGAAGATGATCTGATCGACTTCACGCCGGAAATGCGTGCGCAAGCAATTGCCGCGCTGGCCGACTGGCAGATCGGACCACTCTACAACCCGCCATTGCACCGCGATAATCCACTGGGCAAGCGCGGCGCGTTCTGGTGTCCGAGTGGTGGTACCAATATCACCGGGCCGGCAGCCGCCGATCCCTTGACGGGTATTGTTTATGTCACTTCACGCATGGGCTGCAGTGCCAACCAGCTGTTGCCGGGGGAGGAGGCCGATCTGCGCTACATGACCGACAGCGGCACGACGACCACCGGCGTGACGCCTGCTCGTTATGCCAATGGTCCGGGGGCCGGCGCACCGCGTCATCCAACGGGTTTGCCTCTGTGGAAGCCGCCTTATAGTCGTATTACGGCGATCGACCTGAACACCGGCGAGCATCTGTGGATGATTCCCGTTGGTGAGACTCCAGATCGGATCAAGAACAATCCGGCTCTGGCTGGTATCGATATCGGCAACACCGGCAGTGGTTCTCATGCGCCGATGCTGGTGACACCGTCCATGCTGGTCTACGCTGATGCCATCAGCGACGGCACGCCGCACATATTTGCTATCGATAAGGCCACCGGTCGCGAATTAGCACGGGTCCCCGTGTCGAAAGATAGTGGCTACGGCATGATGAGTTATGTGCATAAAGGTGAACAGTACATAGTGTTGCAAACCGGCAGCACGCTCACCTCTATGTCGCTGCACGGTCCGGTCGCATCGGCCGCAGCGCACTGATTGGAGAAATGCTCCCGGAGTGGTGGTAACGCTGCTCCGAAGAGTTGATTGGCAATGGACTTGCCGGGGAGCCTGCGTTATGCTCGGCGCCTCATTTCAGCCGTTAGAATGCCAGCTTTTATTAACAATTAACAAAAGTGCGGCTGAGTCTGAAGGGGTCTGACGCGTAGGCAGTGTTCACGAAATGGCGGTCACAGAACGCGGTTTGGGAAGAAGTACAATTAAAACAGTCGATGACACTTGGGCGATATTTTTTGCTCGACGAGGAATTAAACAATGATTAAAGAGCATGTTGGGTCGGGAGACTCCCGACTGCCCGCGCGCAATCGCTGGCAATCTATAACGAAGGCACTGACAAAAGTGTTGCCGCTGGGCCTGTTGGTGGCCACGACAACCTCGATTCAGGCTCAGGACACCGTAGAGTGGACACATCTGGGTGCTAGTGCCGCCCACACTCGCTATACCCCCGCCAGCAACATTACCCCCGAAAATTTCAGCGAGCTGAAGGAAGCGTGGGTCTGGGATGGCGCCAGCTTTGCGGCTGCTTCCGGTCGCTCCACTCCGAGTTATGTGGACGGCAAGCTGTTCACAGTAGCCGGCCCGCGTCGTCATGTCATCGCGATGGATCCGGAAAGCGGCGAGACCCTGTGGTCCTACCGTGAGCCAAACACCTTCCGCTGGGAATACTCCATGCGTCAGGATTACGGCAAGGGCGTCGCCTATGCCGAAGTTGATGGCAAAGGCGTGGTCTATATCGTCAGCCCGGCTTTCTTTTTGACAGCACTCGATGCTGATACTGGTGCTCCTTTGGAAGGCTTCGGTAACCCGGTGCCAATCGATGGATTTGCCCAGACCGGCGTGGTCGACATGCTGGCAGACCTCGGCCACGAGTTTGACCCCTACTACGGTATCCCCAAAGAAGTGGGTTACGTGACAACTTCCTCGCCACCCATCGTCGTCAATGGCGTGATCGTGGTGGGTAACTCGGCAGAGCAGGGCTACAACCAGTCCCGTATGGAAAACGTCCCTGGTGACATTCTTGCCTATGATGCGAAGACCGGTGACTTCAAGTGGAAGTTCAACGTGATTCCACAGCCCGGCGAATTCGGTCATGAAACTTGGGAAAACGATGCCTGGCAGTACACCGGCGACGTGTCTCCCTGGGCGCCGCTGTCAGCCGACCCGGAATTGGGTCTGGTCTATGTGGCCACCAACCCGCCCACAGTGGACTACTACGGTGGTTTCCGCCCGGGTGATACGCTGTTCGGAACCAGTCTGATCGCGCTTGATGCACAGACCGGTGAGCGTCGCTGGCACTTCCAGTTTGTGCACCACGATGTCTGGAACTATGACATTCCGACTGCACCAGTCCTCTTGGATGTGAGTGTCAATGGCGAGCGCATCCCGGCTGTGGTTCAAGCCACCAAGCAGACACTTCTGTTCGCCTTCAACCGCGAAACGGGTGAGCCGCTGTGGCCGATCGAAGAGCGACCGGTACCTGCATCGCTGATTCCTGGCGAAAAACTGTCTCCGACTCAGCCGTTCCCGACCAAACCTGCTCCTTATGATTTGGCTGGTATTTCCGAGGACGATCTGATCGACTTCACACCTGAACTGCGTCAGCAGGCAATTGCTGCGCTCGCGGACTGGGAAATCGGACCTTTGTATAATCCGCCACTGCACCGCGATAATCCCTTGGGCAAGCGCGGTTCTTTCTGGTGTCCAGGTGATGGTGGTGGTTCCAACATCACCGGTCCGGCTGCTGGTGATCCCGAGACAGGTATCATCTACTTGACCTCACAGAGCGCCTGCGCTGCACACACTCTGGTTCCGGGCGAGGAAGCGGATCTGCGTTACATGACTGATGCCGGCACGACCACCACTGGTGTGACGCCTGCTCAGTACGCGAACGGCGCCGGTGGCGGTGCTCCACGTCATCCAAGCGGCCTGCCGCTGATGAAGCCTCCTTACAGTCGCATCACTGCTATCGATATGAACACCGGTGAACACCTGTGGATGATCCCGGTTGGTGAGACGCCTGATCGCATCAAGAACAACCCGGCTCTGGCTGGTATCGACGTTGGCAACACCGGTTCTGGCGCTCCGGCTCCGATGCTGGTGACCCCGTCTATGCTGGTATACGCCGGTGATGTCAGCGATGGCACCCCGCACCTGTTCGCGATCGACAAGGCGACTGGTCGTGAACTGGCTCGCATCCCAGTATCGGCTGCAAGCCGTTACGGCATGATGAGCTACGTGCACGAGGGCGAGCAGTACATCGTGCTGCTGACCGGCTCGAAACTGACGGCAATGTCCCTGCACGGCCCGCGTGCCGCGGCTGCTGCTCACTGATGATGCAGTCTGCCTGACACGCAGCCCTCCGGGTGTGTTGTGTCGGTGAAATGAAAAAGCCCGATCGCTGCAGAGTGGTCGGGCTTTTTTGTTTATGGGTATGCCGAGAGGTGCTTACGGTAAACCGTCGCTGTGATGAATATACTTGAACTCTAAACTGCGTCGGAGTGGACCTTGTTATGCCTACAATGCTCTGCACCTTCTTCTTGTCCCGGCTCATTCTGACGAGACCACGTAATCCCTGTGCGCAGTGTGAAAGATATTGCGCCAAAGCCATGGTATCGGTATCGACTCTCAGTTCTCCTTGTCGCACCGCTAGGTCGAGAGTCTTTTTGAATTGCGTGTCATGGGCAAGCTCTACTGACGCATTGGTAATCACGCAGCCTTGAGACCTGGAAGCATCCGCTGCGAAATCCCCCAGCGCCTGCCAGTAAGCACAAATGCCATCCAGAGCTGATTCAGCCGCTTCCATTTTCTCGGACATGAAGCGTGATTTTTCTCGGTAACGCGTTAATGCTCTTATTTTGATCTCTCGTTTGCCTTTGAAGCTGTGAAACAGGGAGCCTTCGGAAATGCCGGCACTTTTTGCCAGCTCCTTAGTTGATCCGACCCTGGCGGGCAGGGCTCAGTTAACCGGCGTTGCTGTCGCAGGGGAGTTCAAAGACGGTTGGGTCGGCTTGGAGCTGGAAGTGGATGTCTCGCAATGAGCGGGCAGGCAAGCTCCCTCAGGTAGCGCTGCAGCGCGAGTGATCTGCAGGTCGGCTGAATGGGTGAAACTCTGTGGGGCTGTGGTAGCATGGCGACAGCCTCGCGGGATGCCCTGCCCGGCATGGACGAAGTAGATCCCGCCAACAGATCCAAATACTGCCCATTCCTTTTGAACTCCAAATTGTTGTCAGGTCAATCATGCAATCCTCGCTTGTACCCGAACGCCCCTTGGTGATTTCACCGACACTTGCCGCGACTATCGGTCTCGAGGAGGCGGTCATGCTGCACGTGCTCAGTGAATTGATGGCGCATCGACCTATGCGGGTAAAAGATCGGCTCAGCTGGATTGAGCTGGGGCAGCAGGAACTGTGCGGTGCATTCCCGTTCTGGGCGTTGATCGACATCAAGCGCGTACAGAAAAGCCTGCAAGATCTCGGGCTGATCGTGATCGACCCGCAGGGCACCGCACAGGACGGCTGTTACTACGCTATAAATCAGCTGCGGCCGGCTAACTCGGAACGCGTGCAAAACAGTGCGGTCAGCTCGGTGACTCCCATACCGGACACGATATTCCAAGCCCCGCCTGCTCAGGGAGCAAGCTATATTCCCGCCAACTGGCAGCCGGGCGACGACTGGATTCGTCAATGTCGTCAGCAGAATATCCCGGAGGAGTTTGTACGCCAGCTGGTGCCGGGTTTCGTGATGTATTGGCGGGAGCGCCGGCAAGCGCGATTTTCGTGGGGTAACGCATTCTATAAATACGTGTTGCGCGAGTGGCGGCAGGAACAGTCCCACCGTGGAGTCAGCGAACTCGACACCGATATGTCTGTGGACTGGTGGCCGAGTGCCGAGGCAGTCACCATTCTGGAAAATGCCGGCATCAGTCCGGCTTTCATTGAGGATGCGATCCCCGAGTTTGTGCTGTACTGGCGCGAGCGCGGCGCCGTCAACGGCGCCTGGAACACTCGCTTCATCGAACACATTCGTCGGCAATGGGGGAAATATTCGGCCTCCATCCACTACGACACGCAGCCGCGCCGCATCAGTGAGGATTGGCAGCCGAGCCCGGAGTGTTTCGAGATACTGCGGCTCGCCGAGATCGACGAAGACTTCGCGCGCGCCAAGGTGGGGGAGTTTGTGCTCTACTGGCGCGACACGAATCAGGTGCATGCCTCTTGGAACACCCGGTTTCTGCAGTTCATCAAATATCAATGGTCAAGGCGACTCGAAGGGTCGCAGGCAGTGAGCGTAATCGATGCACACGATCAATCCTTTACTGGAAAAAACCAGCAGGGCCTTGGCGCGGCCTACCAGCGCTTCACCGACCGAAGCTGGGCCGAATAACCGCCCTGACGATAGGGAAGAGGGTGCCACGCCCGACGATTCTGCTGAGCGCAGCGGTCCTGATCGAATCGATGCGATCAATCAGCTGTTCGCGGAGTTTGAGCTTGCGTATCACAATCAGTACCACAAGGCTTATGGCAGCGAAGAGCGTTTGGTCATGGCCAAGAAATACTGGCTAGGTTGTCTGACGGCCTACAGTCCATTGCAGATTGTGGCGGCCGCGCGGCGAGTGGTGAAAACCAATGACTTCCTGCCGACGATTTCCGTGGTGGTCAGAGCCTGCGAAGAGGGGGCTGGTCTGTTCGGATTGCCGACACCCCGTGAGGCGTATATTGAGGCCTGTCGGGCAGCGCCGCCTAAGGCGGCGTTTGCCTGGAGTCATCCGGCAGTTTATTTTGCAGGCAAGGCAGCGGGATGGTTTCTTCTGGCGACCGAGTCTGAGGAGCGCGTCTTTCCGTTGTTTGAATATTACTACCACGACCTGTGTCAGCGGGTGATGCGCGGAGAGGACCTTGGGGCTCCGCATGCGCAGGCCTTGCCGGAACACATCTCCCGCCCTCTGAGTGGTGAGGAAAATCATGCGCGGATGCTCAAGCTGCGGGAGCAGTTGGGGTTGTGACGTGATGACAGTGCGCCTGCCGCCTGGGCTTTTTATCAGCAAGCCGTGCAGGAATACATCGATCAATTCTACCGGCCAGCAATGCCCTCCCCGCATCACTACTATTTCCGCATCGCAGAAGATTCGGGTGAGTGCCACGCGTTCCTCCTCGGCAGGTCTTGAATCAGGTCTGTGAGGCCCTGCGTTTGTGCTATTCCTTTCGGGCATCGCAAGCAGGGCTCGCCCACAGTGACTTCAGGCCAGGCGCTTGTACTTCATGCGGGTTGGCTGCGCGTTGTCGCCCACGCGCTTCTTGCGGTCAATTTCGTAATCGCTGTAGTTGCCTTCGTGGAAAACCACCTGACTATTGCCCTCGAACGCCAGGATGTGTGTGCATAGGCGATCCAGGAACCAGCGGTCGTGTGACACGACGATGACGTTGCCGGGGAAGTTCAGCAGGCCTTCTTCCAGTGCCCTTAGTGTCTCCACGTCGAGGTCGTTGGTCGGCTCGTCGAGCAGCAGGACATTGGCGCCGCGCTTGAGTAATTTCGCCAGGTGGAGCCGGTTGCGCTCTCCGCCGGAAAGATCCTTGACGAATTTTTGCTGGTCGCTGCCCCTGAAGTTGAAACGGCTGGCATAGGAGCGTGACTGCACTTCGTAGCGGCCGATCTGCAATATCTCGTGGCCGTCAGAGATTTCCTGCCAGACCGTTACGTTGCCATTAAGGGCGTCGCGGCTCTGATCCACGTAGGCTAGCTCCACGGTTTCGCCAAGGCGGATGCTGCCACTGTCCGGCTGCTCCTGACCGACCAGCATGCGCAGGAAAGTGGTCTTGCCGGCGCCGTTGCCGCCGATGATGCCGACGATGCTGCCCTTGGGGATGCTGAAGCTGAGGTTGTCGATCAAGGTGCGGTCGCCGAAGCCTTTGCACAGATTGTTGACCTCAATGACCGTGTCGCCCAGCCTTTGGCCTGGCGGAATGTAAAGTTCTGTAGTCTCGTTGCGCTTCTGGAATTCCTGGGAGTTCAATTCTTCGAAGCGGGCGATGCGGGCCTTGCTCTTGGCTTGACGGCCTTTGGGGTTGGCGCGAACCCACTCCAGTTCGGACCTGATGGTGCGTTCGCGAGCGGCTTCCTGCTTGGTTTCGGTGGCGAGGCGCTTCTCCTTGGTCTCCAGCCAAGTGGTGTAGTTGCCTTCATAGGGAATGCCGTAGCCACGGTCCAACTCCAGAATCCAGCCGGCGGCATTGTCCAGGAAGTAGCGGTCGTGGGTGATTGCGACGACGGTGCCGGGATAATCCTGCAGGAAACGCTCGAGCCAGGCGACGCTCTCTGCATCCAGGTGGTTGGTCGGTTCGTCGAGCAGGAGCATGTCGGGATTCGACAGCAGCAGACGACAGAGGGCGACGCGTCGTTTCTCACCGCCGGAGAGGGTGCTGACATCTGCGTCCCAAGGTGGCAGACGCAGTGCATCCGCCGCGATCTCCAGTTTGCGCTCAATGTCCCAGCCCTCGGCGGCATCGATTGCGTTTTGCAGTTCGCCCTGCTGTTCCAGCAGGGTGTTCATTTCATCGTCGCTCATGGGCTCGGCGAAGCGGTCGCTGATGGCGTTGAACTGCTCGATCAGCGAAATGATCGGTCCCATCGCTTCCTCGACATTGCCACGAACGTCCTTGGCTGGATTCAGCGCCGGCTCCTGCGGAAGGTAGCCGATATTGATATCGCTTTGGGCGCGGGCTTCGCCCAGATAGTCCTTGTCGATACCCGCCATGATGCGCAACAGAGTCGACTTTCCCGAACCATTGAGACCGAGTACGCCGATCTTGGCTCCTGGAAAAAACGACAGTGAAATGTCCTTGAGGATTTCTTTCTTGGGCGGAACGACTTTGCCCACCCGGTGCATGGTGTAAACGAACTGAGCGCACATATAAAACTATCCTTATCAATAGGTTATAGCTAGCGTGTGAAATTTGTACATGTTTTGTACATCTTTTTGTGGGTTCTAACTTCAGAAAAACACACACTGATAGTACGGAATTTTACACGAATTCCTTACTCATATTCACTTAATAACTCACTGTACGGGTACATAGACAGTATCTTTCAATGCATCGTCAGTTCTCTAACGTCCCAGTAGAAGCTACCCATATTCATTAAACTGTAGTCTAGTGAATACGTAGATAAAACAGTCACTTAGTGTAGATTTTGCTTGATGCGGTATTGAATTATTGCTATAATTATCATGTAGTTAAGAAAGAGAAGAACCAATCCGATTCTAAGTATCTGCAGACCAAGAATCACCAAACTCTCCCTAGTACCACACTGCCTCTACCGCATTCTTAAGTTTGTCCACACTGACA
>CAIOZF010000143.1 GCA_903862645.1 uncultured Gammaproteobacteria bacterium
CCTTGATCTGACGCGCGTGATGGCGGCCCCGTGGATCGGGCTTCCGGCGCGATCCTGGCCGGGCCTCGCCGTCAGCTGGGACCTTCAGTTCTGGAGCCTTTTACCAGCATTTATTTTAATCAGTTTGGTAGGCTGCATGGAGACCTATGCGGACTCGATTTCGGTACAGCGCATTGCACACCGCAATCAGAGGCCTATTAATTTCCGATCTGTGCAGGGTGCGATTAACGCAGATGGTGTGGGCAGTGTGTTCGCCGGGCTTTTGGGCACGGTGCCGAACACCGTGTACTCGACATCGATCGCCGTGGGCGAAATCACTGGCGTCGCCGCGCGCCGCGTGGGCGCATGGGGAGGACTATTTCTGATCGCCCTTGCCTTCTCGCCGAAGATTGCCGCCATGGTGGCCACCATACCTAGCCAGGTCGCAGGGGCTTACATTCTGATCCTGGTTGTCCTGATTTTTGGGCATGGTGTGCGGTTGGTAACAGAAGACGGAATGGGTTTCGACATGGGGCTTGCTGTCTGCCTCAGCTTCTGGATCGGTTTTGGTGCGCAGTCAGGCGGCCTGATGAACACGCTTCTGCCCACATGGCTGCAGACCGTGTTCTCCAACGGGACCACTATCGGGGGGCTGACGGCCATCGCGTTGATGACGATTATCAACTGGCGAAAGGGCGGCGGTGACCGCGTTACTGTGCCACTCGATCCGCGCTCGCTTGTGGCACTGCGCGACATGGTAAAAAAGTTTTCATCCAAGATTGGCTGGGACGAATTGGCTGAGAACCGGCTCATGTTGGCGGTGGAGGAAGCCTTGCTCGTTCTGTGCGAGGAGCATGATGGCAAGCAAGCTGGCAAGGCTGGCAAGTTGATCGTCAAGTTGTCGGACATCAAGGGTGAGGTGGAGGTCGAGATGGTGACCGGCCCGAACGAGCGCAACGCCGAGGAACTTCTCAGCGCACTGCCAGCGGCAATTCCTGCCGATGACGAGAAAAGCCTATCGCTGCGCTTGCTGCGCAAGACGGTGAAGGAACTCAAGCACCTTCAATACCGTCAGGGCGATTATCTTTTGATGCGGCTCGACAGCACCGGTTGAGCCAGCTGCTTTGGTGGCGAAAGAACTCAACTGATGGTCAGCTCGACACCCTTGTGCAGTTTCTGCAAATTGGGGAGTGACTTGGCCTGCCAGGGTATCAGGGTTGAGCCCAGAACTTTCATACCAATTTCCGGCAATTTTCGAAGTTCAATTGTGAATTTTGCCAGCAGATTTATTCCGGAGCTATTCAGGAATTCGAGTTGCGTCAGGTCGAGCACAACAGTCTGCGGTTTTTCCGCCAACACGGTTTGCATCATGTCCAGAATTGGTTGGTATGCGTCCGTGCCTGAGAGGCGGAGGGTTCCCTCATAGTGGATGATGGCACCTTCGGTCCATACATTGTATTCAGCGGTCTTGATTTCCATGTGTTTTCAACCTTCAGGATTCAGTTAAGCGTGAGCGATGCATAGGTGCTGATGATAACTTCGCCATCTTGGGGCGCGTCGTGGAATGTCCATCCGAGCCGGGCACCGTAGTCATTCAAAAGCGTGAGGATGCCGAGGCCAGAGGCCGAGGAGCTTTCATCCGCCGCATTGGCCTCAATGCGCTCGATCATCAGCTCACCAGGATCACGCGAGGTCACCTCGGCCAGCAGTGAATGGAAACC
>CAIOZF010000144.1 GCA_903862645.1 uncultured Gammaproteobacteria bacterium
CATCGCCCGTCGATCGGTAGGCCGTGGGCACGATGTCGATGGGCGATACCTACGTTAGAACAACCAACATCTCATGAAAAAACACACTATTATCAATCAATCCATATTATCAATTGCCTGTTTCGGCCTTCTCGCGTCCGCCTCGAACGCCGCAGTTACTTATACCTTCACCAACCAAACCTGGACTGGTTTTAACTTCAACCAAGCTTATCCTGCTGGTTCTTTAACGGGCACCCTAACCGCTGTCTCTGTCAACGCCACGCTTAACGCGTCGACAGCCTACACCTACGCTGATGATCTCGCTGTGTACGTAGCCGGAAGTCCACTGGCTTTAGGCGGACTACTTCAGGTTGGTGGGTTTAGTAATCTGCAGGCGACGCAAAGATATTCCTGGGCTAGTGGAGGTTCCAATGCCCCAAGCACCCCAGTAAGCGGAACAGAGAACCTTACGACTCCGATCCCCTTCAACCCAACGAGCAATGCCGCCAACATGTCTATTTGGATCGGCAACGGCTACGGTGCCGCTGGCACTTCAGGCACTTGGACCGGCACCGTGACGCTGGAAGGTTTGGAAAGCGCAAGCGCAGTAGCAGTGCCCGAGTCAGGCAGTCTGTTGCCGGTAATGTTGGTCGCGGTTGCCATGGCGGCCCGGCGACGCGGGCGGGGGGCGAATCCATCCAGCAACGGAGAAGCTGGTACGGCAGCGTCCCGATAACCAAGAATACTCGGGCTTCTACCCGATCATGCAGCGTTTCTCCTGACCGAATGGGATGATTCTAATAAAAACATGTTCCTATGAGTGAGTTGCCGCCAGCCATATTGGGGCTTTACGAAACTGCCGTCCGCGTTGCTGTTCAGGCTCATCGCTGCGGCCAAACGGAGGAGGCACTCCATTTGGCGCAACGGTGCATAGGGATGAGCGATGGCATGGATTTCGGTGGTCACGTGGTGATGACCGAGGTGCTGCACCAGGCGGGCCGCGTGGATGATCTGGATGAATTTCTGAAATCATCGGGCGATTTTCAGGCTGACCCACGTTGTCAAATCATGGTAGCGCGCGTGCAGCGTGTCCGCAAACAGTGGGCAGAATGTGAGCAGACGCTGCGGCGCCAACTGGCAACAGCACTATCAGATCCACTCAAGCGAATCTGTGGATTTGAACTGTCGAAGTGTCTCGATGCGCAAGGCCGATACACCGAAAGCTGGCAGGCAGCGGCAACGGCTCATCGCGAGACGGCAAAGCCCTTCGCAATCGATTTACTGGTGGCAGCATTAAAGATGACTGCCGAAATTTCAGTATCCGAATTGCGAAAAATACGCCGCGCGTCTGCAGGGATTCCCAACACAGCCTGTATTTTGGGAATGCCCAGAAGCGGAACCTCGGTTCTTGAACAAATGCTCGACTGCCATTCGAGGATCTGCGGTCGCGGCGAAAGCGGGCTGCCTGGTGAAATCGGAGACTCAATTGCGAAGCAGGGGGGCGGTTGGCCTGTAGGGGTTCTGAATGTTTCTGTTAACGCCTTGAATCAATTGCAGGCCTTGTATCGCGACTCGCTGCGAACTGCGGTCAATATGCCCGACGACATCTGGTCTATCGACAAGACGGTCTTTCCCCAAATGCAACCGCTGGTGATTGCCTGTGTTTTACCTCACACCAAAGTCATTCGTATCGTGCGCGATGCCCGGGACAACGCAGTAAGTTTGTTTTTGAATAATATGGATCCGTCGTGGGGGTGGACAAGCTCGCTCACCAGCATTGGCGCCTTACTGAGAGCAGAGCGTCAGTATGTCCCCATCATCTGTGAGAAGCTAGGGTTGGAGGTCATTTCCATTCAGTTTGAATCGCTAGTCGCCAGTCCGGAAGAGACCCTGCAACCCGTGCTTGCTCATTTGGGATTGCCGTGGGAGGCCGCTTGCTTGCGCCCAGATCTGAATCCGCGAATGGTGCAGACGTTGAGCAATGAGCAAGTGCGTCATGCGTTGAACAGCAAAGGAATTGGTCGCTGGCATAATTACGCTGACCAGTTTGACGCTAGTTGGACAGAAAACATGGATGCTCCACGAAGATGAGTCGATGGGGCCAGTAGTATCAGATAAAATCAAGGGCGATTGGCGATTTTTTCAAAGGCATCTGGGCGAAGTGAGCCATGCCAATTTGAATCGTTCAATTTGCATCGGATTGGCGATTGAATGAGTGGGTGTCTCACAATCGCAAGCGTTTCTCACAAGCGTTGCCACGTTCAATGGGGGCTGGGCGGCGGGACGATGAGTTCTTGCATGGTGGGCGGGATGGGGTAGGCGGTAGGTGCAACGCATTCTTTTTTCCCATCTATCGATATGGAATCTCACGAAATCCTCCGCGAAGCCTTCCAGCAGACCAGTCCCAAGGAAATAGCGGCAGAGATGGGCTTGTCCCTGTCATTGGTTTACAAGTGGGCGCAGCCTGGGGAGGGCAAAGGCAGCGGGGTGGACAACCCTTTGGACCGGGTCATTCAGCTGGTCCGCCTGACCCAAAACCCCCGGCTGATGGAGTGGCTTTGTCAGAAGGCAGGAGGTTATTATGTACGCAACCCCAGCTATCAGAGGTGCGACGACCAGCCGGATGTTTTTCCGGCCACCAATGAGATCATCCAAGAATTCGCTGATTTACTGGAATCGATCACAATTGCGGCGGCCGACCGGACGATTTCAGTGAGGGAGTCGG
>CAIOZF010000145.1 GCA_903862645.1 uncultured Gammaproteobacteria bacterium
ACAGTATGCCTTGAATGAGGCTTTCCTTTTGCTTCAGACAATATATTAAATGCTTGCCTGTCATAACTATTTCCTTGTTCTCCGTAATAACGGAATCCATTGGGGCCATAAACATCGGGTGGATAAACGCCGGTTACATCATGCAATGGCGAACCGTCATCTTTGCTGGGAGCTTTGTGTTCGCCTTGATATTCACCAACATCCCCGCCGCCATTAGCGTGCGTCACGCTATCGCCGAACCACTGGCTAAAATTGGGATTGCTGGTGACGTCGCCACCGTCGGCCTTGTGGATGGCTTTCTGCTTAGGATCGAACGCACCGCTATTGCCAATGGCAGATTTGATCTGCGTTGGATGCCGCAGCATGACGGCAAGATTGCCCTTCAGCGACGAAGGCATCCAAGAGTCATGCCCGGCTGCGCGCAACTGGTCAAACCAGTCTGACTGCGCCTTTTTGTAGTTTTGCGCCCGGCTTAGAGCCTCTGGCCGCTCTCCAGTGTATGGATTTTCTGCCTTCAAATACGCCGGAATAACCCGGCTTGCGGTGTTTGTCCGCTGGAATCTGCCGTTCTCCCACACATGCCCTTGGCTGTCATTGCTCTCGGCGTATTGACTGGCTTCATGAGGATCGGTCGTAAACCATGCACCATGCCGGCCTACGTTAAATGACGTGAAGTCCTTATCTTTCGACGTGCCGGTATAGTATGTGCGCGGGACGCCATTATCGTGCGTCACGCTATTGCCGAACCACTGGCTAAAATTGGGATTGCTGGTGACGTCGCCACCGTCGGCAAACCCAGGCCGGCGCGGCAAGTCAGCAACGCCATGTGCGTCATTGATCGCCTTCACCTCGTCATCGCCTAGGACGCGATTGACTTTCATGCCACCGCTGATGAGCCAATTACCGGACATATTCGGATTGGTTTTGTAGCGGTAGAAGCCACCATGCGGGACTTGGTCCGTAATGTGGGCGGTGTTGGGGATAGGTTCGCCTTTGGCGTTCATGCGTGCGCGGCTATTAGCCAATGACTGCCAATCGACGTCTGCCGGATGCTCAACTTCAGCCCACACATGGTTTGACGGTCGCGTGTCTGGCGCTTTCAGGTCCGCATGCGACTTGGCACCAATGTGCGTGGCTACAGGAAGGTCGCCAGAGTGCCAGCCAGGACGGTATGCCAGATCGCCAAGGGTAGACTTTACACGCCCTTGTGACTTGCCTTGCGGCCCTTCTTCGGCAGTCAGCCACTGACCAACAGGAACCGGCTTATTAGCGTTCACAAACAGCGGATACAGCTTGCCGTTTTTCGTCTTGAACAGCTTGTATGCCTTCACCGTCTTCTGCGGTTCCGGCATGTCGCCAACGTCGCCACCGTCGGCATATCCATCGGGGATCGCGGTATGCTCATCACCCATACCGGTGACATGCACACCAGGGATCATGGAAGCCGGATGTGGCGGCTTTGGGTGGTCGCCGGTAGGTAGTGGCCCAATCTCCTTAGCAAGCCCCTTGGCGACCATTGTAGCGCGTCGGATGGCTTTGTCTGGGGATTGCATCATTGCTGTTCAGCTTGCTTTGCGATGGGGGCGGCAATCGGTGCCGCCTGGGGATGCAAGGCGATGTCGCGCGCCAGTTCGAGTAGCTGGATTTTTTCGTGGCTGGCACGGTCGGCGGCGCGGTTGCGGTCTTCCTGCATGACGTCATCTTGTTGAATGCCGAGGGCGTGACGCTTCGTCTGCGCGTCCATCAACTTCGCCCTTGCCGTCATCAGATCGACAGGCGTGTCCACCTGCTGTTGCTGAACATCATGCGGCGCGCTCGCTTGGTGTTGCGCCTTCAGCATGTCCGCCTGGGCCTTCAGCGTCTGTGCGTCGGCCTGCTGCTTCTTGACCTGCATTTCCGCCATCTGCTTCTGCATTTCCGGCGGTGGCGCAGCCTGGGCAGACGGAGGAGCCATGAACTGGTCTGGGTTGGAGAAGCCGAGGGCCTGGATGCACGCACGATCAATAGCAATCGGGTCATACATCGTCGGGTTAGAAGCCTGTAGCTGCTTCAGCGCGGCAAGCTTCATCATACGCTGCGCTGCACTGGCTGTGTTCGGGTCTGCCTGGGGCGACAGTTCGTTGTCCTCTAGCGCCTTCAGGAACACCTTCTCGTCCCACGTATATGCGGGTGTCTTGTTACGCTGCCAGAAGCTGTTCGGGTTTTCCTTGAAGCAACGTGCAAGCAACCGAAATTCCTCGGCCTGCGATGCGTGCATGCGCTTGTGGACACTGTTCAGCACCTTCGCGGCCTGTTCGATCATCGCCAGGGTGGTGCCG
>CAIOZF010000146.1 GCA_903862645.1 uncultured Gammaproteobacteria bacterium
AGTTGCTTACTTTGATAATCTTGCAAATTTGCACAAGACCATCTCGACAAGCACCCACCTCTATTACTTAATCTCTACTTTTTAAAGAACTTTTTCCTCAGCCTTCGTGGCTGGGAGGCCGCGCATTATACGCACCTGCTCATTCTTGGCAAGAGAAGATTTTAAAATCTTTCATCTGCCCAAAAAACATAAACTCTGTTCTTCTATCCCTTGTACATCTCGTCACAGGGGCGCGCATTATAGGTCTAAATCCAAGCCTTGCAAGCGTCTTTTCAGAAAAGAATTCAACCTCACTCTGAGAGCTCGCCGAAAACCTAAACTACACCACCTCACCACCAGCTTTTCGCTTTTTAATCACGCCGACATACCAAATGTAAACACGATACAACAAAAGCGGGAGCAAGATACTACCATAAAATATAGCTTCAGAAAGATCTGTTCGCAAAATCCAGAATAGATGAAGTAAGCCAAGAATATTTGACGCATAGACCAACTTGTGTAGTTGCTTCCAGCGACGCCCCATTCGCCGCATGCTCGCCTTGTTTGAAGTCATACCAAGAATAACGAGGACTATGTAGGCTGCAAACCCAACCGTGATATACGGTCGCTCCAATATGTCGCCTGTTATCTCAGACCAGCGGAATTGGAGAAGAAAGGCTATATAAGTGAAAAAATGAAGAGAGGCATAGAAGAGGGCAAACAGCCCAAGCGATCTCCTGAAGGGGAATATCCACGCCCATCCAGTAAAATTCTTGAGTGGTGTGATCGACAATGAAAGAAGTAAAAATCTAAATGTCCACAAACCCGTCTCGATTGCAAGCTCATCGGCTGGATCCGGGCCAAGTGTATTGCGAAAGACCGCGACGAGCATGCCGACAAACGGTAAAAGGCAAACAAGGAAGACTACCCATCTCAACGCCCTAAGCATGTAGACAGGAGTGATCATCTCTCAATAAAGCTTGGACAAGTCCATGCCTGAGTACATTGATGCTACTTGTTCCGCATATCCATTAAAAAGCAGAGTTGGAATCCGTGAACTACTCAACAGGGTCTGGGGCAGCCTGGTTTCCATGTCCTGGCGCCACCGAGGATGATGCGCCCCGGGATTCACATTCGCATAGAAACCATACTCTTGGGGCGCAAGCATATTCCAGCTGGTGGCTGGCTCATTCTCGGTAAATCGAATTTTAACAATTGACTTAATGCTCTTAAATCCATACTTCCACGGCACAACAAGCCTGATTGGCGCACCATTTTGTGGAGGCAGGTAATTCCCATATACGCCAACTGCCAGCAAGGTTAGAGGATTCATAGCCTCATCCATCCTCAAACCCTCTCTGTAGGGCCATTCGATGGTTGTGAATCGAGAGCGCTGCCCCGGCATACTTTGGGCGTCCTGCAATGTCGAAAACTCAACATACTTCGCTTTAGAGGTTGGCTGAAAGCGCTTGATCAGATCCCCAAGAGGAAAACCAACCCATGGGATTACCATTGACCACCTTTCGACACATCGCAAACGATAGATGCGCTCTTCTAAATCATGGGGCTTCAAAATATCTTCCAATGTGTATACGCCTGGCTTCTCCACCTCTCCTTCTATGGCGACAGACCAAGGATCAGCCTTGAACTCACCGGAATTGGCAATGGGATCACCCTTGTCAGTTCCAAACTCATAAAAATTGTTATAAGAAATGACATCTCTATAGGGAGTAAGCGATTCACTCGTATAAAAATCACCATTTATGTCAACAGGCCTGATGCTTTCAAATTTTGGCCCCCACCATACTGCGGGCGCAGTTCTAATCAGGTCACTTGGGGCAGTTGCCCTGAGCCCATCCCCGGCGGCTGCCAATGCCGATTGCGGCACAAGACCAGAGACAACACCGCTCAATGCAATCCCAAGACTACTTGTAATGAAATCACGGCGATTTAGATAAACACTCTCGGGGGTAATTTCGGAGGGTCTAATATCCGATGGTACCTTGATTAACATTTTGGCCACCTGTGTTGAATTCCGCTGTTTGAAATGAAATTAAGCTCGCCAGATCACTTTTTGACCGGGAAAATACAACTATCCGATCAATCCGCTGAAAAATCGCTTCATAAAAAGGACAGAAATTTCGAAAATATTCTTTCATATCTCCACTGCTGTTTAAATGCCATCTTCTAAGAGCCGCCTGCGGAACCAGATTTTCGCAGTTTCGAAGATGGCATACGATACAACCAGATAGCAGGACCCGACGCGCCATATAAGATGCACATGACCAAGAGCACGTCGTGCGGATTTTGAGCAATCACCACCAACAGTACCACCGCCATGAGAAACACTACATATGGGACCGTACCCTTGAAATGTATTTCCTTGAAACTGAAGTAACGGTAATTCGAAATCATCAATATACCAGTGAAGGCTGTAAGTACCGCAGTTCCGAAGGCAACCACAGGGGTAATCTCAATGCCATACTTGAAACCGACCCAGGCAACAAAAGTCACTAGACCTGCGGCAACCGGACTCTGCAAGCCAACAAAAAATCGCTTATCTACTGTACCCAGTTGAACATTGAATCGCGCCAGCCTAAGCGCGGCACAAGCAATATAGATAAAGCTGGCAGCCCAGCCGGCCTCTCCCAATGACGACAAAGCCCAACTGAATATAATCAGGGCAGGTGCCACACCGAAGGATACCATGTCAGATAGGCTGTCGAACTGAGCCCCAAATGCACTTTGGGTATTCGTCAACCTGGCAACGCGACCGTCGAGCCCATCCAGTACAGCGGCAATCAAGATTGCCCAGCCAGCCTCGTTGAAATTGCCACTCATGCCAGCAATTATCGCGTAAAACCCGGCAAACAAAGCCCCCAGTGTCAGCAAATTAGGTAGTAGATAAATACCTTTACGACGAATCTTTCTGCCATCTTCCGATACAACCTCCTCATGCTCATCTATCGGAATGAGACTGTGTTCTTGATCTTTATCGTTCTCAGTATCCATAGTGCGGGTATGTCCTCGAGAGGTAGGGCAGCAAACAAATCATGAATTACCATATTGGTGCGCCACGATTATACACATCTTGGTTTCGGAAAGGACTGCAAGGCTAGACGACCTCACCCCCCATATGCTCTTGCGAAAGATCCCAAAAGGCTTTAATCAATGGGCTATTAAGCTTCCGCCGCATAATGCACAATCCTATAGAGAAGGGCTTAAGTTGCGGCTCGACCTGCAAAATTTCGACTTTGCTCCCAATCGGACTATTTTCAACCACCAATAGAGGTACAACCCCTACTCCAAATCCCAGGCTCACCATACTCACGATTGCTTCATTGCCACTGACCTGGGCATATATGTTCGGCCTGATTTGCCGATCACGGAACCAGAGATTTACCCTGGTTCTAGCAAGCCCCGATTCTGACAACACAAGAGGAATTCGTTGCCAGGGCAGTACCGTACCGGACTGCATCGAGTCATCGATCAATTCCCTAAGCGGGCACGCAGTCAGCGGCGCGATAAACACCAATGGTGATTGGCTTATGGCGCGAAAACAAAGTTTGTCAGGAAGAGAATCGGGACGTGCGGCTATCCCGACATCCTCTTCTTCGTCAAGAATTCGCTGAATTGTCGCAGCCGTATCACCCGTGCGTAATTGAATTTCCACGGATGGATAGAGTGCCCTGAACTGATCAAGCAACTCATGCAAGAAGCTGTAACTCGCTGTAACCGAGCAAAAAATACTTAGCTTACCGGACAATTGATCAGAGGTTTGCTGCAGCTCACGCTTCAATTCGAACCAGTTCTCAAGAGCCTGAATGGCGTACTCTCGAAATCTGATTCCTGCAACTGTCGAGGTTACCTTACGATTATCGCGATCAAACAGACTCGCACCTATCTCATGCTCGAGCTTCTGTATGGTTCTGGTCAAACTCGAAGGGCTAACGTGAAGCTCCCTGCTAGTTTTGCCAAAATGCAGGCTCTTGCACAGATTCAGATACAATTGCAGCTCCCTGATTTCCATCCAGCCCTCTACAGCTATAGCGCCATTGCTAATTAATGTTTCATTAATGGAAACATATTGTTTCACATATATCGTTTTACGCAATCCTCGGAATCACCTATTATGCGCGCCTGATCTTGCGGGTCTAGTACTGCTGTTGGCCAATAACGCCACCAGCAGAAACGACGGCCAATTCGAATCGATAAAACCGACCACTGGAGAACCACCATGAACTACTTCAATACCCTGCCCCTGCGACTGCAACTGGAACAGCTGGGAAAATGTCGCTTTATGGATCGCAGCGAATTTGCAGACGGCGTGAACTATTTACTTGGCAAGAAAATCGTCATCATCGGCTGCGGCGCCCAGGGCCTGAACCAGGGCTTGAACATGCGTGACAGCGGTCTGGACATCTCCTACACGCTGCGCGCCGCCGCTATCGCAGAGAAGCGTCAGTCCTGGAAGAACGCAACCGAGAATGGCTTCAAAGTCGGCACCTACGAAGAACTTATCCCTACTGCAGACCTCGTTCTAAACCTGACTCCCGACAAGCAGCACACCCCCGTTATCAAGGAGATTATGCCATTGATGAAGAAGGATGCCTGTCTTGCCTATTCACACGGCTTCAATATCGTTGAAGAAGGCATGCAAATTCGGAAGGATCTGACTGTCGTCATGGTCGCGCCGAAGTGCCCCGGCACCGAAGTTCGTGAAGAGTACAAGCGCGGTTTCGGTGTCCCGACTCTGATTGCTGTACATGCCGAGAATGACCCACGCAGCGATGGCCTGCAGATTGCGAAGGCGTACGCCGCAGCAACCGGCGGCCACCGTGCCGGTGTTCTGCAGTCCTCCTTTATTGCAGAAGTAAAGTCTGACCTGATGGGTGAACAGACTATTCTGTGCGGCATGCTCCAGACCGGCACAATCCTCTGCTACAACAAGATGGTTGAGAAAGGCATTGAGCCTGCTTACGCGTCCAAACTGATGCAACACGGCTGGGAAGTCGTCTCTGAAGGCCTGAAGCACGGCGGCATCACCAACATGATGGATCGCCTTTCCAATCCCGCAAAACTCGTTGCCAATTCCCTGGCAGCTGAGCTCAAAGAAATCATGGCGCCTCTATATCAGAAGCACATGGATGACATCATCAGCGGCGCATTCTCCAGCGGCATGATGGAAGACTGGGCCAAAGACGACGAGAAATTGCTGACCTGGCGCGCGGCCACAGCCGAGACCGCATTCGAGAAATCAACGGCGGGCGCCATGGCGATCAGCGAGCAGGAATACTATGACCAAGGCATTCTGATGGCTGCCATGCTGAAGGCTGGCGTTGAACTGGCTTTCGAAACTATGACTGACAGCGGCATCATCGAAGAGTCAGCTTATTACGAGTCTCTGCACGAAACCCCGCTGATCGCCAATCTGATCGGTCGCAAGAAGCTCTACGAAATGAACAAGGTGATCTCCGACACTGCAGAATACGGTTGCTACCTGTTCTCACACGCCTGCGTTCCATTGCTCAAGGATTTCATGGCGAAGATCGATGTCGATGTAATTGGCAAAGGCCTGAGCCTGAAAGACAACAACGTGGATAACGCCGAGTTGATCGCCGTGAATCAGGATATCCGCAATCACCCGATCGAGATCATCGGCAAAAACCTGCGCTCTTACATGACCGCGATGAAGAAAGTGATCTAATGCGGGAATGATCCGAGACGGCGACTACCTGACTTCGCAGGACAGTCGCCGCTTCCTGCCGGCATGGAAATAAAAAAAGGGCCAAAAGGCCCTTTTTTTATTTCAGCACTATGCAGCCAACTCACACGTTCAACACTTTCTCGCCCCTGGAGATACCAGACACTCCGGTTCGCGCCACTTCAAGCACCGTAGTACCGCTTATCGCAGCAAGGAAACTATCAAGCTTTTCAGAGGTACCCACCAGCTGAATGGTGTAAATGGTATTCGTCACATCCACGATCTGACCACGGAATATATCCGTGGTACGTTTGACTTCATCACGCTGAGCACCCGTTGCCTTAACTTTGATCAGCATCAACTCCCTTTCGATGTGCGCGCCCTCGGTCAGATCCACCAGTTTGACCACATCAATCAGTTTGTTGAGGTGCTTGGTGATTTGCTCAATCTTGCGGTCGTCACCGATGGTCGTAATTGTCAAACGTGACAACGTTTGATCATCAGTCGGGGCTACGGTCAAAGACTCGATGTTGTAATTGCGCTGGGAGAACAAACCGACCACTCGTGACAAGGCACCAGGCTGGTTCTCCAGCAGAATCGAAATAATGTGCCTCATCTCAGGTTCTCTCCGTCTTGCTCAGATACATATCTTTCATCGCGCCGCCTGCGATTGCCATAGGGTAGACGTGTTCCATCGGATCGACCAGCACGTCGATAAACACTAACCTGTCCTTGAGAGCAAACGCTTCAGTCATCTTGTCTTTGAGCTCCGACAACTTTTCGATACGAACTCCAACATGACCATAGGCTTCTGCCAGTTTCACAAAGTCGGGCAAGGATTCCGCGTAGGTACTATGCGAGTAGCGCCCGCCGTACTGCATGTCCTGCCACTGCTTTACCATTCCCAGTGCTTCATTATTCAGACAAACAATCTTTACCGGCAGTCGATATTGCATGCATGTCGCCAGTTCCTGAAGATTCATCTGGAAGCTGCCCTCACCGGTCACACAGACGGATACTGCATCAGGAAAGGCCAATTGCACCCCCATGGCAGCTGGGAACCCGAAGCCCATAGTGCCAAGCCCCCCTGAGTTGATCCATCGACGCGGCTCGTCAAACTTGTAATACTGTGCGGCAAACATCTGATGCTGACCAACATCGGAAGACACATAGGCCTCACCATTGGTAATCTCGTAAAGGCACTGAATCACCTGTTGCGGTTTGATGACGTCATTGCCCGCAGGTGTCACCTTCAGGCAATCTTTCTCACGCCAGCCTTCGATCTGCTGCCACCATAGATCAAGAGACTGAGTATCAACACGGGCATCCGATTGCTTGATCAGCTGAAGCATTTCTTCAAGCACACTGGTGATGGAGCCAACGATGGGCACATCTGCCGAGACCGTTTTCGAAATGGCGGCCGGATCGATATCAACATGCAGAATTTTCGCACCGGGACAAAACTTACTGATGTTGTTAGTCACGCGATCATCAAATCTGACACCAATACCCAAAACGACATCGCTGCAATGCATCGCCATGTTGGCTTCATAGGTACCGTGCATACCCAGCATGCCAAGGAACTGACGATCAGTCGCCGGGTAGGCTCCAAGCCCCATCAGCGTATTGGTTACGGGGTAATTTAGCAGGCGCGCCAATTCCTTCAACAAGTCACTACCATTGCCCTGCACCACGCCACCACCTGTGTAGATGATGGGCCGCTTGGCAGCAAGAAGAATCTCCATGGCCTTTTTTATCTGCCCCGTGTGCCCCTTGCTCGGGACGGAATAGGAGCGCAGCTTGACTGACTCTGGATAGTGGTACTTGAATTTCTTGTTTGGATCGGTAATGTCCTTGGGAATGTCGATGACGACGGGGCCCGGTCTACCAGTCGTGGCAATATAGAAAGCCTTCTTGACTATCATCGGGATATCTTCGGGATTCTGCACCATGAAGCTGTGCTTCACGATGGGACGGGAGATACCGATCATGTCAGTCTCCTGAAAACCATCTGAACCTATCAACGAGCTATGCACCTGACCGGAAATCACGATCATGGGGATAGAGTCCATGAACGCGGTAGCGATGCCCGTGATGGCGTTGGTTGCACCAGGGCCGGACGTCACCAACACGACACCAGGCCTGCCTGTTGCACGAGCGTAACCATCAGCCGCATGAGTTGCCGCCTGCTCGTGACGCACAAGGATGTGCTCGATCTTGTCCTGATTGAATAAGGCATCATAAATGTGCAATACGGCACCACCCGGGTAACCGTAGATGATGTCAACGCCTTCGTCGTGCAACGCTCTGATGAGTATTTCACCACCAGATAATAATTCCACTTTCATAAACCCCTGTGCTGTCGTGATCATTGGTAAATCATCGTGGCGCAATCCAATAGCTGCGAAGTCGCCAGCTGAGAGCGACGATGATCATTTTGACTGATAAAAGATTCTGGGGGACGCCAACTAGTTGCCGAGTCACGAACATGACTCAAACCTAATTCTGGCTGACTCCGGGCGGCTCTCTACGCGGTAACGTGCGGAGCCTAAGGTGGATGTTGTTTGACACCTAGGGTAGTCACGGTGCCCGGTATTTTTTTGCCGGACAACCACTGAATCAGATCGGATGAGGGGGTTGATCTAATCAGTCTGCAAACCAAAAACGCTGCCAATTTTCCCACCAATTGAGGCAATGTCAAGCGTTTAAATGGCCTGCAGACCAACCGCAGATCAGGACATCTTATTTCTTGCTGAAACGGAACTGATCATCCGCGACATCGATGAAAATGCAATCACCCGGTTCGTAATCTCCTTTTATCACCTGTTGCGCAAGTGGATTTTCAATCCGGTTCTGGATAGCTCGCTTCAAAGGACGGGCTCCATAGACCGGGTCATAACCGAGGTCGGCAATTTTCTCCAATACCGCGTCACTGACTTCCAAGTGCAGATCATTGTCCTGCAAGCGCTTATTGAGCAACTCGATCTGAATATCGGCTATTCCGCGGATCTGCGACTTGAGCAACGGATGAAACACCACCGTCTCATCGATCCTGTTTACAAATTCCGGTGAGAAATGCCGCACCACGACAGAAAGCACCTCTGCCTTCACTCGCTCATAGGTTCTTTCGTTGGGCACGCCTTCGCTCATCATTTCCTGGATGCGGTCAGAACCCAGGTTTGAAGTCATCACGATAACGGTGTTGCGGAAATCGACCGTGCGCCCGTGACCATCGGTTAGACGCCCATCATCCATTACCTGCAACAGGATATTGAAGACATCCGGATGCGCCTTTTCTACTTCATCCAACAACAGCACGGAATAAGGACGACGACGCACGGCTTCCGTCAGATACCCGCCTTCTTCGTAACCCACGTAACCGGGAGGCGCACCTATCAATCTCGCCACCGAATGTTGCTCCATGAATTCGGACATATCGATGCGCACCATCGCCTCTTCCGTATCGAACAGAAACTCTGCCAAAGCCTTGCACAATTCCGTCTTGCCGACACCCGTTGGTCCAAGAAATAGGAAGGAGCCATTCGGTCGGTTGGGATCGGACAAACCCGAACGTGAGCGGCGCACGGCATTGGCAACTGCCGCTACTGCCTCATGTTGACCGATGACGCGCTTATGCAGTGCATCCTCCATCGCCAGCAGTTTCTGTTTGTCCCCCTGTAACATCTTCGCGACGGGAATGCCGGTCCAGCGCGAGACCACCTCGGCAATCTCCTCTTCGGTCACACGACTGCGCAGAAGACGCATGTCCATCATCTCGGTTTGGGCTGACATGTCCAAGGTTTTTTCAAGATTCGGAATGATGCCGTACTGCAGCTCTGACATGCGCGCCAGGTCACCCGCACGACGCGCCAACTCCAGTTCATTCCGGGCGCGCTCCAGATTGCTCTTGACGGATTGCGCCCCCTGCACGAAGGCCTTCTCTGCTTTCCAGATTTCTTCGAGATCGGAGAATTCAAGTTCGAGCTTGTTGATCTCGTCGGCCAGCTTTTCCTTGCGCTTGCGCGACGCCTCGTCCTCCTCCTTCTTCAGCGCTTCGCGTTCGATTTTCAACTGAATCAAGCGGCGCTCCAGACGATCCATCTCCTCTGGCTTGGAGTCGATCTCCATGCGGATCAGACTGCCCGCCTCATCAATCAGGTCGATGGCCTTGTCCGGAAGCTGACGATCCGGAATGTAACGCATCGACAAACGCGCAGCGGCAATAATTGCCGCATCGGAGATTTGCACTCCGTGGTGCACCTCATAACGCTCCTTCAGACCACGAAGAATGGCGATTGTGTCTTCCTCGTTGGGTTCATCGACCAGCACCTTTTGGAAGCGGCGCTCCAGAGCGGCATCCTTCTCGATGTATTTCCTGTATTCATCCAGCGTGGTAGCGCCCACGCAATGAAGTTCGCCGCGAGCCAGCGCTGGCTTGAGCATATTGCCGGCATCCATGGCGCCCTCCGCCTTGCCGGCACCGACCATGGTGTGCAACTCGTCGATGAAAAGGATGACTGATCCTTCCTGCTTGGAGAGTTCGTTCAGAACGCCTTTCAGTCGCTCCTCAAACTCGCCACGATACTTGGCACCCGCAATCAACGAGCCCATGTCCAGCGCGAGAATTTTCTTGTCCTTCAAACCCTCCGGCACCTCGCCATTGACTATGCGCTGCGCCAAGCCTTCCAGGATTGCCGTCTTACCCACACCCGGCTCGCCTATCAACACGGGATTATTCTTGGTACGACGCTGCAAAACCTGAATAGTGCGACGAATCTCGCTGTCACGACCAATCACAGGATCGAGCTCACCTTTCGCAGCACGCTCGGTGAGATCCACGCAGAAACGCGACAGCGCCTGCCAGGAATCCTCTGCTCCCGCGTCGGTGGCTTTGTCGCCACCACGCAGGTTGGCGATGGCGTTCTCCAGCGCCTTCTCGCTGACGCCATAAGAGCTAAGCAGCTTACCGAGTTCGCCCTTGTCACTCATGGCAACCAGCACTATGGACTCACTGGAGATGAATTTGTCGCCACTCTTCTGCGCCAGTTTGTCCGCCTGGTTCATCAGGCGGCCAAGTTCATTGGAGAGACTGATGTCACCGGCATTGCCCTGCACTTTTGGCAGGCGGTCGATCAGCTGTTGCACGCGAGTGCGCAGATCCGCGATGTTGAATCCCGTTTGCGATAACAGCGGTCGTACAGAGCCGCCCTTCTGATCGAGCAACGCGAAAATCAGGTGAGCGGGCTCGATAAAATTGTTGTCGTGGCCGACGGCCAGGGATTGGGCATCAGAGAGTGCGGCCTGCAGCTTGCTGGTCAATTGATCCATGCGCATGTGTTCACCTCAAGAAGAAGTACGGTCTGAAAAAGAATCTGGGTATTTAGCCTGAAGAACGCCCGGGTCCGGAGTTGCCAGAGTTGCGGACTTGCTTCCTGCTGCGATTGACCACTTAATGCGGCCTTGCCCAGCAAATTCAAGTATGCCAGCGGTTACCATTGAGGACAGGAACATAGATCAAGAAATAGGACGCAAACCAATCACACTGGCCATGCGGCCTGTGACACCATCCCGGCGGTAAGAATAGAAGCGCGAAGTATCACAATGAGTGCACCAGCCACCTCCTGTCACGTCGACAACTCCAAGTGCCAGCAACCTGATTCTGGCGATGGCGTAGAGATCGGCCAGATATTTGCCGGTTATCAGCCCCGGCCGAAAACCGTCTGCGGAGATTCGACCGCGCAACTGTTCGTCGACAGTGGAATCAAGGAAGATTTCGCGAACCTCTGCGCCCACCTCGAAATGACATGGACCGATCGCGGGGCCCAGCCAGGCGATGATCTCGGAGGTGGGTACCGGAAAGCGGGCCAAGGTCTGTTCAAGTATCCCATCGGCAAGACCACGCCATCCTGCATGCGCTACCGCGACACTGCGCCCATCCCGAGCGGCAAAGAATACCGGCAGGCAATCTGCCGTCAGGACCGCGCCTGCAACCCCCATAGTGTCTATGAAGACTGCGTCGCCAGCACGTTCACCTTTACCGCATTCGGCATGCACAACTTCGGTGCCATGCACCTGCGCGAGCCACTGGAGGTGAATCGGCCCGTCCAGCAACTCTTGTAGCAGCGCCCGATTGGTGGCGACATCGATGGGATTGTCATTGACGTGCAAGGCCAGATTGAATGTATCGAAAGGAGCGTTGCTGACGCCGCCCTGGCGCGTTGTGACCAGCGCGAAGACCGAGGCTGGCGCGGACCAGGAAGGCTGCAACAATCGCATAGTATCGGTCACCTTGCTGGTCTCGGTCATGGCTGCCCCATCGTGGTCAATAGAGGTTCTATCGAGGTTAAATATCGTCCTGCAGCGCGACCAAAAGCGCCTGCATGTCTGCGGGCAGCTCGGATTCCCAGCTCACCATCTCACCGGTGCGAGGATGAATGAAGCCGAGTCGACGGGCGTGAAGGGCCTGCCGGTCAAAATTCTTCAACACATTGGCGAGAGCTCCACTGCAGCCCTTGGGGATCTGCAACCGTCCACCATAGAGGGGATCGCCTACCAGCGGATAGCGGATATGGCTCATATGCACCCGAATCTGATGGGTTCGACCGGTCTCCAGCTTCACACGGACGTGGGTATGTGAACGAAAACGTTTAAGGACACGATAATGCGTCACCGCGTCTTTGCCATTTTCGATAACCGCACGCTTCTGGCGATGCACCGGATGTCTGCCCAGTGGCAGGTTCACCGTACCTCCAGCCGTCATCACCCCAATCACCACCGCCTCGTACTCGCGCTCGACTTCCCTGCGCTGCAGTTGCTTGACGAGAATTCGGTGCGCCTGCAGGTTCTTGGCTACAACCATCAGTCCGGAGGTGTCCTTGTCCAGACGATGCACGATGCCTGCTCTCGGAATTTCGCTCAACTGCGGGCAATAATGCAGCAAGCCATTGAGCAGGGTACCGGAGCGATTACCCGCCGCAGGGTGCACCACTGTATTGACTGGCTTGTCGATCACCAGCACATCATCGTCTTCATAGACGATATTCAGCTCTCTAGGCTCAGCCACCCACGTCTCATCGGCGACCAGTTCGGTTTCGAGTGACAACGTGTCGCCCGCATAGATCTTGTCTTTGGAACGCAGGACCTTGCCGTTGACCAGCAGATTGCCCTCCTTTATCCATATCTGTAGCCGCCCGCGTGAGTACTCTGAAAACAGACCAGCGGCAACCTGATCGAGCCGTTGTCCGGAGAGCAGATCGGGAACTTGTGCCTGCAATGAAATCTTTGTACTCATAGCGCCTTAAGGGGTTGAATCCAGCAACAGTCTGCCGCCCCTCTGCGTCTGACGCGCCGGAGCTGGCTGGGTTCTGATCGGTGGAGATAGAAAGAGTACAGCATAACTTTGGTTTAAGAGGAATGCTGTGGTTAAATACGCCATCGCTCGGGCAGGCTTAAAACAAGCCGCTCCTGACAAAATGCTGCCACCGTGGCGGCCGACAAAGCGGGCGCATTATAACCGCTAATTTCCAGTTGAATTTATTATTTTCCTGTTACCCCGAGCGGCTGAATCCAGGCAGAGGAACAGGAATAGAAGAGGTTGTGGACGCGTGAGAATTCTGATCCTGATGACGCTTTTCCTGACCCTTGTGTCCTGTTCTATCTTCAATGGCGACGAGCGCGACGAGTTCGAAGGGCTGACTACCGAAGAACAGTTCTATGTCACTGCACAACGCCAACTGAATGCCCGCAACTATCGTGCCGCCATCAGTACCTATCAGGCACTTGAGTCCCGCTTCCCGTTTGGGCGCTACGCAGCCCAGGGTCAGCTGGAGCTGATTTACGCCTATTTCAACAATCTGGACCTGGAATCAGCGCGTACTGCAGCCGACCGTTTCATTCGCCTGAACCCGGATAACCCCAGTGTCGATTATGCGTACTACATGAAAGGCATGGCCTCATTCGCAGAAGACTCCGGTTTCATGAGCCGCTTCCTGCCGACTGATCCGGCCAGGCGTGACCCGGGCCGGGCACGCGACGCCTTTGCTGAATTCTCCATGCTGCTGGCCTTGTATCCGGACAGCGATTATGCGGCCGATGCACGGGCACGTATGATTTATCTGCGCAATCTGCTGGCCACCTATGAGATCCATGTGGCGACCTATTATCTGGAAAGACGTGCCTACGTTGCGGCACTGAATCGCGGCCGTTATGTCGTCGAAAACTTCCAGGGCAGCCCGCTGGCGGCAAACGGCATGGCGATCATGGTGGAATCATATCTGCGTATGGGCCTGGACGATCTGGCGGGAACTTCGCTCGCACTGCTCAAGCAGAATTTTCCGGACCATCCCTCCCTGGACGGCAATGGCAATTTCATCGTGCGCAGCGATGTGACCAACCCTTCACTGCTGTACACGGCCTCATTCGGCCTGCTGGGGGATAACGTCGACAACACGCCGCTGGCGCCTACCACCCGCCCATTCCAGCCAGATAGTCCCGTCATGAATGAGCCGCCACCCACAGAGCGCTCGTTGTTCAGCATCCTCACCTTCGGCATTTTCGACTAAGCGCTTGGACCTAGTTGTAGTTCTCCGGGCAGAACTCCCTCTCGATCAGCTCAATCAGGATATGGATGATCTTGATATGGACTTCTTGCACGCGATCGGCAAAGGCGCTCTTTCCCGCACTGATGTCGACCGTGGCCAGCGCGCCCAGCGCCGAGCCAGACGCACCAGTCAGGCTGATGACTTGGATACCGTTGGCACGGGCAAATTCCGCCGCCTTGATCACATTGCGACTGCTGCCACTGGTACTGATTGCCAGCAGGCAATCCCCCGTGCGACCACGTGCCTCGAGGTAGCGAGAGAAGATATATTCGTAACCAAAATCGTTGGCGACACAGCTGATATGCCCCGGATCGCTGATGGCCGTCGCCGAGAGCGCTCGTCGATTCTGGCGATACCGTCCGGTCAACTCTTCCGCAAAGTGCATCGCATCACTCATGGAACCACCGTTGCCGCAGCTGTAGATGGCTTTGCCAGACTGCAAAGCGCCGATCAGCACAGCGGCAGCCCCCGCGATACTCGCAATATTGGCTTCCAGCGCCATGAAGCGCTGCAAGTAGTCGTGAGAGTCATTCAATGTTGCGATGATATGTTGTTTCAATCTTTCACCCTTCTATCTGCTGCTGTTCAATGAGTGGGACGGACTGGATCGGGATACTTCTAGCAGGGGGTAATCACTCGCCAAGCTCCCAGCCGGAGGTAATTGGATAGCGGCGATCCCGTCCGAAGCCGCGCTGGGACAGGCGAACCCCCACCGGGCTCTGCCTGCGCTTGTATTCATTGAGGTCCACCAGTCGCAATACGCGCCTGACCGTGGCCTCCGCGAATCCTCTACTGATGATGTCTGCCGCGCTGCAGTCCTGTTCGACGTAAAGCTCCAGTATGGCATCGAGTTCGTCATAGGGCGGCAGGTTGTCCTGATCCATCTGCCCCGGTGCGAGCTCTGCCGAGGGTGGACGATCGATGACGGCCTGCGGAATCACGGCA
Source organism: uncultured Gammaproteobacteria bacterium (assembly GCA_903862645.1). Classification (GTDB taxonomy): domain Bacteria; phylum Pseudomonadota; class Gammaproteobacteria; order Pseudomonadales; family Pseudohongiellaceae; genus UBA5078. Next base: position 15,229 of record CAIOZF010000146.1, read on the forward strand.
GAACCGAGAGCGTCGGGCTGCGTATTGCGATAATCGGCCAAGCGATAGACGACAGTCTTGGGAACATCCTTCAGGACGTCGAAACCACCGGCCATGTCGCCATACAACGTACAGTAACCCACGGCTATTTCGCTCTTGTTGCCCGTGGTCAATACCAGCACCCCTTTCTTGTTGGAGATCGCCATCAACAGCACGCCGCGGCAGCGGGCCTGAATATTCTGCTCTGTGACATTAATCTGCAGACCGGCAAACTCGTCTGTCAGCACCGCTACAAAACTCTCATAGGCGGTATTGATAGGAATCACACTGTAACGGATTCCCAGCCGCTCGGCCTGCGAACGAGCCTGATCGAGACTGAGTTGTGAGGTATATGTGAACGGCATCATCACCGCCTGCACGCGTTCGGCTCCCAGCGCATCTGCCGCGATGATTAACGTCAGGGCCGAATCGATGCCGCCGGAGAGCCCCAGCACCACGCCCTTGAAGCCATTCTTGCGGACGTAGTCGCGCACTCCGAGTACCAAGGCCTTGTACAGTCCTGCCTCCACCCCGTCGCTCAAGCTGGACACGCCGGCTCCGGGATTGAGACTTACCTGTCGTCCTGACGCCGCATCCGCCATGACATCCAGGCGCACCGGGAACAAACCTTCCTCGAACGAAGGCGCCTGGACAAGACAAGCGCCCTGGGCATTCACCGCCATGGAGCTGCCATCAAATACCAGCTCATCCTGACCGCCGACAAGATTGACATAAACGATCGGTATTCCCGCCTCCTGCGCTCTCGTGCGCAACAATGCCGCACGATCAACCACCTTGTTTCCGTGATAGGGGGAAGCGTTGATATTGATGAGCAGGCTGGCACCAGATTCGGCGGCCTGCCGGGTCGGCGCCTCCTCCCACATGTCTTCACAGATGGTCATTGCCACTGCAACACCATTGATCATGGTTACGCAGGCCTCTTCACCGGGCCAGAAATAACGCCGCTCATCAAAAACCTGATAGTTGGGCAGACATTGTTTGCGATAGGTGGCCAGGATTTCCGTGCCCCTTATCAGGGAAACGGCATTATAGAGACGCCCGTTCTCATGCAGCGGATGGCCAACCAGCATGTGGATTGGTAAGTTGGCTGAGCGCAGACGCGACAGTGCCTTTTCGATACGGATCTGCAGGCTGGGACGCAACAACAGGTCTTCGGGGGGATAGCTCGTCAGCGTCAATTCCGGAAAGGCGATGATGTCGGCACCGTGCTCGTCGATGGCCTGCCGTGCGGCGGCAATCACCCGATCCGTATTGCCCTTGATGTCCCCTACCAGCAGATTCAGCTGGGCCATAACAACGATTAACTGCCCTGGCATACACTCCCCACTGCCCGCACGGCATTGATGGCTATTGTCAAACAAGTGCGATATTGTCCGACAAACAATCCGCATAAGCAAAACGCAATTCGTCTGGAACAGCATCCCTCGAGTCAGTAAAACTTCGCAGATGATGGAAGCAAGCACACAGCCAGATCAGAACCTCCGGGTCCTGCAAATATTCAATGCCTATCGAGTCATTCTGGTTCTGGTCCTGCTGCTCACCTTCCAGTCCAGCCCCAATACGACCCAACTGGGCGTTCATGACCCGGATCTGTTCATGGATATCCTGCTCGGTTACGGCTTTTTCAGCCTCGCCGTCATTGTCCTCACCCGGCCGGTTCAAAATGCCAAGGCACATCAGAACCTGCTAAGCTCGCTGTTGATCGTCGACATTCTGGCTGTAGCTCTTATCACCTACAGTTGCAGCGGCATGGTCAGCGGTCTCGGCCTGCTGCATCTGGTGACCATAGCAGCCGGCAGCATCATCATCATCGGCAGAATGAGTACCTTTCTGGCTGCCATCGCCAGCATCGCTACGATCTATGCAGAGGTCTATCTCAGTTTCAGCAGGGACATGGTGAACAACCAATATATGCAGGCCGGTCTGTTGGGGGTTCTGCTGTTCACCACCTCGCTGTTTCTCCAATCCCTGAGCCAGAAGATGCGACGCAGTGCTGTGCTCGCCTTAGAGCTAGCAACCAACATCGTCAACCTGGAACAGCTCAATCAGCTAGTAATACAGCGGATGCGCACAGGGATTGTGGTTGTGGATGCCAATGCCCACATTCTGACCGCAAACGATGTGGCCATTCGCCTGCTTGAACTCAGCGATGCAGGGGAAGGCAAATCCTCTAAGGCAAAACCACCAAAACTGCGAGGGCTACCGCAGATACTCGAAGAACACCTCTCGTCCTGGCGTCAGCGGCCCAACCGCCGGATACCGACCTTCGCCACCAGCAATGCAGCGCCACAACTGCAGGCCAACTTCGCCTACCTGAATCCGACCACCGATTCCAACATTCTGATCTTTCTGGAGGACAGCACCCAGATCATTCAACGGGTCAGGCAAATGAATTTGATATCTCTCGGGCGGCTGACAGCCAGCATCGCCCATGAAATCCGCAACCCGCTTGGCGCCATCAGTCACGCCAGTCAGCTGCTGCAGGAAGCCGACGGGATAAGGGACGCTGATCGGCGTCTGCTGGAGATCATTCTTAATCACTGCAGTAGAGTGAATCTGATCATCGAAGATGTCCTGCACATGTCGCGACACAAACAGGACAGCAGCGACAGGGTCAATCTGCACGATTGGCTGACACGCTTTGTGGAAACTTATTGTGAGACTCATCAGGTCAGTGGCAACGTCACTGTTGACATTCGCCCGCGCGACACCGAGGTGCGTGTCATCGTCAGCCAGCTCGAACAGATTCTCACCAATCTAATGGAGAACGGCTTGCGTTACAGTGAGCAGGCTACCGGCAGCGCCACACTCACGCTCATGGGCGGGCTAAGCGTCAAGGGCGAAGGATCGACTCCCGTGCTGCATGTGATTGATGAGGGTCCAGGCGTGCCGCCGGAGTCAGAGGAGCATCTCTTTGAGCCGTTCTACACGACCGATCCGAAGGGCACAGGGCTGGGACTTTATATCTCCAAGGAACTGTGCGAAGCTAATCAGGCACGGCTTTCCTACCGCAGAGACACCGAAGGCAAGAGCTGCTTCAGCATCCATTTCTCGCACCCCGACAGAAATATGGATTGAAGAAAATCCCGAACAAATTTCCGCTACCGGAGCCACTATGACTGGCAGTGTTCTGATTGTTGATGATGAGCCCGATATTCGCGAGCTGCTCGAAATCACACTGGGCCGCATGTCTCTCATTACGGAAAGCGCGAGCAATCTGAGCAGCGCTTATGAACTCCTGCAAAATAAGAAATTCAGCCTCTGTCTCACAGACATGAGACTTCCAGACGGCGATGGTATCAGCCTCGTTGAACATATCTAGGGCCAATACAGCCATATGCCCGTCGCCGTCATCACCGCGCACGGCAATACCGAGACCGCCATTCGCGCCTTGAAAGCCGGGGCTTTTGATTTCGTCTCAAAACCTGTGGAGCTGCAGAAATTGCGGGATTTGGTCAATTCGGCACTGAAACTGTCGCTGCATTCGCAAGTGCCTCCGATAGCAGTGACGAGAAATTCCAGAGAGATAAATATAACCGGAAATTCCATAACAATACGCAATCTGCGCGAGCAGATTGCACGACTGTCACGCAGCCAGGCCCCCGTTTTCATCTTTGGAGAATCCGGCAGTGGAAAGGAACTGGCCGCCCGCTCCATTCACCTTCAAAGCGCACGGGCAGACGGCCCCTTCATCGCGGTGAACTGTGGAGCCATCCCCGCCGGGTTGATGGAGAGTGAATTGTTCGGACATGTCAAAGGCAGCTTCACCGGTGCCGAAAAAGACAAGACCGGACTCTTTCAGGCAGCCAAGGGCGGCACGCTGTTTCTGGATGAAGTGGCAGATCTGCCCCTGCACATGCAAGTGAAACTGCTGCGCGTGATTCAGTAAAAATCCGTGCGCCCCGTGGGATCGCAGTCTGAGATTCCGACCGATGTCCGCATTCTCAGCGCCAGCCACAGAAACCTTGCCGACGAAGTCAGCCGACGCAATTTCCGCCAGGATCTCTACTATCGCATCAATGTCATCGAGTTGGCAGTGCCCAGTCTACGCCAGCGTCGGGACGATATCGCCGAGTTGAGTGCTGAGATTCTGATGCGCATCGCCGAAGACAACCACATCAGCCCCGTGCCGGCGTTGAGTACCGAGGCTCTGCAGGCGCTGCTCGAGTACGCTTTCCCCGGCAACATTCGAGAGTTAGAGAACCTTCTGCAACGCGCAGTAACGCTGTGCGAAAATAATATCGTGTCCGAGCGCAATCTCGACCTGCATCCGAGCACGGCCGCACCAGTGACGACCTTGCCAGTATCGACCACGCTAGCAATCAGCGAACTCCCGAGAGAGGAAGTTGAGACGGCGCTCAGCCTGTCGCAGGGAAATGGTTTCTCACTGGAGAAACATCTGGAGGCAATAGAGCGCAAGGCTATCGAGCACGCTCTCGAAGAAACCCGCTGGAACAAGACCGCTGCCGCTCAGCGCCTCGGCATGAGCTTTCGCTCTCTGCGCTATCGGATGAAGAAACTCGAAATGGAGTAGTTCGGGATTGGGAAGTCCACTCTCGAGGCATCAGGGTGTTGGGGCATAAGGCGCCGGATCAATCACAGGTTCGCGCCCCAGCAACAGATCGGCCAGCAATTGCGCCGACGCCGGGGCAAGCACCAGGCCATTGCGATAATGTCCTGCGTTGACATAAAGATTCTCGCTACCTGCCACTTTACCAATAAACGGCACGCCGTTCGGAGCGCCAGGCCGCAATCCCGCCCACTGCGTGTGAACCGGGCATTGGGCCAGCTCAGGCAACAGGGCCTGTGCACTCTGACGCAGACTATGCAGTGCTTCTTGCGTAGTGGATTTGTCGAAGTCGGTATGCTCCAGCGTACTGCCAACGAGTAGATGGTTATCGCGACGCGGAATCAGGTAGCGCCCATCGGTCAGCACGATAGTGTCAAGCAGACGCCGGGCAGGCCTGTACAGGAGCATCTGTCCCTTCACGGGGACCACCGGCAACGACACGCCCAGCGTGGAGAGCAAACCTCCCGACCACGCACCTGCGGTAATGACGACACGATCAGCAACCAGACTCTCCGCCTTCCCCTCCCTCAACACGTTCACCTGCGTGACTGTGCGGAGCGCTTCGCCGTTGGCACCCTCAGACTGCAGCGACAGCACCCGCGTATATTCATGTATCTGCACCCTCGGATTACGACGCAGACTGCTCACCAGTGCCTGTCCTAGTCGTGGATTGCGAATATTGGCAATATCCGGCATCCACAAACCACGGCGGAAACCCGGCGCCAAACCATTCTCCCGGCCATAGATGAACGAAGCTGTCACGCTCTGCATGGTTTTTGCGTTACCCGCTGCCCATTGCAGCGCTTCGCTCTCGTCAGCGGCGTCAAGCATCAACAGACCGGTATATTCCAGCTCCGGGTCGATACCAGTTTCCGCGAGCAGTTCTGCGGCCAGCTTGGGATAAGCCTGCTGCGCCTGGGATGCCAGGGCGGTGACGGCAGGAGAATAACGCCACGGATAGAGCGGCGAGACGATGCCACCGCCCGCCCAGGACGACTCCTGACAACACTGTCCCTGATCCACGACCACCACCTGCGCACCCACAGTGGCAAGTTCTCGGGCCAGCAGCAGTCCGATGACACCACCCCCGATGATCAGAAAATCATTCATACACCGGCTGCTTCCTTCTGCAACATTTGCTTCTAACCCCACCACCGCGCGACCGGCGCAATAGTGGTTCCTAGTCTAAACTTGAGGCGGGCAACTGTAACACAAGGAGGTGCCAGTCATGTCTCAACACACTCGCAGCTGTGGCCACTGCGGCCAGTACCACCTCGACCATCAGGGAGGCTTCACGCTTCCGGAGATCATCATCACCCTCGCCATCGTCGGCATTCTTTCCAGCCTTGCCACACCTAGCCTGCAGACCTTCACACAGCAAAAAGAGGGAGAGACCACAATGCATGTGCTCGCCGATCATCTTGCGCTGGCCCGTTCCAGCGCGGCGAGTTTTGGGCAGACCGTCACCTTTTGCCGGTCCGCTGATGGCCTGACCTGCTCCGGTAGCTGGAGCGATGGCAGCATCATATTCACGGACAGAAATGCCGACCGTCAGATCAATCAGGATGACCAGCTGCTGCGCAGTCAGAGCAATGCAAAGCTTTCAGGTACGGTGGTATGGCGAGCATTTCAGAATCGACAGTACTTGCAGATTGAGGCGACCGGATTCATGCGCTATCAGAGTGGGAACTTCACCTATTGCTCCGAGGACAGTGATGCCAGGCATGCCAGGCAGTTGATCGTCAACAGCACAGGCCGCGCGCGTTATGCCCTGGATGCTGACGGCGACGGCATCCGCGAGGGTAGCAATGGCCAGCCTTTGAGCTGCCCGCCATGAGCGGTGCAGAAGTATTGAGGATTTGAGAACCCAGGAGCGCCGGCACTTTATCAGCGCCAGCACTCGGCCTTATCGCCGCCCGGGCACGCTGACATGCGGATCGCCAAAGCTCGAATAGGTGTGATGATTCGAGTGATAGCGCTCCTGCCTGGCGCAGGCTTGCTGTCCTTCAATATAGAGCCCGCGATGCCTCCACGCCCGACATTCCGCATATTTTGTCCTCCCTGATCCGCCTCCCTGTGGTCACTTAGTCGCAAAGGTCTGGACGGCCGTTGACTGCTGCAGCACCACTATGGAGTTCGAGAGCCCCGGGGCTCGCACAGTAATCCTGTATGCACTGCGCGGGGAATCCATGATGTGTGAAAGCTCTTCGATCACGTAACGCGGTGCCGCTGCCGCCGACGGCAGGACCTCCGCCTCCGTGCCCCGCGCCAGCCACCAGTCCTCACTCAGGCACTCCAGCTCTTCCCACCACGGCACGGAGTTCGATTCATCCGGATCGAGGCTGTCACGCAGCCAGACTCCAGTGGTCCCATCGGCGCTGGCAGACGGCCGATCGGTTTGGGCGGTGAGCCACTGTTGTGCCTCACGCAGAACAGCATCCGCCGCATGGACGGCGCTCTGATGACGGATCAGATTGCCCGCCATGCGTTCCTGCATCAGTGCCGACTTCATACCCGTGGTTGCCAGCAGCGTCAGCACCAACAGGAGCACCAGACAGAAGATGAGAATGGCCCCTGACTGCGCTCTAGAAAAGTCGTGATACCTCATTCACCTGTCCCCCGCGACAGTCGCGCACGCAGTGTAACTGTGGCGGTGAAGGTCTGTGGCTCGGGTAACGACCTATCCTCCGACGATTGCTGCAGCACAGGTTGCACCAGCAGGCTGATGCGAACACTGATGACATTCAGCCAGTCGGACACCTGACTGGCCGGCAGGTAGGCATCGATACTTTTTATAGCGAAGTCATTCATAACACCCTCATTCATCGTGTCTTCGTCCAGATTCACCCCGTACAGAAACTGCATGTCTGCAATGCCCTCCACCAGCTCCTCGGCCGCGCCGGCCAGCGCCGTCCGACTGAGCTGGCGTCTGAACAATGCCGGGGGATTGGTCGCCATATCACCGCGCTTGCCGATGTAGAAGATGCTGCTCCTCAGACTCAGTACCTCACCTCCGACGCCGCTATTCAGCCCTCTGTCGGGGTCATTCCCGGGGGAGCACAAGGGCGAGGCCTGGGAATTGATAAGCACGTCTGTGCCAGCGGCCTGCACATGGCAGGCCTGTACCCAGTCCACCTGCAGACAGTCACTGAGCAGCAGAAGATCGCCTTCGGCCAGCACCGGTCTGCCTGAGCCCTGCAGGGCCAAAGCATTGGTTTGCGAGATCGATGCCAGCGTCGCGCCTGTACTCTGTGCCTGCCAGACTCTCAGAATGTCAGAGCCCGGTAACGCGAGGGTCCGCTCCGGAAGGTCGCCCGTGGCATTTGACCACTGCCCGTCCGAGGAACTAGTCACGGCAATGTCAGAGGCAACGGGCGGCGCGCTGCCGGATAATGGTTGCGCCGCCTCCCACCCCTCGACCCCGCGAACCGGCCGCAGGGTAATCGGCATGCTCTGCAGCGTGCTATGAACTTCGGTAGCGGGCAGATCCGGGAGACATCCCAGCGCCCCGGCCAGACGCAGTTCGCGCGTTAACAGCTGGATCGCCAGACCGGCGTTCTCATACATCCTCGCGCGCACCTCGGTATCGCCGGCCATTGCGATACTTGCGAGGTAAATCTGCAGCACAGCGCTGGCGAGTGTCAGCGCCATGACCATCGAGATGAGCAACTCGATCAGTGAGAGGCCGGCCATGTGGGAAGGACCCTTGCCAGGGAGGCCGGAGCAGCATTCAGTCGTCGTAATCCGCATTCTTCAACCTTCCTCTCACGGCCGAAAGCTCAAGGTGAAGCGTTGCTCGGCCAAGGTATCCCGATCCTAGTCCCACCAGATCTTCACGGCGTAAACGGCGGACGCGCCCGCCTCGTTGGCGTCACAACCGTGCGCCGTTGGCAGGCCATCCTGGGGAGTGGAGTCCAAACAGACGGTGCCCGCCCCAGCAGGAAGACTACCCTCCAGTGCGGCCTGCCACTGTGCCAGATCATGAGCCGCAAGTTCGGCAGCGTCACACCCTGAGGGCGTCATACAGCCCGGATTGAGGATTCGCGGCCTGTCGTCGTAGGCACCGAGCAGAGCCCCTTGGCGGTTTGCCAATACCCGCTCCAGCATGTCGTTGCCGAGGACCAGGGCCTGCAGGCGCAGAGTGGCGCTGTGTGAGGTGCGCAGGCTTACGGTTTGCAATCCAGCCATGCCAAGGAGCCCGACGGCCACGATGAGCAGGGAAATGAGAACTTCGATCAGCGTAGCTCCCAGACACTGAGACGGGAAGCCGCTTTGTGGTGCAAAGTAACGCTGCCTGATCCGTGGCATTTTGCGCAGACCTCCGGGGCCGATGTCGCGTCCGTACTTTATTTATAGCAGATGATTGCAAATCGGTTTGCTACACTGCCTGCGCTTGACACATCGGCCTCTCAACGTATCAGGTCCACCGACTTCCATGGAATACAACATCCCCTTGCTCTTCGTGCTGGCCGCGATGGGTTTTCTCGCCGGCGGCATCAATACGATTGCTGGCGGCGGTTCCAACCTGACACTGCCCGTTCTCATGCTGTTGGGGCTACCAGCCGATGTAGCCAATGGCACCAACCGCGTCGCTGTGGCCCTGCAGTGTGTCGTCGGCATTCGCGGCTTCAAGAAGCATGATCGTCTGGACGTGCCGGCGATCATGCCCATCCTCGTGCCCAATCTGATCGGCGGGGTGATAGGCTCACTGGCGGCCGCCGTGATCCCTCCGGTCGCGCTCAAGCCTCTGCTGCTGGGGACTATCATCCTCATGTCGGCCATCATCCTGGTACGCCCCAATTTCATTGCTCCGCCCGAAGGCACACCAGTCATCGCGGTCAGCGAAAGTCGCGGTGCATGGTGGACGCTGCTGCTGGCGGGGGTCTACGGCGGCTTTGTGCAGGCTGGTGTCGGCTTCATTCTACTAGCGGCGCTGGCCGGTGGACTGCGCTATGACCTGGTACGGGCGAATGCGTTGAAAATGGTCTGCTCATTGGGCTTTACGCTGATCGCGCTGGTGGTTTTCATATATTTCGATCAGGTGCGGTGGATGCCCGGCTTGATTCTGGCGGCGGGCTCGATGGCCGGCACCTGGTTGAGTGTCAAGTTCGCAGTGCGGGCGCAGCAGAGTACAATCAAGTGGTTCCTGTTCGGGATGACGTTGGCCTCTTGTGTGGCCGCGTGGCTCTTCTGACATCGCCGCCGGGACTCATTGTCCCGCACTGTCTTCTCCGGCAAGCTGGAAATTCCTGAAAACCAGCTGGATGCAGGCCCCTCCGGCCACGCTGCTGCCGACCTCGATCTGCCCCCCATAACTGGTAACAATATCCGTAACCACGGCGAGACCGATGCCCTGACCACGGGCGAGCGTGTCGAGTCGAGCGCCTCGTTGCAGTACCCATTCCTGATGCGCGGCGGAGATGCCTGGACCATCATCATCGACAACGATACTGAGCTGCCGCACGGGAATAGTTGTGGCCACCGCCGAGATAGAGAGCCAGGTGCCACCGTATTTGTAGGCGTTGTCTAGCACATTGCCCAGCACCTCCATCAAGTCGCGTTCGTCACCCAGAAAGACAATGCCGTCATCGATATGACACTCTGCGCGCATCCCCTTGTCGGCATAAACTTTATCGAGTGCACGCAATACCTTGCCCGCTGCCTCCGCCACCCGCACCCGGCGCGCCAGCGCGGTGGACCCGTTGGATTTAACCGCTCGTTGCAGCTGATACCCCACGATCTGATTCATGCGCTCCAGCTGTTCATCGACAGTCCGGATCTGTTCCTGCACGGCACTCTCGCGCTCCTCCGCAGGTCTGCCAGGCTTGGTGTCACGCAGCGCCTGCATGATGCCGGCAATCACCGCGAGCGGCGTCTTGAGGCTGTGCGCCAGATCACCAAGAGTTTCGCGATACCGCTGCTGTTGTTTGCGCTCGGTCTTGATGAGTAGATTGAGGTTGGCGGTGACCGCACGCAGCTCGCGGGGATAGCGCTCTTTCAGCTCCTCGCTCACACCGCTCTCAATGCCTTTCAGATCTATGGCGAGACGTCGCAGTGGTGACAAGCCCCAGCGCAGCAGCAGCACCTGCAACACCAGAAGAAGGATCGCAACACCACCGAGCCAGGACCACAGACTGGTACGGAATTTATTCACCTCGACAAGATAGGTGCCAGTGGACTCCAGCACGGAGAAATTGTACTGATCCTCACCGTTTTCCCAGACGACCCCATAAGAGGAAACAAAATACTCCTGGCCCTGCGGGGTGATAAAGCGGGTGAAGAAGCTCTCGCCGCGTCCAAGGTTCTCCCACAACCCGGTGAAGTCTGAAAATTCGATTTCCAGCGCTGAAGGTGTGCGCAGCACCTCACCGCTCAACGGACTGCTGACCACACCATAGAGACCGGAATTGAGTTGCGAGAAACGTGGCTCGCGCAGATCCTCTAGAAAGTAGAACTGACCCTGTTCTTCCTCAACAGCAGACAACAGCACATAGATCTGCACCTGCAGCTGCTCAGCTACACCCGCCTCGACACTGCTGCGAAACGCACGGTCGAGCACGACGCCGGTAAGGCCTAGAAAGATACACAAGAGCACGCTGACGGCCGTCAGCAGGCGGGTCTGGAGGGAGTAATCGGAACCAGAGGATCCAGGAGTCATCTCTAATCGTCTGTTGCGATCATGAACCATCCCGGAAACGGTAACCCTGACCACGGATGGTCTCTATTGGTTTCAGCGTATCATCGGGATCGAGTTTCTGCCGCAGGCGGCGGACGAAGACTTCCAGGACATTGCTATCGCGATCATAATCCTGAGCGTACAGATGCTCGGTAAGTTCGGTCTTGGAGATTACCTGTCCGGGATGCAGCATCAGGTATTCGATCATCTTGTATTCGTACGCGGTCAAATCCACATTACTGCCATTCAAAGTCACGCGCTTGCCGCTGGTATCCAGCGCAATCGGCCCGAATTCGATAAGGGGTTTGGAGAATCCGGCGGCGCGGCGCAGCAAAGCGTTGAGACGGGCCAGTATTTCTTCCAGCTGAAAGGGCTTCACCACATAATCGTCGGCACCGGCATCCAGTCCACCGACCTTATCCTGCCAATCACCACGAGCGGTCAAGATCAGAATGGGAAACGTCTTGCCCTTGGCTCGAATCTGACGGATAAGCGAGATTCCATCCAGCAAGGGCAGGCCAAGGTCGATGATCGCGGCGTCGTAATCAAACTCTGTCGCGAAATACAGCCCTGCTCTGCCATCTGCCGCATCGTCCACCACATAACCGTGTCGGGTCAGCCCCTGACTAAGTTGCTGGCGCAACAAACTCTGATCTTCGACAACCAGAAGGCGCATCTGTTTACTGTTCCCGGGTGATGTCGCCACTGGCAGCGTCGACGTAGAGCGTGTAGATATTGCCTTCATTGTCCATGCGGACACGGTAGAACAACCCCCCGCCCTGTTGGACCTCGTTGATGCTGATGACATTACCCGGATAGCGGGCACGCACCAGGTCCAGAGCCTGACGTTGCGACACTGCCGCCTGTTGCGCGCCGGGCTCCACGGTCTGACCGCGTCGGTCCTGGCCCGGGGCATCACCCTGCTGGGCTTGGGCGACAGGTATCCCCGCCAGCAGCAGCACAGCAGCGACGCTGAGCCATTGCCTGGCGGTCGGCAAGAGCCGGCATAACAGACTTGTCAGTGAATTTGACTTCAAAACAGACCCTCTCCAAATAAGCTGCGGGGAACAGCCTGTGAGTCAAACGAGCCTTCACTGACTCTTGATATGACCTCAGAACACAGGCTGAACATTGACTCTGATGCGGACCTGGGAGCCTGGCTCCTCGTCCATTCGCACCGAATACTCTTCATCGTTGTAGCGATAGCGAACGTCGTATCCAACAAGACGCTCCTCGTCACGGTACTCATAAACAGTCTCGCACTGACGCACCGTCTCGTAGTGCCTGCTGCGCTCGCGACTGCCATTGGCCGAGACTATATCACGTCCTATGGAGTGCCCCAACACAGCCCCGACCACCGTCCCTACCCGCGCATTTGACTTGCCATGACCGACCGCATTGCCGATTGCACCACCGATGATGGTGCCCAGGATAGCCGGCGTGTTGCTACTCGAACGGTCACGGCGATGCACGACCACCTCCTCGTTCCAGCACTCCTCTCGGGGTATCGAAATCTCCACCGTCTGATAGATTGGCCGCGATTCGATCACTGCCGCATATTCATAGGTAGTTCTTTCGCCTGAAGATGCCAGCGCGGGACTCGCCAGCACAGAAGACATCAACAACACTGTCGCAGTTGCGCACCCCAATACTGTTTCTCCTGTCATGATCCGTGTAGCAAGCAGATTTTTCAGTGTCTGGTTATTCATAAGCTCTTGACCTCACTCTGAAGAAACCCCGCCGATCACTGCGGCGGGAATGGTCTTGAGTCCACTGGGACCATCCCATCGACTCTTGCTTGCATACTGTGGGTGTCAAGCTGAATACTTGCTGAATCGAAGCGAAAGGCTTTTAAGAAAAGCCAAGTGCTACGGTTGGAATTGCAGTTGCGGCATGGGTTTGATTTATCAACAAACCTCGTTAGAATTGACCCCTTGAAGCGGACGAGACTCCTGCGCAGGCAGAGAGTATCGCTGACTTCAGTGAATAATAATTATAAGCAGCCAAGAGAGTATCCATGTCCAACTTCAACAAACCGCTCAGTATTGCTTTTATTACCACCGCTGTTATTGCCATGCCTGTTTTCCTTCTCGATATCCAGCTCTCCAGCATCACCGCCACCGCCGCCACTTTCATCGTAAGCCTCGGCTCCGCCTTCATGGCAACGCGCACCAGCAAGCCGCGCGCCAGAAAACAAGTGGAGGAAAACCGTATTCCCTACAACCAGTCCAAACGCGAAAGTGGCAGCGTGAAATGGTTCAACGCCAGCAAGGGTTTTGGTTTCATAACCCGCGACAGCGGGGATGACATATTCGTGCACTTCCGTTCGATTCGCGGAGAAGGCCACCGTGTCCTGCACGACGGTCAGCGAGTCGAATTTGCGATCAGTGAGGGAGACAAGGGCCTGCAGGCCGAGGATGTCGCTGCGGCCACGTAGCGGCCTAGACTAACGTGCACTTACCAATACGCGATCAGCAGAGCGCATAAAGTGACAATACTATCAATAATGCGGAGGCCTCTCGTCAACAGAGGCACTCGCGTTATTCTTGTCAGGAAGATTGTCCATGACATGGGTGATGCGATCTCTGTGCAGCAGGACTTCTCTGTGCAGCACATCGATCTGTGTCTGCTGCCGCGCCACGATGTCGTTGAGTTCGCGCAACAGATCCTCCTGAAAGGCGAACTGCGACTGCAGATCAAAAAGCTGCTCCAGCAATTGTTCCTGACTCAGATTCTTGCTCATTCTTGGACCATCGGCTGGCGTGAAAAGGGTGCCAATTAAAACAGATCAGACAAGCGCCTGACCATAGCACTTTTTTTTGTTTCGTCATTCATGCAATAATTTCTCACTTTCCGCTGTCAGTATACACTGCGTCAAGTGCTTCCCCTGCTGTTCGAGCGCCGACGGCAGAATGCAGAATGGATCGGAGTTCAATTCTCTCAGGTCGGCGCCGACAATTATTTTACAAGCCCCAGCAGGAATCGCACTTATGCAGAAGCCGCCCGTAAACTGGACAAATACCCTCCTGTTTACCCTGACACCTCTTTTCGCCGTCACCCTCGTACCTTGGTATGGCTTCACCCATGGTTATGACCTTTACGAGTGGGTGGTGTTTGTTCTGCTGATGGGTTTTTGTGGCATGTCTATCACGGCAGGTTACCATCGTCTCTGGTCCCACAAGGCCTACAAGGCCCGCGGCGTGCTGCGGTTCTTCTTCGCGCTGGGCGGCGCCTGTGCTCTCCAGAACGATGTGCTGCACTGGGCATCTGACCATCGCCGCCATCATGCTCATGTTGATAACGATGACAAGGATCCCTACTCCGCAGGCCGAGGGTTCTGGTTCTCCCACATTGGCTGGATTCTGCGCAATTATGAAAGTGGCAAGGAAGATTTCTCGAACGTGAAGGATCTGCAGTGCGATCCCGTTGTGGCGTGGCAATACAAACACTATCTGAGCCTGGTGCTGCTGATGAACATCGGGTTGCCGGTGTTTCTGGGTTTTCTGAACGGGGACATCATAGGCTCTCTTCTCCTCGGTGGTCTGCTGCGCCTGGTAGTGAGTCAGCACGTGACCTGGCTGATCAACTCCATCGCCCACATGTGGGGACGTCAACCTTATAGCAACGAAAGCTCGGCACGGGACAACGGTCTGCTGGCATTTGTCACCTACGGAGAGGGTTATCACAACTACCACCACGCCTTCCAGTGGGACTATCGCAATGGCATCAAGTGGTGGCATTACGACCCGACCAAATGGTTCATTCGGGGCTGTGCCTTCCTGGGCCTGACCAGTGACCTCAAACGCATCTCGGCTGTCGTAATCGAAACCGCCCGATTGGACATGCAATTCCGCCGTGCAGCGGCACGCTGTGAATCCATGAGCAATTCGGACAAGTGGCAGCAACGTCTGGAGCAGGAATACGAGCAGCTGAAGTCAACGCTGCAACTGTGGGCTCAGCACCAGCAGGCCTGGTACGAAGCCAAGACCACAGCACTGCATGAGAAGTTGACCCATTGGGAACGCCTGCAGATGCGCGACAGCTACCGTGAAGCCCGCTTCCGCCTCAAGATTCAACAGCAGCGCTGGCAACAGCTCATTCGGAGTTTCCCGGCCATGCATGTCATGCCGGCAGCATAGGTAGTCAGGGCTAATGGAGACACACACATGATTCTGCGTGGACTGTTTGTGGCTGCCGCCCTGCTGCTGAGCACGGCCTTGGCGCCTGGGGCCATGGCGTTGGAAGAAGGCACACCGGCTCCGGATTTCACGCTCCCGGACATACAGGAAGACCAACCCGCCATCAGCCTGAGCGCACTGCGCGGCAAGACCGTGTATGTGGATTTCTGGGCATCCTGGTGCACCCCCTGCCTGCGCTCGATGCCACTTATCAACGATCTCTACGTCAAGTACCGCGAACGCGGTTTCGAAGTGGTGGCGATCAATGTCGATGATCCCGTCGAGGATGGCCGCGAATTCCTGCTGGACACCCCGCTCGACTACCTGATCGCCGCCGACACCGACAGCGCGGTACTGGATCAGTATGGTGTGATCGGTATGCCCACCTCCTACCTGATCGACCCCCAGGGAGTGGTGCGACTGGTACACATTGGCTTCAAGGACAAGGACATCGAGATCATCGAACAGGAAATCACTGCAGTTCTGGATGAAGCCAGTCCGTCAGTACAGCAGCCGTAGCGGCGGCTCGTCCAGCGCTGCCATCTGCTCGCGCAGCTCCAGAATGTGCTCCGCCCAGTAGCGCTCGGTATTGAACCAAGGGAAGCTCTTAGGGAACGCAGGATCTTCCCAGCGCCGCGCTAGCCAGGCACTGTAATGCATGATCCGCAGCGTGCGCAGAGCCTCGATCAAGTCCAGCTCGCGGGGGTTGAAATCGTTGAACTCATTGTACCCTTCCACCAGCTCCAGCAGTTGTCCCTGGCGCTGATCCCGTTCGCCGGACATCAACATCCACAGGTCCTGAATGGCAGGCCCGGTCATGGTGTCATCAAAGTCCACAAAATGAGGCGCATCGGTTCGCCACAGCACATTGCCCGGATGGCAGTCACCATGGATGCGCTGCAGCCGTATGCCCTTGTTGCGTGCGAATACGGCCTGCAGTCTGACGATCAAATCATTGCTGAGCGTGTCGTAGGCACGGATCAGTGAATCCGGAATGAAGTGATTGCCGAGCAGATACTCCCGGCTCTCGATAGCCAGCCGCTCGACCGTCAACCCGCCCCGATGTTTGAAAGTGCGTGTCGCGCCGACCAGGTGCACGCGGCCAATGAAGCGCCCCAGCACCACCAGATTATCCGGGTCATCCAGATCCGGGGCGCGGCCCGCAAGACGCTCGAACACGGCAAAGGAGAAACCATCGAAATCATAGAGCGTCTGTTTACCATCAAGAGGCAACGGCGGCACCACCGGAATTTCCAGATCCGCCAGCTCTGTGGCAAAGGCGTGCTCTTCGAGAATCTGTTCGCGGGTCCAGCGCTCTGGCCGATAGAACTTCACGATCACCGGCGGACCATCTTCCACACCTACCTGATAGACGCGATTCTCGTAGCTGTTGAGCGCGAGGATGCGGGCGTCAGTGCGAATGCCGACACTCTCGACAGCGTCGAGTACGCGCTCAGGAGTAAGACGCTGATAGGGGTGCACCGCGAGAGATTGATGCTGCAGATCATGTGTTGCGTCGGCGTGGAAGTCAGCGTCTGACGCTGATTCCTCTGGCAAATCATCCTGAGTGTGAGGCATGTAAAGTCCTGATCGAGTTTGCGCGGAGTATACTGTAAAATCCGCGCGCTTGTTCGCGGCCACCGGTACGCAGAATACTCTCAGTGCAGAACAGGCATAAAACCGTCATGACCAGTGAAGCCATCCGTTAAATTCAACAGCGCTGCGAGAGCGCCGTCCTTGAGGAGCGATTCTTGAATCACCAGCAACTGCAAGCCAGACAACAGGAATTACGTGCACAGTACCAGAGCGTCAGCGCCCAGAAACTGAATCTGGATTTGACGCGCGGCAAACCATCGACGGAACAGCTGAACCTCAGCGACGAACTCGACGGTATCCTTGCTGGGAACTACCTGTGTCATGACAACTCCGACAGCCGCAACTACGGCGGCATTATGGGCATCCCGGAAGCCAGACAGCTGGCTGCTGACTACCTGCAGACGACCCCAGTGCGCACTATGGTTGGCGGCAACAGTAGCCTGCAGTTCATGTATCAACTGGTGACCAGCTCGCTCTATCACGGCGCGCGCGGCGCTGATTCCTCTTGGCAGAAGGAGGCGGCAGCCACTGGTGGCACAGTGAAATTCCTGTGCCCCGCTCCTGGTTATGACCGTCACTTCGCCATCTGCGAAGCACTCGGCATCGCCATGATCCCGGTCGCCATGAACTCTGAAGGCCCGGACATGGATCAGGTCGAGGCACTGCTGAAGGCTGACCCGTTGATCAAGGGCATCTGGTGTGTGCCCAAATATGCCAACCCCGATGGTGTCGTATACTCCAAAGCGGTAGTCGGCAGAATGGCGCAACTGGGTAAAATTGCCGGCGCCAACTTCCGCATAATGTGGGATAACGCCTACGCCGAACATCATCTGGTGGATAACCCGCCCGAGCTGGCCAACATCATTGCACTGAGTGAAGCAGCGGGTACGCTGGACAACGTTCTGGTGATTGGCTCTACATCGAAGATCACTCAGGCCGGCGCCGGCATCTCCTTCATTGCGACGTCAGAGGCCAACCTTGCCGCTTTCGCAGAACAGCTTGGCATCGCTACTATCGGCCCCGACAAGGTCAATCAGCTGCGTCACGTCAAATTCCTCAAGGACATGCCCACGCTGCGCGCGCTGATGCAGCGCCACCGTGCCATTCTGGAGCCGAAGTTCAAGGTCTTGCTGGAACAGCTGAACAAGGGCCTGAAAGGTAAAACCATCAATGGCAAGAGCCTGGGAGACTGGACGACACCGCAGGGTGGTTACTTCGTGCTGTTCAATACTCAGCCGGGGCTGGCTGACAAAGTGGTGAAACTGACAGCAGGCGCCGGTGTAAAGTTGACGCCTGCAGGCTCCACCTATCCCTACCGCAAAGATCCTGCCAACACGAATATCCGGCTGGCGCCTTCCTTCCCAAGCTTGAGGGAAATCGACGCTGCCATGGAGGTGTTTGTGCTGTGTGTGGAGTTGGCGACTATCGAAAGAGAGTTAGGGGTTTAGCAGTGTCAGATCAGGCTGTCGGCTGGCTCTGCACTGCCAGCCCGATCGCTTGACCAGTCTGATGGTTTAGGGAATTACTCGGACTTCTGGGTATCAGTATTGCGCGAGGCCATGAACGGCACCGGGAATGGCGTGATATTGTCGCCATTGAATATCTTGCTGACCCCGCCCTTCTCGACCTCGTCGATGCGGACAATCGCCTGAATCGGAATAAAGCTGCGCTTGACCCCGTGGAACTCGGCCTTCAACTTTTCTTCGCTCGGGTCTACTACCACCTGACTGCGCTCATCGAAGATGTAGTCTTCGACTTCGATGAAGCCATACAGCTCGCTCTGATAGACCTGCTTGGCAAAGACTTCATAGACCTTGCCCTTGTTGAGGAAGGTGATTCTGTAGATTTCGGAAGGAGTAGCCATTAATGCAATCTCGTAAACGTTGACGCTCCTTTATATCAGGGCGAATTCGTGTATTTCAAGCGCGAATTCTCGGACCGGACGGAGCTGGCTGGCATTTTACAGCAATTGTACCGTGGCCACCCGACAATCTTTCACTCCCGTACGCAGGTTTTGTGCCGACGGCTAAGCTGCTACAATCCGCGCTCTGCTGAAAACCAGCACCTTCGCCAGGCCCGTTTCGCAATGCCCTTCGGGGTGGAATCCGACAAACCATGATGAACAACGACACTCAGACTCAGGCCGTCCAGTACGTGACGCCTGCTTCCCATGCCGCTGCAGCAACCTCTCCTGTCCCCACTCCCTTATCAGGACCAGTGGCCGCCAAAACCGGACTGCCCACAGATGGGACCATCAAGAAGGTGTTCATCAAGACCCATGGCTGCCAGATGAACGTGTATGACTCGTCACGCATGCTCGACATGCTGCGCGAATCCCACGGGGCTGAACTCGTCGACACTCCGGAGCAGGCTGATCTGCTGTTGCTCAATACCTGCTCGATTCGTGAAAAGGCGCAGGAAAAGGTCTTCCATCAGCTCGGCCGCTGGAAGGCATTAAAGAAGATCAACCCGAATATCAAGATCGCGGTGGGTGGCTGTGTCGCCAGTCAGGAAGGCGCCGCCATCGGCAAACGCGCCCCCTACGTCGACGTGGTCTTCGGTCCGCAGACGCTGCATAAACTCCCGCAAATGCTCAACAGCTCGAACGGCAGCAACACCTTAGTGGATATCAGCTTCCCCGAGATTGAGAAGTTTGACCGCCTGCCCGAACCCACGGTCGATGGCTGTGAGGCTTTCCTGACAGTGATGGAAGGCTGCAGCAAGTACTGCTCTTTCTGCGTGGTGCCTTATACCCGAGGCGAAGAAGTCAGCCGCCCACTGGACGACGTGCTGGCAGAAGCCGTGCACTTAGCCGCACAAGGCGTTCGCGAAATCAACCTGCTGGGGCAGAATGTGAATGCTTATCGCGGCCTGACCCATGATGGTCAGCTCACGGATCTGGCCACTTTAATCCAATACGTTTCAGCCATCGAGGGTATAGGCCGAATTCGCTTCACAACCTCGCACCCCACCGAGTTCAGCAGTCGCTTGATCGACACCTATCGCCATGTCCCTGGCTTGGTGGATCACCTGCATCTGCCGGTACAGAGCGGTTCGGACCGCATGCTAGCGGCAATGAAGCGGAATCACACCGTGCTCGAGTACAAGTCCATCATCCGCAAGTTGAAGGCCATCCGCCCCAACATGAGCCTGTCGTCGGACTTCATCGTTGGCTTCCCGGGCGAGACCCACAAAGACTTTGAAGACACCATGAACCTGATCATGGAGATCGGCTACGACACCTCCTACAGTTTCATTTACAGCGCCCGCCCCGGCACCCCGGCATCCGATCTGCCCGACACGACTTCCGAGCAGGAGAAAAAACACCGCCTGAGCATCCTGCAGGCCCAAATCATCCAGCAAGCGGCCGCCATTAGCGAAGGCATGATAGGCACGACCCAACGCATTCTCGTCACCGGCCTCTCACGCAAGGATCCGGGTGATCTGCAGGGCCGCACGGAGAACAACCGCGTGGTAAATTTCCGCGGGGATGACCATCGTCTGATCGGGCAATTTGCGGACGTGAAAATCACCAGAGCCTACCCCAATTCACTGGTGGGGACCTTGTAATCAACACCCCGTTAAAACTGCTTACAAGTAGCGATAGATTGGTATACTACGGCCGCAACGCGACCGATATCCGCAGGCAATTTGACCCAATGCAGGAGGTTTGTAAGCTGTCTTAATGGCAACCGAGAAATTCACCCAACAGCTCGTTCTTGAGCCCGACAACACGCACCGCCTGGCCAATTTATGCGGCCATCTCAATGAACACCTGCAGCAGATTGAGAAGTCGCTGGCGGTCAAGATTCAGCAGCGCGGCAATGTCTTCAACCTCTCAGGCTCGCAGAGCGCAGTGGAGAGCGGCCGAAATCTGCTGGACAAACTCTACGCCGAGACAGGCAGCGGCGAGGGTGTCAATCCGGATGTCGTGCACCTGGCGCTGAAGGAAGTGCAAAATGTCCAGCCCGCCAAGGTGGACAAGACCCACGAAGATGTTGACAAACCGCTAATCATCAAGACCCCGAACACTTCTGTGAAGCCACGTGGCCCGCATCAAAGCGAGTACGTGGAATCCATACAACGTTTTGACATCAATTTCGGCATAGGCCCGGCCGGTACCGGCAAGACCTATCTCGCGGTGGCATGTGCCGTCGAGGCCCTGATGCAGGAGCGTGTGCAGCGTCTGCTGCTGGTTCGTCCTGCGGTAGAGGCCGGCGAGAAACTGGGCTTCCTACCCGGAGATCTCACCCAGAAGATCGACCCGTATCTGCGCCCGCTCTACGACGCCCTCTACGAAATGCTCGGCTTCGAGCGCGTCGCCCGTCTCATCGAAAAAAATGTCATCGAGATTGCGCCGCTGGCCTACATGCGCGGACGCACACTGAACAACTCCTTCATCATCCTCGACGAAAGTCAGAACACCACCACGTCACAGATGAAGATGTTCCTGACCCGTCTCGGTTTCGGTTCCACGGCGGTCATAACCGGCGACGTCACGCAGATTGACCTGCCCAAGGGCACCCGCTCTGGACTGATTGAAGTGACCCGCGTGCTCAAGGATGTCGAAGGCATCGCCTTCACCTGGTTTGATTCCAAGGACGTGGTGCGACATTCGCTGGTGCAGCGAATCGTGGAAGCCTATGACCGTTACGACAAGAAGAATATCGGTGCATTCAGCGGACCGGACGGTCTTAAAGACGCTGCTAAAGACGTAAGCCAGGACCAGGGCCATGACCGCGACGCTTGATTTTGAGAACGCCTGCGTCGGAATTGCGGTTCCTCTAGAAGAAGATTTCCTGCGCTGGATTGAGTGCGCACAGCGGCACGCACGCGCCACACAGAAACCGGTGAATATCGGCATCCGTATCGTCGACACAGCGGAGTCCACGCAACTCAACAAAGATTATCGCGGCAAAGACTACGCTACCAATGTGCTGTCTTTCATCAGTGATATTCCGGACGCCATTTTGGCCGATCTGGAGGAGCTCCCGCTGGGAGACCTCGCCATCTGTGCCGACGTCGTGGCACGGGAAGCTGCAGAGCAAGGTAAGCCCGCCGCTGCGCATTGGGCGCACATGGTCGTGCACGGCACGCTGCATCTGAATGGCTATGATCATGAGGACGATGACGACGCGGAGGCAATGGAAGCGCTGGAGCGCCGCATTCTCTCCGCTCTGGGAATCGCCGATCCGTACCTGAACGACGAACACTGATTTTCAACACTTAATCTCCACCATTTAATATCCAACCGCACGAGGCAGAAAGATCAGGAAATGGCAGACGACCAATCGAGTATCGATCCAAGACCCCGGTCCTGGATCGAACGAATAGCGCAGGTTTTCTCGGACGAGCCCACGGACACCAAAAGCCTGCTGGAACTGCTGCGCAACGCGGAGCAGGACCATGTGCTGGATGCAGACGCATTGGCCATCATCGAGGGTGCGCTGCAGGTATCAAACATGCAGGTGCGGGAAATCATGATTCCCCGCGCGCAGGTCATCACTGTCGATGCCACGGATTCCTTCGAGCAGCTGCTGGACGTAACCGTGACAGCATCACATTCACGCTTCCCTGTCATCGCCGAAAACTCCGACTCCGTAATCGGCATTCTACTCGCCAAAGACCTGCTGCAATATATCCGCAGCGGCGATCGCAGCAGTTTCGATGTTCGCAGCATCATGCGCGCGGCGACCTTTGTGCCGGAGAGCAAGCGCCTGAACGTGTTGCTCAAGGAGTTCCGGGAGACCCGCCACCACATGGCGGTGGTCATCGATGAGTACGGCAGCTCCTGCGGTATCGTCACTATCGAAGACGTATTGGAACAGATCGTCGGTGAGATCGAAGATGAATACGACGTCAACGACGAAAGCTTCATCAAGAAGATCGACACGCGCAACTACATCATCAAAGCCCTGACACCGATTGCGGAATTCAATGAGTATTTCAGCTCGGAGTTCAGCGATCAGGAAGTCGATACCATCGGAGGCCTGGTACTGCAGCACCTGAACCATATCCCCGAACGCGACGAGAGCGTTGAAGTGGGGACTTTTCACTTCACTGTTCTGAATGCCGACAGCCGCCAGATTCGCCTGCTGAAGGTCACCACCACCAGTCCACGGGCGGTCCCGAAATCCACCTGAGTACCAGGGGTGATCCAACAGAACGTCGACAACTCAAACGAGCAGCCACCATGCAACACGCAATGACCCGCTTCACTATTCTTTTTGTTCTGCTGCTGGCACTGCCGGCCTGTGGTTTCACACTGCGCGGCGCACAAGAGGGGGCACTGCCTTTCACCAGCGTTCAGTTGCAAGCGGCGCAGGCTAACAGCAGTTTTCTGCAACAATTGCGTGAAGCACTGCTGAGCGCGCAGGTCAGCACCGGTAATGGCCAATCACCCTATGCGCTGCGCATCGGAGCGGAACAGTCGGATACGCGGACAGCTTCGGTGAATGGACGTGCAAGAGCGGCTCAGTATGATCTGCAGCTGGCCGTCGAAGTCAGTCTGGAGCGCGATGGTGTTGCTCTTTACGGCCCCCAGGTCCTATCGGCGCAGCGCAGTTATTTCGAAGATATCGCCAACATCGCCGGCAGCACTGAGGAGATGGAGATGCTGCGCGCTGAAATGCGGCAGGAACTGGTGCAGCAATTACTCGGCAGACTGCGCGCACTGGGCAATATCTGAATGCGCATCAACTCGGACCAGCTTGGCGCCCATCTGCAGCGACAACTGTTGCCGATGTACTGGGTCGCCGGTGACGAGATCCTCCTGGTTCAGGAGTCGCTGGATAAACTGCGTGGCCGCTGCCGCCAGCAGGGTTTCAGCGAGTGGGAACTGTTCTTCGTCGATCGCAGTTTCAACTGGCAGACCATGTTGCAGTCAGGCAACAGCATGTCGCTGTTCTCCGACAAAAAGATCATTGAACTGCGGCTGTACTCCGCCAAGCTGGAGGAAGAAGGACGCGCAGCCCTGCAGCGGTATCTGTCCGATCCGAATCCAGACAACGTCCTAATCATCGTCAGCCCGCGCCTGGAATCAAGCACACTCAACACCAAGTGGTTCAAGGAATTGGAAACACCCGGCGTCTTCGTGCAGGTGTGGCCGGTGGACAGCAAGGGCATGCCGCGCTGGCTCAGCACCCGCATGGCGAGCTACGGCCTGAACGCCGATGCCGAGGCCATCACGATTCTGTGCGATCGTCTGGAAGGCAATCTGCTGGCTGCAAGTCAGGAGATCGAGAAACTGCGTATCCTCACAGGTGCCTCGCCAGACAACAAGATTCAGATTGACCGCAAACACATCATGAACCTTGTCGCCGACAACTCTCGCTACAACACCTTCAATCTGCTGGATGCGGCACTGTTGGGCAATGCCCGTCACTGTCTGAAAATATTGAATGGTCTGCGTGCCGAGGGCAACGAAGTGCTGGCTCTGCTGGGCATGCTAACTCGCGAGCTGCGTATCCTGATTGCCGTGGCGACGCGCGTCGCGGCGGGCCAGAATCCGGGCAGCGCCATGCAGAACGAAGGGGTCCGCAAAATCCATGAAGCGCCGGTGGCTGCCGCCATCGAGCGGCACAGTGTCCGGGCTCTGGAAAAATTGCTGCAACAGGCTCGCCTCGTCGACCTCGCCGTCAAAGGCCTGCACAAGAGCGACCCATGGACAGAACTCAACACAGTCCTGCTGGGACTGTGTGGAATCCAACTCTGTACGGCCAATAGATTGGAGCGTTAAGAATGTCGACTCTAGTGCAATCGCTGATCGTGCTCGCTGTCATCTGGATTCTCGCCTATCGACGCGCTCGCATGGGCAGCATCCTCATCGCCATTGCCATGACCCTGATCGCACTGACCTGGTTGGGCGGCTTCGCGTGGCTCCCATGGCTGGTGCTATTTGCAGTTGCCTTCTTTTACTTCGCGGACAACCTGCGGCGCGACAAACTGACACGTCCAGTTTACTTGTTCTTCCAGCGCGTCCTGCCACCGATGAGCGAAACAGAACAGGAGGCACTCGAAGCGGGAGACACCTGGTGGGAAGCCGATCTGTTCAGGGGCGCGCCAGATTGGAAGAAGTGGCTGGCAATTCCCTACCCCACTTTGAACAAGGCCGAGGAAGAATTTCTCGCCAGGCAGACCGAAGAACTGTGCAGGATGATCAGTGACTGGGACATAGTGCACAAGGACAAGGATCTGCCGCTAGCGGCATGGGATTATTTGAAGAAAGAAAAATTCTTCGGCATGATCATTCCAGAAGAATACGGCGGGCTGGGCTTTTCGGCACTGGCGCACTCCACGGTGGTGACCAAGATTGCCACGCGCAGTTGCAGCGCCGCGGTGACCACCATGGTCCCGAACTCACTCGGACCGGCCGAACTTCTGATGAAGTACGGCACCGAGGCGCAGCGCCAGCACTATCTGCCGCGACTGGCCTGTGGCGAAGAAATTCCGTGCTTTGCACTGACTGGCCCAGAGGCAGGAAGTGATGCTGGCGCGATGACGGATACCGGAGTTGTGTGCATGGGCGAGTATGAAGGCAAACAATGCCTGGGCCTTTCACTGACCTGGAACAAGCGCTATATCACTCTGGCGCCGGTTGCGACCGTCCTGGGTCTCGCGTTCAAGATGGTCGACCCTGATCATTTGCTGAGCGATGTAGTGGACCGGGGCATCACAGTGGCGCTCATTCCTACTTCACATCCTGGTGTAGAGATCGGAAATAGACACTTCCCCATGGGCATGACTTTCATGAACGGGCCGACCCGTGGTGAAAACGTTTTCATCCCGCTGGAGTGGATCATCGGCGGTGTTGAGCGCGCGGGTCAAGGGTGGCGAATGCTGGTCGAGTGTCTCTCGGAGGGACGGGCGATCTCTCTGCCAGCCCTGGCCACCGCCACCGGCAAACTGTGTTACAGGATGACTGGCGCATACGCCAGGATTCGCACCCAATTCAATCTCGCCATTGGCAATTTCGAAGGAGTCGAAGAGGCGCTAGCGAGAATTGCCGGGCATACCTATCAGCTTGAAGCAGCAAGAATAATTACTGCTGGCGCTGTGGATGCCCACATCAAACCTGCCGTGGTATCCGCTATTGCCAAATATCACATGACGGAAAAATCCCGCTCCGTCATCGGAGACGCTATGGATGTCCACGCCGGCCGAGGATTGATCCTCGGGCCGTCCAACTATCTGGCACATGCCTACATGAGCATGCCCATCGGCATCACCGTCGAGGGTGCCAACATTCTCACGCGCAATCTGATGATTTTCGGGCAGGGTGCAATACGCTGCCACCCTTTTATAGCCCGCGAGATGCAGGCAGCCAAGCATAACGACGACGAGGCAGGACTGCGTGAATTTGACAGCCTGATCTTCCGCCACATCGGCTACGGCATCAGCAATTTTGTCCGCACGCTGACACTCGGTCTAAGCGCAGCATTGATAGCCGACAGCCCGGCCCACGACGGCAGTAGGACTTTCTACCAACAGCTCACCCGCATGAGTTCAGCGCTGGCTTTGGTGTCAGATGTTTCCATGCTCATGTTCGGGGGAGAGTTGAAACGCAAGGAAAGACTCTCGGCACGTCTTGGCGATGTACTCAGTCAGCTCTATCTGGCATCTGCAGTACTGCGCTATTACGAAGGCAATGGGCGGGCGTCAGAAGATTTGCCCTATGTGCGTTGGAACATTGAGTTGGCACTCCATGAATGCCAAAGCGCCCTCACCGATTTTTTTGACAATATGCCCAATCGCTTCGTGGCAATTTTTCTCAAGCGCGTGGTGTTTCCTTGGGGATATGCCTACCGTCGACCACAGGACACCCTGGACCATGCCATCGTGCAGACCATGTGGAGCAATTCCGAGTTGCGGGAACGCCTGACTCGCTATGCCTTCATTGGCAGCAGCGATGCGGATTCCGCATTTGTCATCGAGAATGCCTTTCAAAAGATAATTGCCACAAAGTCAATTCGAGACTCGATTCGTGCAGCAATCAAGCAGGGAACGTTGCCGGTTGACGCATCTTTCGAAATATTAGCCGCAGAGGCCGTCAGCAGAAATATCTGTACTGTAGAAGAGGCCGCGAACTATGTCGAGGCGGAACAGGCGCGCAACCGGGCAATTCAGGTCGACGAGCATGTGTCCTTGATATTTGACGCCACGCAATGAAATAGGCGGTATGAGCGGCCAACAGTTCTCGATCAGATTCCGATACGCCCAAGACTGTCTATCAGTTCCCGGATCACCTTCTCAGCGACAGGGAGGTTCACCGCAAAGCGCGCCTCCAGTGCAATCGCGTCATCCAGAACGGGACTATTGACGTCTTCGGCCGAAGCGATAAAGGAACTAATCTCCTTATCCAGAGTTCTCGCCATCGCCAGAGTCTCCTCATCTACGGTGCCACCTTCATGCAGAGCCTGCCGCAACTGCTGCAACAAACTTTTTATATTATTTTCACTCAAGTCTTTTCTCCTCACGCCGATAACTACTACAGGCACGTCGTCCTCAAGCTTCTGGTATCAGCCCGACACTGCCTGAATCAGCTCAGTTTGAACCAATGCAAAACACCTCGCAAGCTCAGAGGTGAACCTGCAGGCAATGAAACCCCACACAGCATAAAACGCCTCCCGATCAAACGCTCCCTGATTCAACAGGGCAGCATCAGCGCGTGCTCACATATTCTTTCAGAAAAAAGAGTCCTATGACTCAGCCTGACGCAACCCCCTGCTGTAAGCGCGCTGCTTGAGTCGCTTGCTGGATCGCTTTTCCCTGTTCTTGTACTCCATCCAGTAACGCGGAATATTCATCACCATCTGCCAACGGGTTGTAAAACTCACGCGAATCGTCGAGTGGCTGGCGCTGCCGGCCATCAGCATGGGCGGGCCTTCGTACAGCAGTTCCGGATTGGTAAGACTATGAATATTTTTGACATTGCCATTACGCAAATTAGCCATCAGCAAAACATATTTCTTTTTTGTGAAAAATACATCCCACATCATATGGATCCATATCCGAAAATAATCGGAGGCTGATTTTAATGAGGCGCTGATCCAGACGCCATTGACCTCCATCATTTCATATTGATCGTTCTGGAAGAATTCATGACTCGCTTTCACGCTGTCCGGGACAAACATAAGACTTCTGAACGCAGGCTTGGTCACCATCATATAGCCAGCAACCATCTCATCACCCTTGAAAGCAGCGACTATTCTGCTGCGCATCGAATAGTCGTAGGGAAGTCTGACACCTACGAAACCTTCGAATTTGTTGATTTACTTTTCGATCTCAATTTCTGTGACCAGTGTTCTAAAATTGATAGCATCCATTTTGTATCCTCGGTAGGAACATTCCTACATTATGAATATATTTTCCATACTCTGGTGAGTACACGCTTGTCCCGATGAGCTGTCGAATCGAGCTGGCAGAGCAGAAATAAACTCATCGAGGTCTAGCAGTGTAATCCACAAGATTGGCGATTAAAATACCAGCCCTCCATGTAGATTGTGTCGTGGCTCCGATGTTATTTCGCACCAAATTCGCTCACTGGCATGGGCCCCCTGTTGCAGCTTCGATCCCGTTTCCCAACAGCAGGAAAAAGAATTGGAATGAACGAAAAAAGTAGTCAGGTCACTTTTTTACGTTGAGGACACAGCACGGAACGAGCAGAGATGATCAGTGCGCTTGTTCATGCTGTTGTTGGAACGTCGTTCATTAATTTCAACATATTGATATATAAGCGAATTGCCCACGGGAGCTATTACTGTATAATCACGCGACTCTCAAGTGTACTCCGGGTGTAATCGCTACCGGAATTTGACGGGTTAGAGTCTATTCGACATGGATCATCGTTCTGCATGAAATTAAGAACATAAATGAACTCAGAAAAGTATTCCGCGTATTGCAGAGAACACATCAAGGAGTTCAGGGATGAATTGCGGGACGAGGCGTCCCAGGCACTGACCAGCTGGCCCGGGAAATCGGCTGCCATACTGCTGGCTATGTCCTCTGTCATGACGTACGTGACGCGTTCTGGCAGCCAAAGTCCCCTGGCATTCCAGGCGCTGTTCGCCTATGCCGTACCCATTCTTTTGATTTTTCTCTTTCCGATCGCATCGCTGCTGAACTCCCGCATCGAGAAGTACTCCCGAGTTGCACTCGACCTTGCCAGCCTGACAGTGTTGCTAGGTTTTTGCCTGACACTGCGTTTTGTTTTTGAGCCCAGACTGATACTAGATCAGCAGTCCGCCATCTTTCTGGTACCGTCTGGCCAGATAAACTTCACCTTGCTGATGACCACAGCGTTTTCCTACCACACGTCATACAGAACGACTCTTCTGCGCAATATCATGTTCACCGTGATCATGGTGTCATTGATTTTCCTGATTAGTCCCCAGTATCTGGCGACCAATGCGGTCCAGGTTATCCAGGGCTTGCTGGCGGGAACGATCTTCAGCTGGATGTTTTTCGCACGGGTACAGATTCGATTCTATTACCGCTCGATTGATGCCGACACGCGACAGCATCTGTATAACCAGCTCTCGAAACTGGTGTACCCGCATCAGCTGGAAATGATCAAGGCCGGTGATGAGCTGGAAGACACCATGCCGGTCGCAAAAGGACGTGCCATCATCAACGTGTTCGATGTGCAGCGCTCCAGTGAGATCAAGCACGAACGCACCAAATCGTTTTTCCTCGACGTTTTTCGAAACTTTTTTCAGATCTGTATGCTGGGCTACCAGCATAATCCACTGAAGTCACGGGCCTTCCGACTCAAGGAGACCGGTGACGGTTTCATCAGCTCCATCGGCTACCCATTTCTGGCGGACGAGCCGGATTTGCTGGCCGATCATGCGATCTCGACGGCGTTGATGATGTTCAGAGAGTTCAACGAGGAGGTCAGGCGATTTGGCTATAGCACCCCTATCAAAGGGGCTATGGGGCTGGCTTTCAACTCGGTACAGGGAACGTTCCAGAGTAGCGGAATCAAATCCTATGATCTGTTCGGGGATGCCCTGATCCAAGCCTATCGTTATGAAGAAATCCGCAAGCACCCCGTCATTGAAAAACTGATTAACGACCGAGCACTGGAATTGGGCCTCGCCCACTACAATATCCTGATCATCCAGGAAGTGATCTACAACTCGCTGAAGACGGAGTACAAGGCACTGTTCGACCGTATCAATCTGCGCGAAATCAGTTTCCAGATCCGTCAGGATATCAGTGCAGAGTACGTCTACTTCCACTTGCTGCCGTAACGCCTGGCATTAGCCGGCGTCAGCTTTTCGCAGATACAGCAGTGCTCCTTGTCCCGCGCGACGCCCGCTGGCAAAGCAGGCATTGAGCAGATAGCCTCCTGTAGGAGCCTCCCAGTCAAGCATTTCCCCGGCGCAAAACACGCCGGGAAGCGCACGGCTCATCAAATTCTGATCCAATCCACTGAGTAGTATTCCCCCTGCCGTCGAGATGGCTTCGTCGATGGGCCTGACACCTCGCAGC
Source organism: uncultured Gammaproteobacteria bacterium (assembly GCA_903862645.1). Lineage (GTDB taxonomy): Bacteria > Pseudomonadota > Gammaproteobacteria > Pseudomonadales > Pseudohongiellaceae > UBA5078. The sequence continues at coordinate 45,782 of CAIOZF010000146.1, forward strand.
GTTTGCGGCAAGCATTTGAGCAAGTGCGCAAGCTGTTCGCCATCGCCACCGGGTTTGCATGCCAGCTCATGCAGCAGGCTCAAGCGCAGTCCATCCAACCCCAAACGCTTGCGCAGGAAATTGCTCAAGGAATCCTTTCCTCGCGATACCCGCAGCGCCGCCCTCACTTGCCCAGGCGTGTGATCTGGCAGCAGGTCCCAATAAAGCGTGACCTTGCCATGCAGTTCAATCTGCTCACGAATTGCACTCGAGGAAGCGTAAATGAGACTACCCTGAATCCCGTGGCGACTGACGAGAGCCTCGCCCTTACGGGTAAACACCAGGGTTCCCGTGGAATCGACTACGCTTAGTCCCACAGGTTTCAGCGGACTGCCAGCATACTGGGACAATAAACGCTCACTCCAGGGGAAATCAAAACCACAATTGGCAGGTTTGAGCGCAGTGCAGGCTATTCCTTCCTGAGCAAGCACTGGCAACCAGCTGCCATCGCTGCCCAGCCGCGCCCAACTGCCTCCACCCATCGCGAACACCACGACCTGCGCCGAAACTTCCTTGGGCCCCTCGGGAGTTTCAAAGAGCGAGGGGCGCAACAGTCCTGGATCGGAAATTCTGGAAGATTCGTCAGCGAAACCTACCCAGCGCCAGCGGGTATGCAGCACACATCCCTGTTCGCGCAATCTGTGCAACCAGGCCCGCAACAACGGTGCTGCCTTCAAGCCAACGGGAAACACCCGCCCCGAACTGCCCACAAAAGTCTCCACACCAAGCTGGCGCGCCCAGCTCCGTAGCGCGATGGCATCGAAGTCGTGCAACCACGACGAGACTGTCGCCACACCCTGCCCCATCGTCGCCGCAGCCTCTGCCTCTGAGTGCGAATAACGGGAGTGAAAGGCAGCGGTATCTTCGCCGTGGGTAAGGTTGAGCCCGCCGATGCCCGCGCGCAGAAATTTTCGCCCTGGCGACGGCATGGCATCACAAACGTGCACCGCAACGCCCGCAGCGACAAGTTGCTCCGCAGCCATCAAACCGGCCGGGCCTGCACCGATCACCAGTACCGGGATGCTGTCAGGAAATACCAAGATAATCCTTTATCACTGAGGCATGCGCGCCAGTGTGCGTTGAAACGCTGGTCGAGCCTTCATTTCCCGATACCAGTGCTGAATGGAGGGATAGGCGTCGAGGCTCAAAGAGGTGACCTCCTGGGCATGAAAATAAGGCAGAGCAATCGTATCTGCCAATGTGATCTCGTTACCACACAGAAACCTGCCGGTGCTCAGGAGCTTGTCGATATAGGGCAGCACTTGATCGAGGAATCCTTTGGCCTCGATCATGGCTTTTTCGTCCGGCTGCTTGTTGTAGTACTTTTTGAGCACCACTTCCTGATAAAAGAAGACACCCAGCCAACGCCCCACGTGATGGCAGATCATATCCACCATCTGATCAATCTCCGCCGCACGCAACGGGTCGGCAGCGTACAGACGCTTGTCACTGATGTTAGCGAGATAACGACAGAGCGAAGCGCTCTCAAACAAAAAATGACCGTTATGCTCAATAGCCGGCACCTTGCCCAGCGGATGGCGCGCCAGATGTTCAGGACTCTTGTGTTCGCCCTTCACAAAATTCAGATGTATGTAGTCGCAGGGGACACTTAATTCCTCAGCGGTAAACAACACTTTAGTGGCATTGTAAGTACTGCCTCCATAGATCTTGAGCATAGTATTTTCTCCGGCTTTGTCAGGGGGTGGTCCCGATGTATAGTGTCGATTACCACCGGCAATGATGGGGCGGCCCGCGCGTCGCCACCGCAATGTACAGAAGGCATTTTTCTTATGCAAGCAACGCCAATGCGCGGCGCGTCATCATCATGACGCTGAATATCGCCGAGATCAGAAAGCAGACGCCGGCCTGCAATGATCTGATCCATTTCAACAACGCTGGCGCTTCGCTCTCGCCTCTGCCAGTGCATCAGCGCCTGTTGCAGCACCTCGCGCTCGAACAGCAAACAGGTGGCTATGAGGCAGCATCGCAAGCCGCTCCCGCAGTTGAAAACTTCTATGCGGCATTCGCGCGGCTGTTGCATTGTCAAACGAACGAGATCGCCTACGCTGAAAGTGCTACTCATGCCTGGAACTCGCTCTTTCATGCCATCCCCCTGCAACCCGGCCAGCGTATTCTAACCGGGCAGTCCGAGTACGCCAGCAACTACCTGGCGCTTCTGCATATGGCACGTTCGAAGAACCTGCGCATCGAGGTCATTCCGAACGACTCTCAGGGCTGCATCTGCCTTGAACACCTGACAGCTGCCATCGGCGACGATGTCGGCCTGATCGCCCTGACCCACGTGCCCAGCCAGTGCGGGGTAGTCCATCCAGCCGCAGAAGTCGGACGTCTTGCCAGAGCACATGGCATTCTTTATCTTCTGGACGCTTGTCAGTCGGCAGGGCAGGTCGATCTGGACGTTACTGAACTGGGTTGCGACATGCTGACAGGCACCGGGCGCAAATATTTGCGTGGGCCACGCGGCACCGGGTTCCTCTATGTCCGTCGCGAGTCTTTGCAAAGGTTGCAGCCGGATCGCATCGACTTTCACTCTGCCAGGTGGACTTCTGAAAACCACTACGAATTTCGCGATGATGCGCGACGCTTTGAAAGCTGGGAATGCAGTGTGGCCGGCAAGATTGCGCTGGGTGCTGCGGCAGACTACGCGACGCAGTTGGGAATGCCGGACATCGAGCGACGAGTGCGTATGCTCGCCGCCCAATTGCGAACGACTCTGAGAGGACTGCCAGGAATACAGGTGCACGAGACTGGCGAACAGTTGAGTGGCATCGTAACCTTCAGCAGTGGACATGAGAGTGCCGAGACTCTGCAGCGGCGACTTCGCGACAGCAGCATCAACACCTCTGTCACACGCCTGAATGGCAATCTGCTGGATCTGCCCCGTCGCGGGCTGGGAGACATCAATCGGGCTTCCGTGCACTACTTCAACACGGAGGAGGAAATTCACCGCTTCTGTCAGGTATTGCATAACACCTGACAGAGGGTCGTCTGAGGATGCAGGGGCGTCCGACGTACAGTTCGAACCGCCAGCTCTATTGTTCGAAGGACTCCAGTGTGAACTCCCAGGCCTGCGCATTGCTAAGCGCGAGCACAACATTCCTGTACACCAGGATATTGCCATTGTTGTTCACTTCCATGGATGGAATGCGCAACTTATTGTCAGCGGTGACGAAGGTCGCTGCGCCAACCGGTTTGATCGCCAGCGTAATCATACTATCGGCATTCAAACGGAATACCACTCCGGGGCGACTCGTCTGCAACGACATGCTTAGACTATAGACTCCGAGAGACTCGCCACCATCCACAGTCAGCAAAAGCCGGCCGGACTGCGATTCGAATACCGCCAGAGCTTCACTGAAACGTTGCACCACTTGCGTGGACATGGTGACGAAGTTCGATGCCTTCACTACCGTGAACGCCTCATAATTTGCTAACGGAAGCTGCGTATGCGTCTGCCCGAGACTGAAAATACCAGTCTGGGTATTGATGGTATCCAACACGTTCATCCCATTGCCAAGTACCCTTCCGAACGCAGTGAACCCACCATTCTGACTATCGAGGTTGGCACTGTTGTCCGCTAAATTCACAAACCACTGATTGGTGGCGCTGTTCGGATCGCCCCCCTGCTTGGCCATCGCGACGGTACCACGTGTATTAGACACCCGGTACTCATTGACGATTGGCGGGTCCTGCGTAAGCGCAATTGGACCGACGAAAGGCTGGAAGCGATACCCGCCTCCCTGCAGCACAAAGCCCTTATCAAGACGGTGAAAGTAACTGCCATTGAAGGTGCCGCGATTCACGTAATTCAGAAAATTACGCACGGTGACCGGTGTCACGGTATCAAACAGTTCAATGGAAAAATCACCATAAGTGGTACTGACACGCACAATGGTGTTCGCCTGCACGGCGGTTCCGACCAGCGCCAGCATAAGTACCAGAACCTGACCGATCCTGAACAGCGCCCGACCCGACGCACGTGAAGACTGCTTCCTGACTACTGCCATGACAACTCCTGATTCCTGTGTTCGCCCCTTGATTTGGGCCACATCCTAACGTGAAAAATTATCACTATCGCAAGCACCTTAACCGATGTCAGACCGCCTCACCGCGCGCCTGTTTGTCGGCATGATAGGAAGAGCGCACCAGCGGCCCACTGGCCACGTGCACAAATCCGAGCGCCTCACCGTACACACGCAACTCCTCAAATTCATCTGGGTGCACAAAACGGCTGACGGCCAGATGGTTGCGACTGGGCTGCAGATACTGCCCCAGCGTGACCATGTCGACGTTGTGAGCCTTAAGATCGCGCATCACCTCCATCACTTCTTCCTTGGTTTCCCCCAGCCCGAGCATCAGTCCTGACTTGGTCGTCACAGAAGGTACACGCTCTTTGTAACCCTTCAGCAGCGCCAACGACCATTTGTAGTCGGCGCCGGGTCGAGCCTGACGGTACAGGCGGGGCACTGTCTCCAGGTTGTGATTAAAAACGTGCGGAGGCGTTTTTTCGAGGATATCGAGCGCGATCTCCATACGACCTCGGAAATCCGGCACCAGTACCTCGATTTGGATTTCTGGATTCAAACGGCTTACTTCGGTGATGCAATTGGCAAAATGCTGGGCACCACTGTCCTTGAGGTCATCGCGATCCACAGAGGTGATGACGACGTAGCTCAATTCCATCTCGGCAATCGCTTCCGCGAGTTCAAGGGGTTCATTCTCGTAGAGTGGTTTCGGTTTGCCGTGGGCCACATCGCAGAACGGGCAGCGCCTCGTACAGATCTCACCCATAATCATGAAAGTCGCTGTGCCATTACTGAAGCATTCACCGAGATTCGGGCAGGAGGCCTCCTCGCACACTGACGCCAGTTTGTGCTTGCGCAGCTTTTCCTTGATGCTGTTAATTTTCGGCGAAGCAGGAATCTTGACTCTAATCCAATCCGGCTTTTTCAAGAGGTCTACTGTGGGGATGACCTTGACCGGAATGCGCGCCACTTTTTCGGCTCCTCGCAGCTTCTCCCCTTCTATCAATACATTGCGTCTTGGCTGATCGGACATAATGACTCTGCAGACCTTTTTAAGGTCCTATTAAAAATATCTGATGAAAAGTTTCTTGTGCAAAATCAGTGCCGCGGGGACCCAATACCCAAATTTCCCAGCCGCGCAGCCAGTGCGCTGCCCAGCAATTGCGCGCTCCTGTCCAGCAGATCACTGACGTCGGCATTGACCGGCAACAGCTCTCTAAGTTGAGTCACGGGCATACCCTCATAACCACAGGGATTGATCCGGCGAAAGGGCGAGAGGTCCATATCGGCATTGAAACTCAGGCCGTGATAGGAGCAACCGTGGCGTATCCGCAAACCGAGCGCGGCGATTTTAGCACCCTTTACGTAGACGCCGGGAGCTTTTCGCTGACTCTCACCGACGATGCCAAACTGCGCCAGTACATCGATCACACTCAACTCGATACACTCTACCAGTTCACGTACACCAAGCCCGGCGCGCCTGACATCAATCAGCACGTAGGCCACAAGCTGTCCGGGCCCGTGATAGGTCACCTGCCCACCACGATCGATCTGCAATACAGGGATCTCGGCCGTGTTCAACAAATGCTCGGGCTTGCCTGCCTGCCCCTGAGTAAAGACAGGCTTGTGGGTCAGCAGCCAAATTTGATCGGCGGTCTCCTCGTTACGAGTCGCCGTGAATTCACGCATGGCGTTCCACATCGGGACATAATCCAGAGCATGGGATGGACGCAGATCAAAACGGCGCACGAGCAATGTCCCGGCATGATGGGTTATGGGAGTGGCGCAGAGGAGTTCAGTGAATTGCCCGGCGTCGTCAATAACAACATGGGTCGCGTTGTCGCCAGGGGTCATAGCACCATCTTGACGCTGGTGTGAGTCTTGAGGTCTTCAAACATCACCGTCAGCTGTTCCAGGCCGGTGGCCTCAATCACCACAGTGACCGCAAGATAATTTCCGTTACTGCTGACGCGCACAGTCACGTGCTCATCGCCCACCTCAGGCGCGTGGCGCCTGACTAGCGAAACCACCTCCTTTTCGAAATGCGGCGTCGCCAGCCCCATCACCTTGATAGGGTAGGCGCACGGAAATTCGATCTTGGGCGCTTCAACGGTCGACATGGACGATGGCCTAACTGAAGAGGTTCGTGAAAAACATGGTGAGGAAATCGATCAGACGCTTCAGCAGGCCAGCTCTCTCGACAGCCTGCAAGGCTGCGACATCACCGTGGTACAGCGTCTCGCCGTCGAGCATAATGTCGACGGTGCCTAGCACCTGTCCCTGTTCGATCGGACCGGTGATGGTCTCCTGCTGGTTCAGACTGGCCTGCAGATCAGCTATCCGGCCACGCGGAATGGTCATGTAGAGTTCTTCGGTAATCCCCAAGTCCACAGAATTCTCTTTGCCCGACCAGACCTTCGCAGAGCCCAGCACCTGCCCGGCCTCATATAGTTTGAGAGTCTCGAAAAAACGGAACCCATAGGTCATCAGCTTCGCACTCTCGGTGGCACGGGCATCTTCACTGGCAGTACCCATCACTACTGAGATCAGCCGCATCCCGTCGCGCTCGCCGGAGGCCACCAGACAAAAGCCGGCGGCTGTGGTCCAGCCAGTCTTCATGCCGTCGATGGTGTTGTCACGAAACAGCAGCGTGTTGCGGTTGGGCTGAGTAATGCCGTTGTAGCTGAACTCGCGCTGGGAATAAATGCTGTAGTGATCCGGATGCTCGTTGATGGTTGCTCTGGCGAGCGTCGCCAGATCGCGGGCAGACATGATATTGAAAGCTTCTTCCGTGTCCAGACCACTGGAATTCATGAAGTGGGTATTGGTCATTCCCAGGCGCGCGGCGTGCTGATTCATCATGTCGGCGAAAGCCTCTTCGCTGCCGGCCAGATGCTCTGCCATCGCGACGCTGGCATCGTTACCAGACTGGATAATGATGCCACGCAGGATGTCTTCGACACGCACCTTGCTATTTACGTCCACAAACATCTTGGAGCCTTGAGTAGCCCAGGCCTTTTCGCTGATATGCACCTCGTCATCCATGCTCATGTTGCCGTTGTCGATTTCTACCTCGGCAATATAGGCCGTCATGATCTTGGTAAGACTCGCCGGGGGCAGTTGGAGGTCAGCATTCTGTTCCACAATGACTTTGCCGGTCTTGGCATCGAGCAGAATGTAACTGCTGGCTGCAACCTCTGGCGCGCGCGGCACAATGGCCTGAGTGGCAGGTTCTGCATTCAAGGTTGGTGTCGGCTGTGCCGAGACGAGGCCGGCCGGGATAAACAGGGCGACAATCGTCAGTGCGACTGTCCGGCCCGTAGTAGCCATGCGCAGCAGCACTCCATCATTATGACGGGCGCGGGTACCTGAAAGCCGTCTAGTATTCTGGTGCATATTCGTGTTCCATCCTCAGCGATAAAAATTGCCCGCCACGCGCCTGTTCATCAGTCGCGGACAGTGTAAGGTCTTCCCAAATCAGCGGCAACCACGGTGTCCGTTATGCGAGCAGCCTCGGCAGCATCCGGGATAGGCCCGACGCGCACGCGGTGTAATGGCGGATTTCCAGTATCTGATTCAATAGACCGGATGAACACAGGCCTTGATGTCAGGCCACGCACTTTTACCGACAGTTGTTCAGCGGCACGCAGATCGGAAAAGGCGCCAACCTGCAGAAATTGTCCAGGCGAGCCGGATTGTCCCTGTGTATCACTAACAGCACTCACGCCACCCTCCACGAGGGTTGCCCGTAGAGGGGAAGCCGCGGTTCTGACTGCGGCAGTGGTGACGGCATTGTCTGCCGGACGGGAACCCGGTCCTGCCAGCGTCGGCACGATTGCCTCCACCTCAACCATCGCAGTGCCCTTGTTGTCAAAACCGAGCATGTAGGCAGCGGCATAGGACAGGTCGATCACGCGATCACTGTGGAAGGGTCCGCGGTCGTTAACCCGGACTATGATGCTGCGCTCATTCTCCAGATTGGTCACCCGCAGAAACCCCGGAATCGGCATGGTCTTGTGGGCAGCAGAGATCTGATACATGTCATAGATCTCCCCATTGGAAGTTTTGTGCCCGTGAAACTTTTCTCCATACCATGAGGCAAAGCCACGTTCCTTATAGCCCTCTTCCGATGGCATTATCCGGTAGGTGGCACCATTGACGGTGTATGGGCTCTTGTTGCCAGCCAGCGTGCGCGGCTCGATCATCGGAATAATTTCCCGTACTTCCGAAGGGTCTATCTGACGCGAAGGACCGCGATCCTGCTGGATGTTGTAGCGACTGGCCTGATAAGCATCAGACGCCGACATGGTGGCAGCGCCAGAGGACTGCCCGGAAGGGGAACTGGCACAGGCTGCAAGCAATAGCACGACGGCAGCAAGCGACATTGCCTTTAGCATGCGGATTTCATACATCGGCTGGCTCACTCTCAGGGTTTTTACCAATAATTATTATAATCAATATGTTATCTCGGCAACACCCGCTTGTGCGTTTGAATCGACATTAAAATGCCAAAGCCGAGCATCAGGGTCACAATAGATGTCCCGCCTTTGCTCACCATTGGTAGTGGCAAACCCACCACTGGCATCAACCCCGAAACCATCGCCATGTTCACAAATGCGTAAAAGAAGAACGTTAGAACGATGCTGCCAGCAAGTAGACGACTGAAGGTGTCCTGGGCGGTCAGCGCAATGAAAAATCCTCGTCCAATCACTGCCACATAGAGTGCTATCAGGAATAGCACTCCCAGCAAACCGAACTCCTCCGCGAGCACCGCCAGGATGAAGTCGGTATTGCTCTCGGGAATGAAATCCAGCTGCGACTGCGCGCCATTGAGCCAGCCCTTTCCCTGCACTCCGCCAGAACCGATGGCGATTTGCGATTGGATGATGTTGTACCCTGCCCCGGTCGGATCGCGGTACGGATCAAAAAAAGTCAGGATGCGGTTCTTCTGGTGTGTCTGAGCGACAAATATCCACCAGGCAGGAGAGGCCATCGCCAGCGCGACCACCCCGGCTATCACGATGCGCCAGCTGATCCCTGCCAGCAGAATTACAAACACACCCGACATCATCACCATCAACGCGGTCCCGGTATCGTTCTGCATCAGAATGAGGCCGACAGGCAGCGCGATGATCACCACGCATACCACCAGATCCCTGAAACGTGGCGGCAGCGGGCGGGTAGAGAGGTAGCAGGCCAGCAGCATGGGCACCAGAAATTTCTCGATCTCCGCCGGCTGAAAGCGCGGCAGTCCGGGCAGATCGAGCCACGCCTTGGCACCGTTGGTCTCTGCACCAAAGAACAGCACGACGATCATCAAGCCGCAACCGCCAGCAAACATCAGGGGCGCGCCTCGACGGAAAAAGTGCACATCCAACTGAGCCACCACCAGCATCACGACAAATGCGACGACTATGGCTGCTGCCTGACTCCGCACATCGCTGATGTTTTCGCCGCTCGCACTGAACAGCACCATCAGCCCGTAGCTGGCAAGGCAAAAAAGAAAAAACACCAGCGGCGCGTCGATACGGAACGACTGCCAGATAGCTCCAGGGCCACTGGAAAGACGGTAGAAATTGCTGCTCAACTGACGATTGACACTGGCCATGCCTGCCCCCTCACTGAGCGTTGGAACCGAGTGCAGAGACCTCGTCGAAGGTCTCCGTGCGCGGCAACAGGTAAGCATCCAGAACTGCCCTGGCTACCGGAAAAGCCACCGAACCCCCGCCACCACCATTCTCGACAAATACGGCAACAGCGATGCGGGACTGCTCCGAAGCATCGAATGCGATGAACATCGCGTGGGTGCGAAACTCTTCGGGCACCTCGGATTCATCACGGTTACCGGCGCTGTCCACCTGGAACTGTACCACCTGCGCCGTTCCCGATTTGCCGCCCATCGGATACTCCAGAGGTCTGCCACTGTCGCGCAGCGTCGGGTAGGCCGAACCCTCATGACGACGATGCTCAGAATCGTAAGGTTTGTTGACAACTTCCACCATGGCGCTGCGCACGAGCTCAATCTGCTCCTGAGACGGCAACAACTGCTTCGCTGCCGCCGTGTCCTCAAAAATCACATCGGTAATTTCACCGTCATTGCCGATCGTCCCGCGCAGCATGCGTGGCTGCTTGAGCACGCCATGATTGGCGATGGCGGCAGCCGCCGCCGCCATCTGCAGCGTCGTCGCCTGGAAGATGCCATTGCCGATACCCTCATAGGGCGTCTCTCCGGCATACCAGACCTCGCCACGATTCTCCTGCTTCCAGGCAGTCGATGGCACGATACCGGCGCTAGCCTCGGGGATATCAATGGCAGCGTTGGCGCCGAAACCGAAGGTCAGCAGATAATCATGAATCCGGTCGATGCCCATCTCAACGGCAAGGGTATAAAAGTAGGTGTTGCAGGACTGATAGATCGCGCGACGCAGATCAATAGCTCCGTGGCCACTCTTGTCCACCCACCAGGTCCAGTCGTAGTAGGGGCGCGAGCGACCCGGCAACCGGTAATAACCAGGATCATTGATCACCGTATCCGGCGTGATGACGCCATGGTAAAGACCACCGAGTCCTATGAAGGGTTTGATGGTAGAGCCTGGAATTCGCGAGGCTATAGCGCGATTGAAAAGCGGGGTATGCCCGGTCTTGTTGAGTTCGGACAACTGCGCGCGACTGATGCCGGTCACAAACAGATTGGGGTCATAACCGGGCTTGCTGACCATCGCGAGCACACCGCCGGTCGCCGGATCGATGGCCACTACGGCACCACGATGCTCACCTAGCGCGCTTTCGGCCACTGCCTGCAGATAGTTGTCCATGTGCAACACGATGTCGCGACCCGACACCGGATCGGTTCGATCCAGCACGCGCATGACCTGACCCCGATTGTTTTTTTCCACCGTCTCGTATCCGACCTGACCGTGGAGGAGGTCCTCGTAGGTTTTTTCAATACCGGTCTTGCCGATCTGGTTGGTACCTCGGTAATTGTTGCCCTCGTCTTCCGACATCGCCGCCAGCTCTTCTTTATTGATCTCAGAGACATACCCAAGCGCGTGAGCGGCAATTTCACGGAATGGATAATGACGCACCAGTTGCGCCTCGACTGCGATGCCCGGCAGCAGGTGCTGATTAACCGCAATACTCGCAATCTCTTCTTCGCTCAACTGATAACGCAATGGCACCGAGGTATGGGGAACCGCTCTTCGACTCTGGCGGGTGCGATACTGTTCAATGTCGTCGTCGCTCAGGTTGATAGTCGCGCGCAACAATTCCAGCGAGGCGTCGAGATCGACCGCAGTCTCTCTCACTATGGTGAGGTTGAAGATGGGACGATTGTCGGCCATCAACTCACCGTTACGATCGAAGATCAGCCCACGGTTCGGCGAGACATACTGAGAGTGGAGACGATTGCCATCGGAGCGGGCGGCGAAGAAGTCGTAGCGGAAAATCTGTAGGTGAACTATCCAAGCGACGAGGATACTCAGCAGAACGAAGATGAGCACCCCGGCGACAATCATGCGCCTGTTGAATATCAGGGTCTCAGTCTCATGGTCATTCAGCTTGAACTTTTCTGCCATACTGCCTTCAATAGTTCCCTTAGGAATACCGCAGAGAGTAGCCCTGCGGTTTGCTGATGATTTCATTGTAAGACAATCAATTTCTAATTTAGTTTAATACCATCGCGATCTCTGACACTGTCAGGCCCGATGATAAGGATGCGCGTTGAGCACGCTCCAGATACGGTAGATCTGTTCGGCAACGAGGATTCTAACCAATGGGTGCGGCAATGTTAACGCCGACAACGACCATTGCTCATCCGCCCGCTGCAAACATGCCTTATCGAGGCCGTCCGGCCCACCTACGAACAACACGATATTGTGTCCTTCCATGCGAATGGCATCCACTCGCTTTGCCATTGCCTCGGTACTCAGCGTCTTCCCTTGCACATCGAGTGCAATCACGTGATCGCCGGGCCGCACTCTGGCCAGCAATGCATCGCTCTCTTTGCGCATCGCCTGACCTATATCGAGGCCCTTGCCGCGTTTTCCCAACGGCACCTCTGTCACACTGAGCGCAAAATCCGCAGGCAACCGCTTGCTGTATTCCGCAATCCCTTCCTCCACCCAGGAAGGCATGCGGGTACCAACGGTGAGGAGATTAATCTTCATCCCTGGTCTTCGCCTTTGCCCTGGGCTTGCCCTCGACAGCCACAGGCACAGTGGAATCGAAATTCCACAAATCTTCCAGACTGTAAAGAGCACGAGTCCGAGCCAGCATGATATGCACCACGACGCCGCCGAGATCCACCAGAATCCATTCGGCTTGTTCCCTGCCTTCCTCGCCCACCACACGCTGACCACTCGCCTTGATCTGTCTGCTCAGTTCATCCGCCATGGACCGAAGGTGGGTGGTAGAGGTGCCAGTCACGATGATCATGTAGTCGGTGATCTGTGTCAGCTTCTGCACGTTCAGGCAGAGGATGTCCTGGCCTTTGATATCTTCAATCGCCTTTATTGCCATAACCGATAATTGTGTTGTATTCAAACTGTCGTAATCCTTATGTAGTCTCGCGGTATTTTTAAAACGGTCAAATTCTTTAAAACGATCAAATTCTTTAAACGATCAAAACCTTCTACTCAGTCCTGCGCATAGAGGCCATGTGCCCGGATATAGTTCGCTACGGCTGCAGGCACCAGGGTCCTTGCTCCACTATGAAGGCGTAACTCCTCACGCACCTGAGTGGAGGAGATATCCCATTGCAGCGTATTCAACAACAGGATCCCTCCCTGCGGTTGTGCACACAACTTTTCTGCAGAGGCAACCTGGCGCTGCTGCATTTCAACCCTGAGCGACGCAGGCAATTCTAGCGACACGCCCGGCCTGCTCACGACGAGCACATTGGCCAAAGTGAAGATATCCTGCCAGCGATGCCAGCCGGTGAACCCCGCAAAGGCATCAGATCCCACAATCAACACCAGCACCGCTGATGTGCACTCCGCTCGTAGCGATTCCAGTGTCTCTACCGTGTAGGAAACCCGGGGTCGCAGACACTCCCGGTCATCGACAATAAGGCGAGCATCGTCGAGTGCCGCCAGGCGCAACATATCGAGTCGCTCCTGCACCGAGGCTGCGGCGGGTCCACGATGATTCGGCAGATGGCAAGGAATCAATCGCAGTGCGTCCAGCGTCAGGGCTTGCAGTGCTGCGACCGCCACCGCAACGTGGCCGTTATGAACTGGATCAAACATGCCCCCCATAACGCCGATGCGTCGCAGCGGTTGGTGCCCCATTTTCAGACCTGCCGCCTGCACTGTATTCTCCTCTGCCATTCACCGCGCAGCTTACTGCCGGATATGCCCATCACCGAGGACGATGTATTTCTGGGACGTCAGCCCCTCCAGTCCGACTGGACCGCGCGCATGCAGTTTGTCGGTTGAAATGCCGATCTCTGCCCCCAGCCCGTATTCAAAGCCGTCGGCAAATCGCGTCGAGGCGTTGACCATCACAGAACTGGAATCCACTTCGCGCAGGAAACGCTGAGCACGCCCGATATCTTCAGTGATGATCGCTTCGGTGTGCGCAGAACTGTAACGGGCTATGTGCGCCATCGCCTCATCCAGATCAGCAACCACGCGAATCGATAGGATGGGAGCAAGATACTCGGTACCCCAATCTTCTTCGCTGGCCGGCAGTACATCATCGAGCAACGCCATGGTCTTCGCGCAGCCCCGCATTTCTACTCCAGCAGCACGATACGCAACGGCCAGTCTCGGCAATACAGTGGCGGCCACCGCTTCTGCCACCAGCAAGGACTCCATGGTGTTGCAGGTACCATAACGATGAGTCTTGGCATTCACGGCGACCTTGACCGCTTTGTCCATATCCGCACGGTCATCAATATAAACGTGGCAATTGCCATCGAGGTGTTTGATCACTGGCACTCGCGCTTCGTTGCTGATGCGCTCGACAAGGGACTTGCCACCGCGTGGGACGATCACATCCACATAGGCAGGCATGGTAATGAGCCTGCCGACCGCCGCTCTATCCGTCGTCGCTACCACCTGCACGGCGTGCTCGCTGATGCCGGACACACGCAGGCCCTCGGCGATACAGAAAGCGATCGCCTGGTTGGAATGAATAGCCTCCGAACCGCCGCGCAGAATCACCGCGTTGCCGGACTTCAGGCACAAACTCGCCGCCTCACACGTCACATTCGGGCGTGATTCATAAATGATGCCGACTACACCCAATGGCACACGCATCTTGCCGACCTGAATTCCAGACGGGCGAAAACGCATGTCGGTGATCTCACCAACGGGGTCCGGCAAATCGGCGACCTGACGCAGCCCCTCGATCATGCCGTCGATGCGACTCGGAGTCAGCTCAAGCCGATCCAGCATCGCGGCATCAAGACCCTTCTCACGGCCAGCCGCTAGATCACGCTGATTCGCGAGAGCGAGCTGGCCCCGGTGCCGCTGAATACTTTCAGCCATGGCCAGCAACGCTGCATTTTTCTGCGCCGTGGTCGCCCGCGCCGTAACGCGTGCCGCAGCCCGAGCCTGTTGGCCGAGCGTGGTCATATAGGTCGCGATGTCAGTGTCACTATCCAGATTTGTTGCCATTACTCGATCCTAACCCCACTCCTGCCAGGAAAAATTGCCAGGAGCCGCGTCCTGAAAGGGGCGCATTATAGCCTCGCTGCGGGGGCACAGACAAAATATAAAGGGCACGACATCAAATATCGTTTTGCAGGCTCATTTCGGCAGGATATGGCCGCATGTTCCAGGAATCCCGGATTTAGTCATTGGGGTTACGGCGAAAATGGTGAGTGAGCAGAGTGATGGGCACGAACAGGGGGACCTGGCCGCGCAGGTATTGGCCGATGGATTCGCTGAGTTCGGCCTTGTCGTCCGCATCCAGCTGATGCTTCAGATACCCTTGCATGTGCTGCAGCACGGAGTCGCCCAGGCGACCCTCCTTCTCAACAGGCAGATCGGGGAAATTCTTCATGAGCGTCTTCTCGATATAGGAATCCAGTTGATGCTGGCCATCGAAGCGCACCTTCTCGCCGAGCAAGCAACTACTCATACCTACTGGAATCCGGACCGCTTCTACTGTCGCCACTGTTGTCACTCATCCTCCCGCTCCCCGCGCTCACTCTAGGATGATTATGGAACTACTGTGTTGCTCATCTGATTGGGCTCGCTGGCCCAGTACTCCACAATCTTGTCTACCTCGGCACGGAATGCCGGGGCGTAGTTCTCGCGGGATGAGGCCCAGAGGTCACGTATGCTCTTGACGCGCATGCTGCTGCGCCAGCGATCCATGCGTGGCTCAAACTCCGTTCGATCAAACAGCCCCTGCTGGAACTGATAGTAAGAGTTCTCCCACTCCCGCCAGTTACCCGCCATAAAGTAAGCTTGCATGACTCTCTCGCCTGGCTCCAGCGGCACGCCGGCGTTGACCTTGGCAATCGTCATCGCGAGAGCCATCTCATTGGTGACCCATTCCGAGAACATCATCTGTTTTGCCGAGATGGAGTCACGCGTCTGCGAGCGCATCATGTTCGTATTCTGCCGCACCTCCATGCCCAGAAATATAATGCCCATGATGACAGCGATGCTAGACAGCAGGTTCATCCAGTCACTAACTTTAGTTCCCATAAATCAGTCCTTACTGTTTTTAATAAGTGTTCAGCTCCAGCTCTCCGGCTATCAACCGCTGTTTCTGGTGTTTTGGCAGGCGCTTGATCCTGCACTCCAGCACCGACGCCTGCGAACGATCCGCCGCTGCCATCTGATAAACCAGTTGCAGGGGGCCTCTGCCCCGCAGATAACGCGCACCACGCGGAGCACCCTGCTGATGCTCGAGAAGCCTGCGCTCCACGTCGGTAGAAATGCCGGTGTACAGTGTCCCATCACCACAAAGGATCAGATACACGAACCATGGTGACGAGATGCCGCTGTCCGATCCACCATCAACTGTCATCTTTTGTAGCATCCTGCAACGCCGCGGCGGGGGACATGTGCCAGCGCCCCTCGGAATTCACCACACTGCCATCCTCTTCGAGTTTCAGCAGATGAGCAAGCAGTGTGCGCTGCGCCCATGGCAATAGATGTGCCGGCACGTCGTCGTACACCCCGGGAGTAAGCGTCTCCAGGGCGACCTCTCCTCCAAGGCGGCTCATGCTGCTCAACACGGTGACTACCTTCTTCTCTCGACGCAGACGATGGCGGATCAGGGTCTCGATGGCCGTAGGCGGGTCGGTCATCACTTTGCCGTGGCCCGGGGCGAGCGCGCGCAAGGGCAAAGACTGCAGTCGTCGCAGGGACTCCAGATAGTGGGTCATGTTGCCATCCGGAGGCAGGATCACCGGGGTGGTCCCTTCCAGCACATGATCTCCGGTGAAGAGCATACCTTCCTCCTCCAGAAGCAGGCACAAGTGGTTGGAGGCATGACCGGGCGTATGAATCAGTCGCACACGAAACTCTCCGCAGTCGATGCGCTCTCCGTCAAGATAGAGCCGGGTCGGGACAAAAGTCTGATCATGGTCGCCCATACCGGACATGGGCAGAGGTGGCGCAAGTCCGATCATTTGCGCACCGGTCCGTGCCTGCAGCATGGCGCTCCCCGGCGCGTGGTCGCCATGGGTATGCGT
The DNA here is from genome assembly GCA_903862645.1 of uncultured Gammaproteobacteria bacterium. Taxonomy (GTDB): domain Bacteria; phylum Pseudomonadota; class Gammaproteobacteria; order Pseudomonadales; family Pseudohongiellaceae; genus UBA5078. The sequence continues at coordinate 62,522 of CAIOZF010000146.1, forward strand.
GACAAAGATCCACTCGAGCGGTCTGCCGTCCAGAATCGCCAGCAAAGTCTCGATATGTAGAGTATCCGCAGGTCCGGGATCGATGATGGCGACGCGTTCCGTACCCAGCAGATAACTGTTAGTCCCTGGACCTGTCATCAGGCTAGCGTTGCGAGCCAGCACACGTCGCACCTGTACACGGCCACTGCCGATGGGTTGAGCCTCGCCCACTTTCAAATCTGACATCAGTCGCGCCTCATTCGCCGCCAGCGGCCTGTAACGGGAGCGGGCATGATAGCCCGTTTGCCTGCCAGCGAAAACCGCGTCCGAACCACCCGCCACCCTGCCTGCCGATGCCCTCCCACCACCTCCGGGGCGCAACGCAACACTAGATTTCAAGGTCATTTCAGGATATAAAGTGCGCCTTTTAAAATTACATGCGCGCATCCATTTTGATCCACTTCCTTGCCCTCAGCGCTTGCCCCCAGCGCTACCAGATTCGCCCAGGGCTTAGACGCGGTAGATGATTCGTCGCGCATCTTCAGCAAATTCAGCAACACTCCAAAGCCAGCAAGGTAGCGACGATGTTCAAGATTCAGACATTCAACCAGATTTCCAGCAAAGGCCTCGTGCGTTTCCCCGGCACTTATGAGGTGGGCCCGGGCATAGCCCACTCCGATGCCATCCTGGTGCGCAGTCACAAACTGCAGGACAGCGACGTCAATCCGAACCTCAAGGCTGTAGCCCGTGCTGGCGCCGGCGTCAACAACGTCCCGGTTGCCGGTTATACCGAGAAGGGCATCGTCGTGTTCAACACCCCTGGCGCCAACGCCAATGCGGTAAAAGAGCTGGTGCTGTGTGGCCTGCTGCTATCCTCGCGCGGCATTCTGCCGGGCATCGCCTACGTGAACTCTCTCATCGACATGAAAGACAATGCCGCGATGTCAAAGCTGCTGGAGCAGGAGAAGATCCGCTTCAAGGGCGGCGAGATCGCCGGCAAGACACTGGGCATCATCGGCCTGGGCGCCATTGGCTCACTGGTTGCAGAAATGGCCATCGACTTGGGCATGACAGTGCTTGGCTATGACCCGGCATTGTCCGTAGATGCCGCCTGGCGCCTGCCGAATCAAGTACGCAAGATCGAGAACGTCACCGCACTGCTGGCCAACTCGGATTTCGTGACTCTGCACCTGCCGGTCATGGAAGCCACCCGCAATCTGATCGACGCCAATATGGTTGCCGCCATGAAGCCGGGGCTGTGCCTGCTGAACTTCTCGCGTGACGAGATCGTCAATACCGATGCCATCGTCGCCGGTCTGAACAGCAAGCAGCTGCGTGTGTATGTGGCAGACTTTCCGTGCGCGGAACTGATCGGTCGCGACAACGTGATCCTGATGCCACACATCGGTGCCAGTACCGACGAGGCCGAGGACAATTGTGCAGTGATGGCAGCCGATCAGCTGATGGATTTCCTGGAAAATGGCAACATCAGGAATTCAGTGAATTTCCCGAGCATCAGTCTGGACCGCGCAGCGAATGCTGTTAAAGGTACCCGTATCGCGATCAGCAACAAGAATGTGCCGAAGATGCTGGGGCAGATTCTGTCGATCCTGGCAGACCAGAACATCAACGTGGTGGACATGATCAACAAGAGTCGCAATGAGGTGGCCTACAATCTGATCGATGTGGCAACACGCCCGTCAGATGCGGTACTTGCAGAAATTGCAGCAATCCAGGACGTCATTAAGGTGACTGTTCTTTAATTTTGAAAACATCAGTGCCCAGAGAGTTGTGGTACCTCAGGCGCTGTGACACGCCGTGAACCCATCCGTGGGGGTACGCTTTCGCCATCCATGGCTCAAGACGGTCACAGCGCCTGAAGAACCACAACTCTCCTCGACGCTCAGCTGTAATCGGCAGGCAGTCACTGAGGAGC
>CAIOZF010000147.1 GCA_903862645.1 uncultured Gammaproteobacteria bacterium
CACCTGCTGTAAGTCAATCCCCTACAGTTGATCCTAGATCTGCTAAAGTTGGCACCGTAGCAACACAGGGCTTTAGTAACCTGTTTGCTGGTACTAGCTGGGGCAGACCGTAAGTCTACACTTTGAGATCAGGCATCTTTTTGACGATGAACTTTAACAGTTCATCTCTTACGATGTCGTCATTAGTAAACGTAAAGCTGTGAATGCCTTGATGTTTACTATCATCTCCCCTAAACACATCGCACATCCGCTTAAAGCAGGTCTTATGGATGTCTGATTGTAGAGAATCTCCGATTACAAACATTTTACAGTTGTGACCATACCGGGTAATCACTGTAATAATCTCAGCCATCTCGAGATTCTGTGCTTCATCTACAATAACCACACTATTTCTGAAGGTTGAACCTCTCAGGTAGTTGACCGGTATGCAATGAATATATTCATCAGCAATCAACGAGTTAGTCATACTCATTCCAATGAATTCGTCACACTTTTCAAGCAGAGGTAAGCTCCACGGCTTAAATTTTTCATCGACTTCACCCGGCAAACTACCTAACTTCTTACTCGCGCTCTCTACTATGCTTCTAACATACAAAATCTGATCAATTTTCTTTTGCTTTAGCAGATTTAGTGCAACGTACACTGCGCTATAAGTCTTTGACGTACCTGCGGGACCATCGCAGATCATTATTTTGGTAGTATCAGCTTGAGACAGTTCTATAAACTGCTTTTGTCTATCTGTCAGCGGGTATCTCTCCTGTATTTTGAAGTTAAGACCTAAATTGACTTCAACGAGGTCACTCTTTTTTTCCTTGCGAGGAGCTTTTTTATGTGCCACGTAACTATTTAAGCTCAGATAAGCGGCATTTCCACTATAAATATAGTTATGGGTGTATCATATGTCAGTAGTAATAGTGCTGTGTATAGCAACATAAACGACTGTAGGTCGTTTAATCAGACTCTCTCCACTACCCTGGTTGGTCTCTCTAGTTATGTCTGTTCAGAAGTAATCATCATTAACAAAACAGGGCAGGAAGTCCTGGTGTTCGACTCAGGCTTTAGTGGTGCGTCTAACAGTTTACTACTGGACGACAATGACAGTATAGTGCTACGAGGTCTTACCAATGCAGAACAAGTTTCGTGCAAGACGTCGTCTGGTGGAGGTACTCTATATTTTCGCACTCAATTTTACAGTAACTTACCGCAGAGGTAAGTTATAATTGCAGTATGCCCGAGATACCTAGGTACAATATTCTGAGGTCAATAAGCTCAACCGCTTATGTAGCAGCTCCGCAAGGATTTAATCCGAGCAGCATCGCCGGCCTGAAACTCTGGCTGGATGCGTCGCAAATTACTGGCCTGAATGACGGCGACGCGGTGGGGACGTGGGCGGACTTGTCGGGGAATGGGAATGATGCGACGCAGGCCACGGGGAGCAAGAAGCCAACGTTTGAAACGAACGAGTTGAACGGTCGGCCCGTTGTTCGCTTTGATGGGGTGGATGACATTTTGCAGACACCCATTTTTGGGCAGTTTCCAAGCAAGCGGGGAACTTTGTTTCTGGTCTATAAGGCAACCTTCGGCGCGTCATACAAAAGCGTTTTGAACACAATCACAGGGGCTGGCGTTGGATTCCAACTGGAAATGGTTAAGTCCGGCGTGAAATACAAGTGGTATGACGGCGTTGCGGATGGCCTCGCCGCCGTTTTCGACCCTGCTGGGTTTGATTTACAGACCATCAACCGAACTGGCAATACAGCCATGGACTTTCGGCGCAACGGAACATTGGAGGTGGTGTTTACGGTGACGGATAACCAGCCTGATGCCCGTGTTATGGATGTTGGAGCGTCAGCCCTTGGCAGTTATGCGTCTGGTGACATGGCTCTCGTGCTCATGTATGAGGGAAGTTTAAGTGCCGGAGATGTGTCCCTTGTGGAGTCGTGGATTAACGCCCGCTACTTGCTCTTCTAATGCACTCCCTTTTCATCATCTCAGCCACAGTCCGCGACTGGTTCAACGAGCAGGCTTTGACACTCGGCAACAACGGCCCCGCAATCGGAACTTTGTCTCTCTCCGCATCCGGCACCGCTCCCGCAACGCATGGCTGGTGCGCTGTGTCGTTGAGTGTTGAGCAGGAAGGTGCAGTGGCTGCGTTGCTGGCGGCGAATCCTGACAAGGCTCCTGCGATAAACTGGACGCGCTACGATTTGAACCAAGACCCAAGCTGGCCGCAGAAGCAGCTAGTCGCGCTTGGCTTGAAAATCATTTTGTCCGGCTTTCCCAACCCATGAACCTTCTACGCGAACATCTGCAAGACGCGCCGCCCTGGTGGATTGCCTCGGTGAACCTCGGGGTGTTTGGCGTGACGCTGACGGAGATTGAGATGGGCCTGAAGATTGTGCTGCTGCTGCTGACGTGTGTGCTGACCACCATGAGCATTGGCATTAAGTGGAAGAACAGAAACCAAACCGGAAAGGACTGACTATGAAAAGCTGGAAAACAACTCTGTGCGGCGCGGTGGCCGCTGCCGCCGGTGGCATTGCTGCCGCAAACCTGGACCCGCTCGTGACCAAGATCGCCACCATCGTGGCGTCGCTGGCCTCTGGCATGGTGGGCTTCTTTGCGCGTGACAACGACAAGAGCAGCGAGCAGGTGAGCATCAAGTGACGCTGGCCATCGCCATCATCGGTTTGCTGACGGTGGTGGTGGGCGCGGTGGTGAAATTCTGGAAACCCAAACGTGAACCGACGCTTCTGGACCGGCTGGCCGACGTGGACCGCGAACTGGCGGAGCAAGATGCTGCTGCTGTCAATGCTCGCGTCGAGTCTCGGCTGCGGCTGCTTAACTCGAAGGGTGGTGGTGATTCCGTCCGACCGCCAAGTGCTGCCAGTGAGCGCCGGGAAGGCGTTCCTCCCGCCGGTCAATGGGTGGTTCGTGCCCCAGGCGCGGATGCAGGAGATGCTCCACGCGCTGGAGCGAAAGGCTGAGCCATGAATGCCGAACAGGTCAAAACGGTGATGAACGCGGCGGGCGCGGTGCCCATGTTTCTGGAGTTCGTGCTGGACCGAGAGTATGCCTGCCCGGACGAGGATTATATCCGGGGCGACTTCGCCAAGTGGTTTTGGGCCGAGCAATACCGGCGCGGCGTGGCGGTCTGGCGACCGGAGGCCAACGACTGCGACAACTTCAGCGTGCGGGCCTTTGCCGACATGAGCCTGGCGCATTCGCTCACGTCGCCCGGCAGCAACAAGGGGCTGGCCTTTGGCCTGTTCTTCTACCAGCCCGACGGGTCCAAGGAATATCACGCCATCTGCTTCGCCATCGTGAAGGGACCGGACGGCAATTACCGCGTGGTGTTCTTCGAGCCGCAGCCGGAGGCAAACACGTTCGGCCTTGTGCAGCTCACTCAAACCGAAATTAAATCATGCGTCGGATACTTGCTTTGCTGACCGTGCTGGTGGCGCTGGGCGTCACCGGCTGCCAGACCACCCCGCCCACGCCGGCCCCGCCGCCGATGCGTTACTCGGAACCGTGACTTTGTGAACCGCCACCGCGCTTACTGGCCGCTCGATGACGCCCCGCTGAAGGACGG
>CAIOZF010000148.1 GCA_903862645.1 uncultured Gammaproteobacteria bacterium
TGCCCCAACTTTTGCGCCTTCGAAATTCCGGTTTTGATTTGACCTAAATGCAGGGGCCCGTCGACGCTGACGGCCTCAAGCTTTTCGTCGTTGTGCGCCTGCTCGTGATGATCCCCATCTGATTGCCACAGCCGAGAGCCACCAGCGAACGAATCGATGTTGATGAAGATGACACCCTGAGACTGGTCGGGGACCGGAACGTTTTGGTCATCGATGCCGACGGAGAGCCGGCGATTGATTCCGCGATAGTCCTGCTCCATCATGGCCTTCCAGCCGAAGAACGCATACCAGATTTTGTTGCGCAGCTGATTGTCGAACTGCTCAGGACTGCGCGCGGATTACACGACGACGTGTGAGTGGTACGTGTGCAAGGCAATGGCAATTTACCTGCTCTTTCTTGCCGAGTCGAACTTCATTGCAATCATCGCATCAACGCCAATCCCGCAGTAGTTCATGAACACCTTCTTCAACATTGTCTTGCCTCCTGTAGCAGCGGCAGCAACCGAGGCACCTGAGGGACGGGTCGCAGTAAACAGCCAACGATCCAACATCTGAGGCATAAAAAGGTGTGACCACCCTAGCGTGTCGTTGATGAGGGTTGCGGGACGGGCTTCCGAACCTGGGGAACAGCGTTGCACACGTCAACTAAAGAGGCAGCAAGGTTATCTATGTCGGCTGTGCCGCCCCACCCCAAGGTGCGAGCCAGGTCGTTGCCAGTGCCCAAGGGCAGGATGGCGATAGGAGGGCGCATGGCAGCATCTAAATTGAGAGAGGCTTCAATTATTCTAGCGACGGTACCATCGCCACCAGCCACGAGAACACGCAGTCGGGGAAGCACGGAAAAAGCGCGGAGTACTGCAACAGAGTCGCAATGGTGGACATCAAACACCTGCAAGGGATTGAGCAGCTGCCTCAAACTGGCCAATGTGTGCAGTCCTTGATTGCCACCGCTCTTCTTGTTCACGAAGCAAACCAAAGGCGTGCAAGATGCAGGGAGAGCACCGGGAACAAAAACATTTCCGTTGAGGACATTGGGCTTGAAGCGGCGGGCAACGACTTGTTTTACTCCTTGCGCCAGGCGAACTGCGCGATTTCCAGACTTGACAGCAGATGACGTGCAATCGGGTGGAAGTATCAAATTCCTGTGCGGGCTGCGGGACAAACAATCTAGCCAAGCATTGGGATCGCCTGAAGGTGCGAAAATGCGCCGGACGATACTGTAAAGTATGTGAAGCCACAGCCACGCGACGGTCAAATAGACCAGCACTACCAAAACTTCGTCGGCGTGCTGGCTTCGAGGAATGTACATGTCAGCGAATTGGGTGGAGACATTCATAACCTTGCAAGCATTGTGAGAGAAGGACAAAGCATCGCTGTTTTCACTTCCATTCGTATCAGAGAATCTCATTGATGATCTTCAAAACACATTGCCACTTCATCGCGGCGTCACAACCACAAGCCCCCCACATCCGCCAACACCAACCAAAACAGGGCAGCCATCGCCTTGCAAGGACGATTCAAAAACGACA
>CAIOZF010000149.1 GCA_903862645.1 uncultured Gammaproteobacteria bacterium
AGTATCACGAGCGCCCTGCAGCTGGTTCAGGATAATCAGACGAATGTCGGCGCGCTGTTGCTGCATCCTGCTTACGCAACTGGCATGAGTGGCGACGTGTCTGGCGAGACTGACTTGATCGGCTTTGCGGTCGGCGTGATCAAGCTCGACCAGATGGTGACACTGGCCACCCAGAATGCGCGCATTGCCGGCATTGCTTTCGAGATCAACGACGTCACCGAGCGGCAGCCCACCCTGGTGCTGCGCTCCCAGGATGAGCCGCGAACCAAGGAGCAGGCGTCGCTGATGACCCTGTCGATCGCCGATCGCACCTGGGAACTTGCCGTGTATCCGACCGCAGTCTATGCGTCGGAGAGCCGAGCGTGGATCGCCTCGGGCGTCGCTGTGCTGGGGCTGTTGTTGGCGGCGATGCTGCAGCTATTGCTGCTGCTCACCAGTGGACAAAGTGTCAGCGTCAATCGCCTGCTGAGCCGGCAAAGCAGGGAACTGAAGGCGAAAGAGATAGAGTTGCAGCAGCGTAACGCCCTGGTTAATACACTCTTTGATCTAAGTCCGGACGGGTTTGTTGTATTCGGCGCTGAGGGCAGGGTCAGTTTTGTCAACCCGGCGTTTTGCCGTATGAGCGGCATTGCATTAGAGGAAGTCCACGGGGCTTCGATTGCCAGCCTGGATCAGCGGCTGCGCCAGTGCGCCGTCGATCCAGAAGGCTATACCTCGATCGAGGCGCTGTTCGTCGCGGACGCATCTGGCAAGCAGAAGCTGGAACTGGCCCGGCCCAGCAAGCGTGTGCTGCAGATAGCGGGCATTGTCACCAAGGGCGCTGGCGAGGAGCGATTCGCTTATTTTCGTGACATCACCCGCGAAGCGGAAATCGATAGCGTGAAAACCCAGTTCGTCGCCCATGCCGCCCATGAGTTGCGCACCCCGATGGCATGCATCTACGGCTTTGCCGAACTCCTGATGGACCGGGAGTTCGACCGGGAGACGCGCAATGACATGCTAGCCAGCATCTACCGCGAGACCGAATGGTTGATTGTCATCCTCGACGAATTGCTCGACTTGGCGCGTATCGACGAGCGTCGCGGCCTGAACTTGCAGATTGAACCAGTGGATCTGCCTGCGATCCTTGACGAAGTGGTCGCGGCAATGAAGATCGATGCCGGGCTTTGGCCGCTCGTCGTGGAAGTCCCGGACTTGTTGCCGCTGGTGCGGGCCGATGTGAGGAAACTGCGCCAGATAGTGAGCAAGGTGCTTGCCAACGCGGTGAAGTTTTCCCCCAAGGGAGGCGGTATCAGTATCGGCTACCAGGTGCAGAATAACGGCGAAAGCAGCTTCGTGGGGATCATCATCACCGACCAGGGCATCGGCATGACCCAGGGGCAGCTTGCCCGTATAGGCGAACGCTTCTACCGCGCCGATACCAGCGGCGCCATCCCCGGCTCCGGCCTGGGTCTGAGCATCGCCAAGGAAACCATCGAAATGCTGGGTGGATCGATGGGAATCTCCAGCACCTTCGGCGGCGGCACCAGCGTCACACTTTGGTGGCCGGTGTGGCAACACGCAGCGCTACAGCAGGACGGCGGTTCGCCTTCGCAGAAGGACAGCGCCTTGCTTGCGAGCACTGCGGGGCAAACATCTTCGGTCTAAGCTGCGGTGGCCTGACAAACGCTGCGCCAAGTGCTTGGCGCAAAAGCATCGCCAACTAAAGGTCGAGCCCCACATCGAGCGCGGGCGCGCTGTGGGTGAGCCATCCAGAGGAAATCAGATCCACGCCGGTAGCGGCAATGGCATTCACCGTCTCCACGGTGAT
>CAIOZF010000150.1 GCA_903862645.1 uncultured Gammaproteobacteria bacterium
CCGCTACCGCGGCGCAACTCAATACGGTTCTACGATTAACCATTGTGTTTCCTTTTCTTTATCAGGTTACTAAACATTTGCCGAGTCTTTTAATTGAAGTACAGTTCAGATCGATAACGGGTCGCTCACTACTTGGTTAGCTACGCCAGATTTCACTTCAGAATCTCGTGGATCGTTTGCGGCGCGCGGCACATGAGCCCCGCCTGTCACGTGAATTGTTGCTGCGGTCACAAAGCTTGCAGCGCCCGATGCAAGAAACAGGGCTGCCCCTGCAATATCTTGAGGCTGGCCAGCGCGTTGCATGGGATTGGCTCGCCGGGTCAGACGCTTCCAGTCGTCCATGTCTTGCCGGCGGAAAGCATTGCGATCCGTCTCGATCAGACCCGGAGAGATGTTGTTGACCGTTATGCCATAGGCGGCATTTTCAACCGCCAGATTGCGCACGAGGTTCTCCAGTGCCGCCTTCGTCATGGCGTAGATCGGCATCTCAGCAGAAGGCGCGAGTTCCTGTATGCTTCCTATGCTTATGACGCGACCCCAGCCTTGTGCGCGCATGCTTGGCAGCAAGTGCTGCAATAGCTCGATATTGGCTGTCAGGTTGATCTGGAATTGCCGTGCGACATCTTCTGGCGGCATTGCAAGGAAACTTTTGTGCACCTGAATCGAGGCACTCAGCACGACCGTGTCTATGCCGCCCAGGATGGACTCAGCTTGTGCTGCGAGCAGTCGGGCCGCATCGGGCTTGGTCAGATCGGCCTCGATAGCCTCTACGCGCCGTCCGGGACTTGCAGTTTTGGCGCAGAGTTCAGCAGCGGCCTTGTCTTGGCCAGCCGTCTTGTCTGCCAGCGCCGCGTAGCTGAAAGCAACATCCGCACCGTTTGCGGCAAAAGCACGAACCAGTGCCGCAGCAATCCCGCGGCTGCCGCCCGTAATCAGAACGCGCATTCCCAACAGATCAACGCTAAGGCGCTGGTGCTTCATTTTGACTTCCTTGTCCGGTGATATCCCCAGTTGCCCCTCGAGTGCCCGTAAGGCACGTACATCTTACATTGTAAGACATTAATTTAGATTGTCAATAAGTTTATTCACTATATGATACAAGGAACATGAAAGCATTTCCCAAGCCCGCGCTGCAAATAGAGAGCGCCAACCAAGACGATATCCCGGGCGCTCAGGCACTTCTGAAGGGTCTTGATATCCTGCTGGCAATCGGCTCCGCACCAGGACCCATGCGCTTTCGTGATATCGAAGAACTGGTAAGCATTCCGCGTGCCTCTCTGCATAGGCTTTTGGCTGCGTTGGCAAGCCGTTCGCTGATCCGTTACGACCAGCGCAAGCGGCAATATGAAGTGGGCATGCGTGTACTCGAACTCTCCCGCCGCACGCTTGACCGCAGCGAGCTCATTAGAGCCGCCAAGCCCGAGATGGCACGTATCGCCCGCATATTGCAGCGCACGATCTGCCTTATGGTGCTCGACCGGCATGATGTCTTTGTGCTGGACTTTGAGGATGCTGATTCATCCTATGGTCGTCTCGTCAGGCTTTGGCCGCGCCAACATCTGCTGGAAAGCGCCGGCGGTCGCGCCCTGCTGGCAGCGATGCCACGCGACAGGGCACTGGTTCTACTGGGTGAACTGGCAGCCGGGGCCGAGCTTTCGCAGAAGCTTCTGGCGGAAATTGATATCGGCAAGGCGCTGGGCTATGTGGTGAGCGCAAAGGAGGCCGCAACAGGGAAGGCCGCAGCAGCCGCATCAATTCTTGATGAGAACGGATTACCGATTGCGGTCATGTCCTGTCTTTTTGAAAGAGAACGCATTTCCATCAAGGACATCCACGAAGCTGCGCGTGTTCTGGTTGATGGTGCCCGGCGCGCTTCGCGCCAGATCGGAATTGGACCGGAGACGACAACGGTCGTCCGGCGCCCGAAAGAAGTTGTCG
>CAIOZF010000151.1 GCA_903862645.1 uncultured Gammaproteobacteria bacterium
GGTTACATCGAGATCAAGGATCGCTCCAAGGACATCATCATCTCCGGCGGCGAGAACATCTCCTCCATTGAAATCGAATCGGCGCTTTTTCGGCATCCGCTGATTCAGGAAGCAGCGGTGGTGGCTTGCCCCGATGAGAAATGGGGGGAAGTGCCCTGCGCATTCGTGAGCCTGAAACAGCCGGGCTCGATGACCCGCGACGAGCTGCTGGCCTACTGTCGCGAGGAACTGGCCGGCTTCAAGATCCCCCGCAAGGTGGTATTCGGAGCGATCGAGAAGACCTCAACCGGCAAGGTGCAGAAGTACCTGCTCAGAGAGCGTGCCATACACGCACCCTGAGTGGCCCCCGCATCGCCGACATGGATCAGTTCTGAATCCATGCGCATGGATAGGATCGATACCTAGGTCAGGGTTAGGTATAGCTAGTCCCTTGTTTATATTGTATTTTTCCTATTTTTTTGTGGCGTTGCAGCGTGACTGGGACTATCGAATATGACGGAGGAGGCGTGTGACTGTCGAGCGGCAGAGAAGTTTGGTCATGTCGCCGTTGCCGAGACCTTGATCAAGGTTAAGCGCCTGTTGATGGCACACCCGAGCCCACTGCACCATGGTTCCGAGTGGGTAATCATCTTCCTTGCGGCTGATGTTCCGCACATCCGTTAATTTGAGTGGCGCCGTCCGACATACTTGATCTGCGACGAATCCCCCGTGTCTGTTACAATGGTCGTATGCCTATGTGATCACTTGGCCACCTGTTAAACGGATATTCACTATGAAATCTAATCTGAATGTTGGACATTTCAAGCACCCCCGCAATCTGGTTGGACCAGTTGTGGCGCTTGCACTGCTGGCCAACGTTGTTGGCGCTCAGGCCGCAGATGCAAATGATGCGCGCTTGCAATTGCCTGCACTTACGGATACCTCTGCATGGAGCTGGCTGGAGTCGCATAGAGACACGGTCTCCCGCAACGTCTCCGGCATCGGCAGTTATCTCGATGATTGGTTAGCCGGAGATACAGTTGGCGAGTACAGCAACGAGAGCTACCTGCGTTTGCAGATAAACCAGCAGGTGAGTAGCACCGGTGCCTATCACTCGAATCTGCGCCTTAGTGGGCGAGTGGATCTGCCGCGTGCCAGCGAGCGCTGGAAGCTGATCTTCGAGTCGGAACAGTCGGAGTTCGACTCGTTGCAGAATCAGCGCCTCAGCAACGTGCGGCCGCAATCCTTTACCGGTGGTTTCAGCTACGAGATGCCGAGGCGCGCCAATGGCCTGCGTTTCAATCACGATGTTGGCGTGAAGGGACGTATACCTCTTGATCCTTTTTATCGCTTCAGAGCCCGCTACAACCACCAGCTTAATGAAACCTGGTTGTTCGGCGCCGACAATAGGATTCTCTATTACCACACTGATGGTTGGGGCCAGGAGTCGCGTATCTATTTCAGTCGGGAGCTGAGTGACGATATGTTCCTGCGCGTCGATACCGATCTGAACTACTGGAAAAAAAATAAGGGATTCGAGTTTGCGCAGACTATGTCCGTGCATCAGACCTTGGGCGAGCGCGAGACTCTCACCTATGAGGGCGGTGTCATCGGTGTAAGCCAGCCGACCCAGCGTGTGGAGAGTTATTACGCTCAGACCGTTTATCGCAAAGCCGTTTACGAAGATTGGCTGGTGATGGAGCTGGTGCCGCAGTTGATCATGGAACGCGACGAGGACTGGGACCCGGATCCGCGTTTTCAGTTTAATCTGCAGGTCTACTTCTTCGACTTCTAAAGTTGGGGTCAGAGTAAAAATA
>CAIOZF010000152.1 GCA_903862645.1 uncultured Gammaproteobacteria bacterium
ACAACGCCACATCCCCGACTCCATCCCGACACTGCGCTATCTCGTCGCAACCGCGCTTGCACAGCGTTTGCCTCGTTGCCCTTGCTGTAGTTCTATACGGATGCAAGTTTGACACAGTACAAGTACAGACGTATATCTTTATGTTTAGAGACATCACCGAGCGCAAGGTCGCGGAGGAACGTATACGTGCGGCATTGAAAGAAAAGGAGGTGCTACTGAAGGAGATTTACCACCGGGTGAAAAACAACCTGCAAGTGGTGTCAAGCCTGTTATCAATGCAAGGCAGCAAAGGGGGACTGGAAAGCCGCGGGCTGCTGGAAGAAAGCGCGAACCGGGTGAAATCGATGGCACTGGTGCACGAACAGCTGTATCAGTCGCAAAACCTGTCGAGCATTGCATGGAAGGACTACGCGGAGCAACTGCTTCAACATCTGAGGCAGTCGAATGGCGACGTGGCGCGGCGCGTGACGGTGCGAAGCGACGTGGACAACATAAGGCTGGGAATCGAGACGGCAATACCGCTGGGACTGATCGTCAACGAATTGATATCGAACGCGTACAAGCACGCCTTCCCGGGGAATCGCACGGGAGAAATCGTGCTGCGGCTGAAGGGGCTGGAGGGTGGCGCGGTAGCGCTGGAAGTCAACGACGACGGCGTGGGATTGCCCGAGGGGTTTGAGCCAGGCAAGGTTGCCTCGCTGGGCATGCAACTGGTGGTATCGCTGGCGCAGCAACTGGATGGCCGGTTGGATATCCGCTCGGAACATGGCGCACGGTTCGCGCTGCGCTTTGTGCCGGATGAATATGAGGCGCGTCGGCTGGCAGAGGCGGCGTAACGTGATGAAAAAACATTTCCTGATTGCTGTTATGACGATATTGCACTTCGGACTGTCACCTGCTGTCGCCGGCGCAGCGACGATTGCGCTACCCATCAGAATCAACACCGCGCCTTTCTTTGTGGCATCGGAATATGCACTATTCGCAAAAGTCGGCGTGCAGGTTACGACCGTGCCTGTCAACTTGGGCAAGGATGCTCTGGGCGCGCTTATTGATGGCAAGGCGGACCTCGCCGTGATGGCTGAAACCCCCATCGCACTCGCGCTACTTGGCGGTCAAAGCCTTTCGATCATTTCGCAGATTTACAACGGCAGGCGCACTGTCGCAATAGTGACTCGAAACGATCGAGGCATTGAGCGACTGCAGGACTTGAAAGGCAAGACTGCGGGTGTGACAGCCGGAACGAATCATGCATTTTTCCTTTCTGCGATGCTGAACATCCATGGACTTGCTGCTCAGAGCGTGAAGACCGTAAATCTTAGACCTGAGGACGTAATCAGCGAATTCAGGAAGGGCCAGTTGGACGCGGCGGTCGTGTTTGAGCCCTATCTTACGGGTTTGATGTCGGAACTTGGTGGAACGGTCAAAGCGCATTATGGGGAGGATGTGTATGCCTTTCGCTATGTACTGGTAGGCAATCCGTCCTACGTGGAAGCACACTCGCGGGAAATTCGGAGCATCCTGAGTGCCTTGAATGAAGCTAACAGACTTATTCGCACCGATCCGCGCGCTGCACGTATTGTTGTAGGCAAAGCCATTAAGGAGAACGATGCCACAATGCAAAAGCTGTTCAATCCATCTGAATATTCCCTATCGCTCGATCACTCCTTATTATTGACGCTCGACGATCAGGCGCGCTGGGCAATGTCAGAGGGTGTTGTAAAAACCGGGCCCATGCCAAATTTTCTCAATTTCATAAGGCATCAGCATCTCGAGTCAGTGCTGCCAAACGTGGTTCGATTAATTCGACAGGGGACGCGATGAAGATACGCACGCGTATCAATGCACTTTTGGCTCTGTGTGTTGCATCGGTCGCGGCGATGATCGGCATGACCCTATTTGCCAGCGCCACAATTCAGCGCGCATCGTTGGGCGTCATAGCGGCAGAAAAGGTGACTGCCAGCGCCAGCGATCTGCGCCAAATTGCGATGGAGACGGCATTGTATAGCGATCAGCATCTGCGCCACCAGGCGCAGTGGCAGGACCAAGTCACAAATACGATGGCCCTGCTGAACGCATTTGTCCCGGATACAGACGAAAAATTTCTGACGATCCAGCGAATACGTGAAAACATCAAACTGGCAACTACTGTCTACATGCGAATGCTCGCATCGAATACCGCTCCAATTGACTTATCTCCCCAGGAACGTGCTGATCGCACTACGCGAGTTATTGCATCGCTGTTCGTTAACTCTCAGGAGATGCTCGATGCCGCGCAGGAACTTAATCAAATCAGTCGCGCGCAATCAGCAACCGCATTATCTGCAATGCAGATCACCATGACTATCGCGGCGCTACTCATGACGGTGGTGATGTGTTTTGTCTGGCTCACTGTACGCAGGAACATACTAAAGCCCCTGCTGAATATTGAGGAGGGAGCGAAAAGAATTTCGAGTGGGGACTACACGCATCGGTTGAGTCTTGCACAGATCGACGAGGTAGGCGCTCTAGCGCGACAGTTTGACGCCATGACGGTACGCGTGCAGCTGGCACTACGCGAAAAAGAGGTGCTGCTAAAAGAGATTTACCACCGGGTAAAGAACAACCTGCAGGTGGTATCCAGCCTGCTGTCAATGCAAGGCAGCAAAGCGGAACTGGAAAGCCGCGGGCTGCTGGAAGAAAGCGCGAACCGGGTGAAATCGATGGCACTGGTGCACGAACAGCTGTA
>CAIOZF010000153.1 GCA_903862645.1 uncultured Gammaproteobacteria bacterium
ACTGCATAAGGAAAGTCGTATGAGTCACTACAAGAATGTGCTGGTCGCTATCGATGGGTCGGATGAATCCGTGAAGATTGTGAGCAAGGCGCTGGATCTGATGGCGGGTAACGATGCGAAACTCAGCGTGGCACTGGTTTTCGAGATACTGGTCGGCAGCTATTCGTATGAGCTGAACATGGGCGATTTTCACAAGGCGCAGCAGGAATTTCAGGAGCAGATCAGCAAGCATACCCGCGAATTGCTGAAGGCGAAGTTTCCAACTATTGCGGCGGCGGACGTGCATTTTCTGCGTGGCAAGGCCGGAGAGGAGATCAAGCGCCTGGCGGCTGCGCTCAAGACGGATCTGGTCGTGATAGGCAGTCATGGTCAGGGCGCACTTAGCTCAACAGTGCTGGGTTCCACGGCCAACAGCGTGCTGCACGGCATTCACTGCGACGTTTATACCGTGCGTGTCTAAGGGGTATCGTGGATCAGGGCATGGCTTTGCGCAGGCTGATTGCTCCGCGAATCTGTCCGGCGCTGTATCCCGTGGCCAAGTCATTCGGATAGTGACGCAGCAACGCGCTGCGTACGTCCTCGGCAATGTCAGTTCCGTGGCAGGTCAGGCACAGCTCTGCCGTGGGTTGTGCCTGCATATAACGAAACTCTCCCGCTACCACCTCCGCAATATTGATATTGGCGCCCTGTTCGCCGCTGCGTTGTCTCTGATCAAACAGATTCAATGCCATTATTTCCCAGAAGTCCGGTGTGGCGATGCTGCTGTTGCGGGCCTTGAGACTCACGCGGCGGACATCCCAGCCGGTATCGGCACTGAGTTTCTGTGCGATGGCAGGAGCTTCGACGGCGCAGACCTCAATCGCATTGAGTGGGCCGCCGGCGGCCATTGCCAGTTGCAATGTGGGCAACAAGGTACCCACGAACTGCTGCGTAATCGTCGCGGCCTCGTTCATCAGTTCGGTGGAAGGTGACATCGGCATGGTCATTGGCATCCCTGGCGGATATGGGGACGGCACGGCCGTGTCGGAAGCGGTGTCGGTGGACTGTGCCAGGATCGTGGTGACCGGCAGCAGCGCCGTCAGCAGGCCGACTGTGGCGAAGGTTTTCAGGCTGATTTTCACGGCGTTTTTCACGCTCATTCTTATGTTCCTCTGCAAACTCTGGCGTGGTTGTTGGGTCATGAAGTTGCTCCTGTCCGAACGTGGGCCGAGTGGCACTCTTGCTCGCCGGCCAATGAAATACTGGCGACATGATAGCGCCGTCGTCCCGGCGGCGGATAGAAATTTCTGCCTTGCACGCGACTCCGCCGCGATTGGTTAAGGGCGGTAACAGGAGTAACATCCGAGGCTTATCACTCGTTCAGTACTGACAGGATTCACGTGTGACAGCATTCAATGCAGAGCCTGGTATTCACGAGTCAGAGACCAGCTCCGCTGTGGTCCTGCGGGCCAGTGGGTTGAGCAAGGTCTACACCATGGGTGAGGTGAGTGTCCATGCGCTCAAAGATGTCGACATGGAATTACATGAGGGCGAGCTGCTGGTATTGCTGGGCGCCTCGGGCAGTGGCAAGTCGACTCTGCTGAATATTCTCGGCGGACTCGATGTCGCCTCCAGTGGCTGTCTATGGTTCAGGGGGCCGGGGAAAAATGGCCGTGGGTTTGAAGTCCATGACCTTAGTCACGCATCGCAAACCGAACTCACTCTGTACCGGCGTGAACACGTCGGTTTCGTCTTTCAGTTTTACAACCTGATCTCCAGTCTGACAGCGCGCGAGAATGTCGCGCTGGTGACTGACATCGCGCAGTCACCTATGCGACCGGAGGAGGCGCTCGAACTGGTTGGACTGGGACCACGCATGGATCATTTTCCCGCCCAGCTCTCAGGAGGAGAGCAACAGCGTGTGGCCATCGCCCGCGCGATCGCCAAGCGTCCGCATCTGTTGCTGTGTGACGAACCGACCGGCGCTCTCGATGCCAGTACCGGCAGGCTGGTGCTCTCGGTGCTGGAGCGGGTCAATCGTGAGACTGGCACCAGCATGGCCATCATCACCCACAACGCTGCCATCGGCAGCATCGGTGACACGGTGGTACACATGAGCAGCGGACAGATTGTGACACGCGAGCACAATGAACGCCGCGCCGATGTGGAGGCTGTGCAGTGGTAGGGCATTCATTGAATCGCAAACTGCTGCGCGAGTGCTGGCACTTGAAAGGCCAGCTGCTTTCCATCGCGCTGGTGGTGGCCACCGGCATCATGACCGTGGTCACCATGCGCGGCAGTTATGAATCCCTGATCGACGCCCAGCAGCGCTACTACAACGAGACTCGCTTCGCCGATGTCTGGACTTCGTTGCGCCGTGCCCCCGAATCTTTGCGTGAACAGATCGAGGCCATTCCGGGTGTGACCCTTGCGGACACGCGGGTGAGCTTTCTGGCCACGCTGGATCTGGAGGGGCTTGATGCTCCCGCCCAGGGTCGCTTCGTGTCGATCCCGGAGAGCGGCCGCCCCGTGCTCAATGACATCCTGCTCACGCGCGGCCGTTATGTGGAAGCGGGCGCACCGGATGAAGTCATCATCAGTGAAAATTTTGCGCTGGCCCGTGGCCTCGACCCTGGCGACAGCCTGCGTGCCATCATCAATGGCCGAGCCCGTGCGCTGGACATTGTCGGCGTTGCGATCTCTCCAGAGCACACATATTCGGTGCCTCCCGGTTCGCTGATCCCCGAGGATGACCGTTATGGCGTGCTGTGGATGGGAAGGCGCGCGCTCGGACCTGCCTACGACATGGAGGGCGCCTTCAACGAGGCTTTCGTCAAACTCAGCCCTGGCGCGAACGAACTGGCGGTGATCGCCAGTCTCAACACCTTACTGACGCCCTATGGTGGCTTTGGCGCCTATGCGCGACGTGATCAGCCCTCTCACCTCATGCTGCAGGGCGAGCTGGATCAGAACCGCGCGATGGGCACGGCGATCCCGGCGATATTCCTAGCCGTGGCGGTGTTTCTGCTGCATCTGGTGCTCGGACGCCTGATTACTACGCAGCGCGGTGAGATCGCCGTGCTCAAGGCCTTTGGTTATCGGGACTGGGAGGTGGGGCGGCATTTTCTGATGTATGCGGTAGTGGCCATGCTGTTCGGGGCGCTGATCGGAACTGTCGGTGGACTGGTTCTTGGCGATGCTTACATCGGCGTCTATCGGCAGTACTTCGATCTGCCGAATCTGGAGTATCAGCTCAGTCCGCTGCTGTTGGCGATTGCCTTGCTGGTGAGTCTCGCCGGGGCCTTCAGCGGTGCGCTGGGTGCGGTGCGCAAGGCAGTCCGTCTGCCACCCGCCGAGGCCATGCGCCCGGAACCACCGGCACGTTTCAAACCCGGTTTTTTGGAGCGACTTGGTGTCGGAAAACTGCTGCCATCGGCCGGGCGCATGATCCTGCGCAATGTCGAGCGCAAGCCCATGCAGGCGTTGTTTTCTTCCCTGGGTGTGGCGTTCTCGGTGGCGATTCTGGTGGTAGGGTTGTTCATGTTCGACTCCATCAGCCATCTCTTGGAGGTACAGTTCCGGCAAATCCAACGCGAAGACATCACTGTCTCGTTTCTGCAGAATCTGACCGGGGCGGCCCGCCACGATCTGGCGCGGCTGGACGGAGTCACCCGCGTGGAGACATACCGGATGGCGCCGGCACGGCTGCGTTTCGAACACTGGAGCCGGGAGACCGTCATTCAGGGCATGGAGGAAGATGGTCAGTTGCGTCGCATCATCACTGCCGACGGCGGTGTCCAGCCATTGCCTGCCGACGGCGTGGTGCTCAGCCTTGTACTGGCTCAGCGCCTGCGGGTGCAGGTGGGAGATGTCCTGACGGTAGAAATGCTGGAGGGGAGGCGCCAGACCACGTCTGTGCACGTGGCAGGCATCGTCGATGATCTGCTCGGCGTCTCCGCCTACATGAACATGCAGGCCCTGCAGCGACTGACCGGGGAGCATGATGTGATTTCCGGTGCGTATCTTTCTGTGGAGGAATCCGAACGCAGTGCGCTCTATGGGGAGCTCAAGCAGGCGCCGACGGTGGCGGGGGTCGCCTCGCCGGCTTCCATGCTGGCCTCCTTTGAGGAACAACTGGCACAGAACATCTACATCGCGGTAGGTTTTCTCGTGGGCTTCGCAAGCGTGATAGCGGTAGGGGTAATCTACAACGGTGCCCGCATCGGTCTGTCCGAACGCGGCCGCGAACTGGCCAGTCTGCGGGTGATGGGGTTTCAGCGCGGCGAGGTCGCCGTGTTGTTGCTGGGTGAGCAGGCGGTGATTACCTTGCTGGCCATTCCGTTGGGCTGGATCATCGGGTACCTGATGGCGCTGCTGATGGTGCAGGCGCTGCAGACGGACACATTCCGCGTGCCGTTTGTGATCTCGCCCCGAACCTATATGCTGGCGGCAATGATTACCCTTGCGGCAGCGCTAGGCAGTGCTTTGGCAGTGCGCCGGCGTCTCGATTCGATTGATCTGGTCAGTGTGCTGAAGACGCGTGAATAGGAGCCTTGGAACATTTTGAAAAACACTGCAGATAAAAAATCGGGTAGACCTTCTGCGCATGGCCGAAGCGCTCGCTGGGGGTGGACATTGCTGGTGCTGGCGATCATCGTGCTGGGGCTGGCCATGGCCATGCGTCGACAACCCCTCACCGTCGATACTGCCCTGATCGAACGGCGCGCACTGCTGATCACCGTGCAGGAGCAGGGCCGGGCGCGCGCCAGAGAGCCCTTCACTGTAGCCGCCCCTGTCAGTGGACAGTTGCTGAGGACCGTCCTGATCGCGGGCGATCGCGTGCTGGCCGGGCAGGCGCTGACCAGCATCGCAGTCGCGCCCCAGGACCAGCGCACCGAGGCAGTGTTGCGGGCCGCATTAGCGGCCGCACAGGCTCGTAGCACCGCAGCCGAGGCCAGTGTGAGTGAGTCGCAAAGTGCATTGCAGCGCGCCGAGCAGGAAGCGCAGCGCCGTGAGCAACTCTTTGCCCAGCGCATGATCGGGCAGGAGGAGCGCGATATCTATCTGCAGTCCGCCGCAGTGGCGCAGGCACGGGTAGTGGCGGCGCAGGCGAGTGCTGAGGCCGCTATGGCAGAGATCGAGAGTGCCAGGTCGCAGCTGATCGGTTTCAGTGATACGGGCCCGGAAGGACTGATTCCGGTGCTGGCTCCATCAGCCGGTGTCGTGCAACGGGTCTTCGAGAAAAGTGAGAGGATTGTGCCGGCGGGAACGCCGCTATTTCTGATCAGTCGTGGCGATGCCATGGAACTGGTAGTGGATCTGCTGACCCAGGAGGCCGTGCAGGTCAGCCCTGGCGACCGCATGCTGATCAGCGGCTGGGGTGGTGCGCAAACGCTGGAGGCAAGGGTGCGCTACATCGAGCCGGAGGCCTTCACCAAGTTCTCCGCGCTCGGGGTCGAGGAGCAGCGCGTCAATGTCGTTGGCGAACTGCTGGAGAGCAATCCCGCGCTGCGGTCGGAGTACAGAATCGAGGCTGCTATCGTTATCTCCGAGAAACCGGCGGCGTTGACGGTGCCCACCAGTGCAATGTTCCGGCGCGATTCCGGTTGGCATGTGTTCGTCATCGAGGGCGGTACCGCGCTGCTGCGGGCCGTCGATGCAGGTGAGCGCAGTGCCGAATATGCCGAGGTGCTCGGCGGTCTGCAGGAAGGCGAGCAGGTCGTCATTTTCCCATCCGATGCGGTAGCCGATGGTGTACTGGTGCAACCGAGGGGGCAGGACTGACGCAATGAACGAGCGCATGACCCCCACGGTATTGTTGTGCAATGCCGGCAGTTCCACACTCAAACTGGCAGTGGCCGGCGCACCCGAGCCCGCCTCGTCCGGCGCCTGGCAGGCGGCGTACGAGGGCAGTGCGGAGTCGTTGGCTGCCGCCTTGCGCCAGGCTCTGTGCACGTTGGCGATGCCCCAGGCCGTCCTGCACCGGATCGTGCACGCGGGGCTGGTCAGCGAGGAGCCACGACTGCTGGATACCGAGCTGCTGGCTCGCATTGCGCACTGGGCACCGCTGGCGCCCCTGCACAATCCGCTCGCACTAAGCCTGATTCACATCATTGCCGAACGTTGGCCTGGGGTGCCCCAGTACGCCATATTCGACTCCGGGCTTTATGCCCATCTGCCGGACGTTGCGGCACATTATGCGTTGCCTGCCGGACTGTCGCCGCGCTGGCCACTGCGGCGGTATGGTTTTCACGGGCTTGCCCATCGCAGTCAGTGGCGCAGCGCACAGCGCCTGTCACAGGAATCGGGCAGGATGTTGCCTCGACGCCTGATTACCCTGCAGTTGGGCAGTGGCTGTTCCGTTACTACCTGGCGCGATGATCAGGCCATCGACACCAGTATGGGTTTCACACCGCTGGAGGGTCTGGTTATGGCGACCCGCAGTGGCAGCATCGATCCAGGCATCCTGTTGCATCTGCTGCGGCAGGAAAAACTGAGCGTTGACGAGTTGGACGTTGTGCTCAGTCGGCAGTCCGGGCTGGCTGCGCTGGGCGCCGGCAATGGCGACATGCGGGCGATATTGGCCCTCGAGCCGACTCACGCGCAGGCGGCACTCGCCCACTATGCCATGCAGATTCGCAAGAGCATCGGCGCTGCCATCGCCGTGCTGGGCGGTGTGGATGCGATCAGCATTGGGGGCGGTGTCGCCGAGCATCAGCCGCAGGTCAGGCAGGCGCTGTTCGAAGGGCTGGAAGGGCTGGGCATCGTGCTCGATACGGAGCGCAATCGGCGTGCCGACGGGCGGGAAAGATTGCATGAAGACCAGCATGTGCCGCTGCACAGCGACGACAGCAACAACTGCGAGAATAGTGCGGTGGCGCTGTGGCTTTCTCCGGTGGATGAAATGGATGAGATGTTACGGCAATATCAGCGTTGGGTGAACGAGGTGACGCCATGAGTGGCAGCAGAGAACAGTGGCGCGCAGGTTGTGGCGTGATTCAGCACCAGCAAGTGACCTGTGAGCGCGTGACGCAACTGGTGCATCGCCTCGAGAAAAAAGGGCTGTGCAGCGCCGAGAGCGCCTGGCAATTATTTCTGGCGGCAGACCGTCTTGCCAGCATGGGGAGCATGCCCGAGTGATCCAGATGGGCATGCGAGAGAATTACCGCATCGATTTCTTGGGGGTCGAAAAGAAAAGCTTCTTCCTGGACGCGTTCGATGGCGTCTCCGCCCTGGCGAACGCCACAGTCCAGCAACACGCGACCAATGGCCGGTGATTCCAGCAGATAGCACGAGCCGGTCACTTCCTGCGCCGCGCCATAAAACGTCAATACTGCCATGCAATGTCTCCTTGGATGACTGCCAGCCTACGATCCTGGAGTGATGAAACAGCGGCGTCTCAGGGAGCGCTGCTAAAGTGAATGTCGGTGAACCAGGAACGGGCTGTAAGTCCGCTGTTGTCGGTGTCGACCATCAGGGCGATACCGTCCAGACTGCCGATGTCCTCGCCGAATGCATCAAGCCAATCGGCGCGGATGTCGCGAACGTGAGTGCTCCACGCGCCGACCTTGGCATCGCCGCTATCCAATGCCCACATGTGCACATTCTCGCCGCCGTAGGGGTTGGCCCAGCGGGTGCCTGCAGGTATGTTGCTTGACCATACATAGTTTATGGACTTGGAGCGCCAGAAAGTCAGGCCGCCATCGCGGATAACGTAAATACGAGCCGCATAGTCGTCACCAAGTTTGCTGCGCTCGTCAATGTCTTGCCCCAGCGTCTTTTCCACTCGCCAGCGCCAGTGCATAAAAGGCGTTTCAGTGAGGTCGATACGCTGAACCTGATAGAGCGCGCTGGCACTGTCATCCGCCTCGCCTCGCAATACCCGTTCGTCATTGAGCACGACGCTGCGATATTGCGTGGAGTTTCTGAAAATTCGCTCTTGCCAGCGCATCATGTCCACAGGCCTGACCATTGGCGACGGGTCGGTCGCCAAAGAGGGGGCAGGCAGCACTGATATCGAGGCCGTCAGGGCTATGGCTTTTACGTAGGGCTTCATTTAGTCTCTAACGCATCACCGTTTCTATGATGCTCGAACAGTAACAGCAAATATTCACCGATGACAATCCTATGAATCCCTGAGGGGGAATCCATGCAAAAAAATAATAAGAGCGAACCGGTACGCAACGAAGAAAGGATTGCATTGCTGTCCGATCAGGTGGCAGGGAATGGACTTATCAGCCGCCGGCATCTGCTGGGGTTCAGTCTGGCCGGCGCAGGCGGATTACTGGCCAGCAGTGCGCTGGCTGCCGATGCCGGTGCGCTGACAAGACCGGCCTGGTCCATGGCACCGGGCAGAGATCCTTCGGAGTATGGCAATCCATCCTCCTTTGCCGCGCAGATCAAACGCCTGGCTCCAGCGCCGAATACGATTTCACCTGGCACCGGGGCATCGCGGTCTCCTCTGCATCTGCTGCAGGGCACCATTACTCCTAACAGCCTGCATTTCGAACGTCATCATGCCGGGGTGCCCAATATCGATCCGGCCCAGCATCGCTTTGTGTTGCACGGCATGGTGCGACAGCCGCTGGAGTTTTCCTACGAAGATCTGCTGGCCTATCCCATGGTCAGTCGGGTGTATTTCCTTGAATGTTCAGGCAACAGCGGCGCCAACAGTTCTGGTGCTGCAGCTGCCGATAACAGTGCCGGCGGTATTCATGGCCTGCTGTCCTGTGCCGAGTGGACGGGCGTTCGCCTCTCGACCCTGCTCGACGAGGCTGGTGTTGCCCCTGGCGCCAGCTGGATCACCGCGACCGGCGCGGATGCGGCTTCTTTGGGGCGCTCCGTGCCGCTGGACAAGGCGCTGCGTGACGTCATCATCGCGCTCTATCAAAATGGTGAACCGATTCGTCCCGAGCAGGGTTACCCGATGCGTCTGTTCGTGCCGGGCTGGGAAGGCAACGTCAGCGTGAAATGGCTCACTCAGATCAAGGTCACCGACGGTCCTGCGAATTTTCGCGATGAAACTTCGCGCTACACGGAGTTGTTGCCCGATGGCAAGGCTCTGCAGTTCACCTATCCTATGGGCGTGAAATCGGTCATAACCTCTCCCTCCGGGCAGATGACACTGACGCGGCGCGGTCTGCATGAGGTCACCGGCGTGGCTTGGTCTGGCAGCGGTTCTATCCGCCGTGTGGAGATATCCGCCGATGGTGGCCGTACCTGGGCCGATGCCCATATCGACGCCGATCAGCGCGAGCTGGCACTGACCCGCTTTCGTCTGCCTTGGCTATGGGAGGGCGCCGAAGCGGTGTTGCAGAGCCGTGCGACAGACAGTGCGGGCAACGTGCAGCCGGCACGGGCTGCGTGGGTTGCTCAGTACAGCCCGGCGAACCGGTTTCACTACAATGGAATTCAAAGCTGGGCGGTGTCTGCTCAGGGCGAGGTGAAAAATGTTTACGCCTGATCGCAAGCACCATTCTCTGAAAAACCGCTTTGGCAAGCGCACAACTCTTCTGCAGTCGCTGGCCGTGTTCGGGCTCCTTTCGGCCTCGCCCGTCATGGCCGCTGACGGTCCTGGTCTTGGCAAACCGATCGACGAGGCGCAGCTGCAGGGCTGGGATCTGATCGTCCAGCCTGACGGCACAGGTCTGCCAGAAGGCTCTGGCACGGGTGCGCAGGGGCAGGCAGTCTATGAACAGAAGTGCGCCGCCTGTCACGGCATGCAGGGCGAAGGCATGCCAGGAGTCCCGGCGCTGGCTGGCGGTTCGCTGACCACCACGCCTCCGTTGATGACTGTTGGCAGCTACTGGCCTCACGCCAGCACTATTTACGACTACGTGCGCCGCGCCATGCCGCCATTGGCCCCCAAGTCCCTGAGCAACACTGAGGTATATCAGGTCACTGCCTATGTGCTGCAGCTGAACGGAATTGTCGAACGCGATTTTGTGCTCGACAGCACCAGCCTGCCCAAGGTGAAGATGCCCAACAGCGGCAATTTCATTGATCGGAGTCAGGTGCAGCAGTGATAGAGGCTGGTGAGGCGGCGAACTTGCGAGAGCCCGTGCTGCGGGATAGTAGCCTGTTTCGCCAGCAGGTCTGCATTGATGGCCGCTGGCAGGACGCCGATTGTGGCGCCACTCTGGCGGTGCATAATCCCGCCACCGGGGCCCTGCTGGGCGCGGCGCCGCTGTGCGGAGCCGCCGAGACCCGGCGCGCCATTGAGGCGGCGGACCGTGCCCTGCCAGCTTGGCGCGCTCTGACCGCAGCAGCCCGGGCAAAGTTGTTGCGGCGCTGGTTCGAGCTGGTGCTGGAGCACCAGGAGGACCTGGCGCGACTGATGACGTTGGAGCAGGGCAAGCCGCTGGCGGAGGCCCGAGGTGAGATCACCTACGCAGCCTCCTTCATTGAGTGGTTCGCAGAGGAAGCCCGGCGGGTCTACGGCGACATCATACCGGGCCATCAGAGCGACAAGCGCATTCTCGTCATCAAACAGCCAATCGGTGTGACTGCGGCTATTACTCCCTGGAATTTCCCCTCTGCCATGCTCACCCGCAAGGCAGCTCCGGCGCTCGCCGCCGGCTGTACCATGGTCATCAAACCGGCCTCGCAGACGCCTTTTTCGGCATTGGCTCTGGTCGAACTGGCGCAGCGTGCGGGTATCCCCGCCGGTGTCCTCAACATCGTCACCGGCAGTGCCGCCCAAATTGGCGGCGAACTGACCGGCAACCCGCTTGTGCGCAAGCTCTCCTTCACGGGTTCGACAGAGATCGGTCGGCAGTTGATGGCGCAGTGCGCCAAAGACATCAAGAAAGTGTCACTGGAGCTGGGCGGCAACGCTCCCTTCATTGTCTTCGATGACGCCGATCTGGAGGCGGCGGTGCAGGGTGCTCTCGTCTCCAAGTTTCGTAATAACGGGCAGACCTGTGTCTGTGCCAACCGTCTGTATGTGCAGGAGGGTATTTACGACGCCTTTGCTGCCCGTTTTCGCGAAGCTGTCAGCCAGTTGCGCGTGGGCAACGGATTGGAGGAAGGCGTCAGCCTCGGCCCGCTGATTGATGCTCGCGCTTTGCTCAAGGTTCAGGAACATATTGCAGATGCACTGAGTCTGGGCGCGCGCTTGACCCTAGGAGGTGGCGTGCATTCTTCAGGAGGAAATTTTTTCGCGCCGACGATTCTGGAGGACGTTCCGCAGTCGGCACTGCTGGTTCGGGAAGAAACGTTTGGACCTCTCGCACCGCTGCTGCGATTTGGTGATGAGGCCGAAGTGATTGCCATGGCCAATGCGACGGAATTCGGTCTGGCCTCCTATTTTTATACGCGGGACCTCGGGCGCGTGTTCCGCGTGGCAGAGGCACTCGAGTGCGGCATCGTCGGTGTTAACACCGGGCTTATTTCGACGGAGACTGCGCCGTTCGGTGGTGTGAAATCTTCAGGAATCGGAAGAGAAGGTTCGAAGTATGGCATCGAGGAATATCTGGAAATCAAGTACGTCTGCCTCTCTGGTTTGTGATTCCCGTCAAGCGAAAAATAAATAATGCTAACTGATTTATCAACCCGAGCCTCGGCATGATGTCATAAGCTTGAGTCAAAAAATTGACTTTAAGCAACTAAAAGTAGCCATAGCTAACTCTTTTTTTAAAGCATTACACAGGATTTTGAGGTGATATATTCCGCCCACGAGAAAGGGGCCGCAGGTTAGCGAGTCCTTTTTTCAAGGGAGAGTTTGTACAGTCAGGGGAATTTGCAGTATGCATTGAGGTTCATCGTCACGCATGCAAAGGTCTCACTTTTGCCGCGTATTTATTCGGAACCCGGCATTATTCCTCAAACAATACAACCACCTGAACGCGCCCGTTTCAATTACATTACAAGTGCGGATACGTGTTCGGGGTACACCAAAATAATATTTCAGAGGTTGAAGCATGAAGGTTAGTATCAAATACCCACAGAAGAAATTGCTTTGCGCAGCTATTTCCATTTCTTTGCTGCAAATCAGTGGTGCTGCTTTTGGTCAGGCAGCAGATCCAGAAGTTGAAGAAGTTGTCGTCACTGGCTCCTTTATCCGTCGTACAGAAGGTTTCCGCGCTGCATCTCCAATAACACAAATCAGCGCAGATGACGTAGCACTGGCCGGCACCCCTAACATGGGTGACGTGGTTGCCAACATGAGCTTCAACCAGGGCTCACCTGTTACACAAAACTCCCTGACTGGCGCATCGAGCACCAGCACGTCCGTAAACCTGCGTGGCCTGGGTTCAGGTGCAACCCTGAACCTGGTCGATGGCATGCGTGTGATCGGCACCAACGTCAACACTTTCGTTCCGCAGATTGCTCTGGCGCGTCTGGACGTGGTGACTGACGGTGCAGCAGCACTGTACGGCTCACAGGCAGTAGCCGGTGTAGTCAACTTCGTACCACGTTCTTCCTTCGACGGCGTGCGTGTAGAGCTGTACCAGCAGGGCGATGACGGTGGTGACTACAAAGACACCATGCTGAGCATCATGGGCGGCACCGAGTGGAACGGCCTCAACATCGTTGCTGCGGCAGAAGTGCGCAACAACGGCACGCTGCGTATGCGTGACCGTCCGGAACAGGCTAACGCCGGTCTGACCTCTTCCTCTACCTCCAATCCAGGGAACTATACTGTTCCACTGCGTGACGCTACCGGCAAACTGACTGGAAAGACCAGTACGCTGCCAGATCCAGGTTGCGGCGCTACCCGTGCCGACCAGCCGATGTCTGAGGGCTCTAACCCGAACGGCTTCCTGTTCAACCAGACTGGCGTCACCGGCGGTACACGCTGCTGGTACGACTATGGCGAATTCTGGGACTACCGTACTGCACAAGATCTCGGTACTGCGTTCCTGAACCTGTCCTATGACGTCAGCGACAACCTGAGCCTGTCTGCACAGACCAGTTTCTTCTCCCGTCGCGCCTACAACCGTGGTTCAGCCTCCAACCCAGGCGGTCGCGTGTCTGAGTTGCCGGTGATTCGTGGTGAACTGCCAGGTAACCCCTACCGCGCCAAGTCTTCTACTGGCGCTCTGCTGTTCGCACAGGATGCCAACAACGACGGTATTCCGGATCGCAACACTACCGGTCAGGTAATCGTGGCTCCAACAGGGATCGCGTTCAACGAAGACGTGAAATTTGCTGCATGGCGTCCATGGGGCAAGCAAGGTACGTTGCCGAGTCAGCTGAACTCCGACGGCTCATTGGGTTCTGACACCTACATCCGTGGTTTCCGTCAGGCTCTGAAGGCAGAATTTGCTGTTCCTGGCGACTTCCTGCAAGACTGGAGAGGTACAGCGACTTACACGTATTCTCAGCAACTGGACAAGAGCCTTGCGCCTAACTTCAGCCTGAGCGCCATCAAGCAAGGTCTGAACTGTGACGTGAAGAAAGACCGTGCAGCGTGCTTCAACCCCTTCGTGTCCACTTCACCCTCTACTCTGAACACTCAGGCAGTTGCTGATTCCACAGTGCTGCACAGCAATCGTGTGAATTCAGAAGACAAGCTGCAGACGTTCGACCTCGTATTCAACGGTGATCTGCCGCTGGGCGGCTTCGAACTGCCAGGTGGCGCAATCGGCTCTGCAATCGGCTATCAGCGTCGCTCTGACCGCTTCAATGACATCCCCAGCCTGCACAGTTTGACTGGCGACGTATTCATCGGTGCGCAACTGTTCCCGAACAGCGATGGCCGTAAAGTTGACTCCTACTTCGCCGAACTGTCATTGCCAATCCTGGACAATCTGGAAGCACAACTGGCAGTGCGTAACGAGAAGTACAGCACTGGGCAGTCTTCTACCGATCCGAAGTACGGTCTGGTGTACACTCCGTTCGACGCACTGACTCTGCGTGCCAGCGCCGGTACCTCGTTCATTGCTCCGTCCTTGAACCAGTTGAACGCGCCACAGTCATGCGGCCTGACCAACGTATCTGATCCGTTCACTTCCTTCGCAGCGTTCACCGCGAACTGCTCGCAAGGCAATGCGAATCTGGTGCCGGAATCTGCAGACACCCTGTCTTTCGGTTTCCAACTGGAAATCATTGAAGACCTGGACCTGAGCATCGACTGGAGCGAAACTGACT
The DNA here is from genome assembly GCA_903862645.1 of uncultured Gammaproteobacteria bacterium. GTDB lineage: Bacteria > Pseudomonadota > Gammaproteobacteria > Pseudomonadales > Pseudohongiellaceae > UBA5078. Next base: position 14,074 of record CAIOZF010000153.1, read on the forward strand.
TCACCGATCGTATCGTGTCGTCTACTACTTCTGACGTGCTGGCAACAGACTTCTTCAACTTCAAGCAGGCGACTGGCTTTGCTGGCACTGGCAAGCCCACGCTGGCTCAGGTGGCTGCCTGGAATGCCGACCCACGCTCTGACAAGCGCATTCAGCGTAACGCGGATGCGATGGATCAGATCGATCGCATCATCAGCGGTGACAGCAATGCTTCAAACATGCTGGTGCGCGCAACTGATATGAAGCTGAGCTACAGATTCAATCTGGATGGCATCGGTTTCTTCAACGTTGCCGTCGATGCGTCTTACCTGGACACATATGCTTATCAACTGCGCGCTGACCGCCCTGTTATTGAAGGCGTAGGCAAGCAGAACGAGCCAACGGGTGCGGTTCCTCCGCTGCCACGCTGGAAAGGCAATATGAGCCTGGGCTGGACCTCAGGTCAGCACAGCGCGAACATGACTGTGCGTTATCTGCACGACATGGCTTTCGATGCCAATCCGTTCGATTACCAGGCTAAACTGCCCTACAGCAACTTCCGTAATCCAACGGAACTGCACGCGTTCACCACTGTTGATGCAAGCTACAACTTCAGCCAGCTGGAAGCGCTGGGTGGCGAGTTTGCCTTCACCGTAGGCGCACGTAACCTGTTCGACAGAGCAGCACAGAAAGTGCCGATGCTTGGTGGTATTGAATCCATCATGTACGACCCAACTGGCCGCATGCTCTACGCCCGTGTGTCTTACCAGCTGTAAAAGTTAACGGCTGAGGCCGCAGTGTTCTGATTGCACCAGCGACCACCGCGGCCTAGAAATTTGGGGTCAGAGTAAAAATACAGTACTGTATTTTTACTCTGACCCCAAATTTC
>CAIOZF010000154.1 GCA_903862645.1 uncultured Gammaproteobacteria bacterium
CCGTGTACCCGTTCGTACTTGGAACTGTTGAGCCAGCTTTCGGTCAGGGCATTGCCTCAGCAGTTTCCTTTACGACTCATTGAACAGATCATGCCATATTTCTCGAGCTCTTTCTGAAATGCGTAACTGGCATATTGGCTACCCCAATCTGAGTGGTACATTAACCCTGCCGCCGGCCTTTTGTATAACCATTCCATCGTTAGAGTATCTATAACGATGGCTGGAGTCCAGGTCATACTTGGCTTCAGCGACCAGCCAATTATTTCATGGTTAAACAGATCAAACACGATAGCCAGATATGGCCAGCCTTCGTCCGTCCATGAATAGGTGATGTCAGACGTCCAGATCTGATTAGGTTCAGCTGGGTTTATATTCCGATCCAGCAGATTCGACGCGATTGGGAGGCTATGGTTAAAGTCGCCCGTTCCTTGAGCTCGGTCGTGTATTTCTGCCCCGGGGTTTATTGCAACTTCTCGCTTCAAAAAATAACTTTATTGTACATCACCCTTGGAAGGCTATTTATCGGGGGGGGGCATTCAAATTAGGCATGAAACTTGCTTCTTAATAAACCAATGGCTTGTATTCTTTTCATTTGAATTATGAGTCTACTCAATCTTTAAATCATTCTGGAGTGGATGAAATGATAAATTTACAGTCTGTGGTCAAATTTGGATGGTTCATGTCGCCAAGGAATAATAGTTTCTCCATTAAAGTGGCGAACCCCGTGCCAATTGTTGAGGAGGTTGATAAGTTTCGTATTGACTCGAATATCGAGATTATCTACATCCTCCGTTCGATGATGAAGGCAAATGCTTTGACCACTCTTACCTTCGGCAATAGCGACGGATTTATCCTGACGAATATCATTGATATCGATTTAAAGCATCAGGAAATTATTTTTGATTATGGTACTGATCAGGCATCTAACAGATGCGCATTGAAGGCTGACCAGTTTAATGTCTTTACTCTTTTAAATCGAGTTGAGATTCAGTTTGTTTGTCATGATATTGATAAAATTAAATTTGAGGGGAAGAGCGCATTCAGAGCTCGTATTCCAGAGAGTCTGTTACGGTTACAGAAGAGGGAGCACTACAGGATCGATATGCCCGTAAATAGACGACTCAATTGTAAGCTGCCCCTCCCTGAAGGAGATTATGCTGAGGTGGTTTTGCAGAATATCAGTCGGGGTGGGATGGCTGTCTTGGATCCAGATCATAAATTTGATTTTGAGAGTGGCGCTGATTACCGTGGATGCCTCATTGATCTTCCTGGTGTAGGAGCGGCCAAGCTCAATCTCCAAGTGAAGTCTATTTCCGAGATCACCCAGAGGGGCGGGGTGAAGTGTTTGCGAGCGGGTCTTCAGTTTCATGAAGATACTGAGGAGAGAGTTCTCTCAATGATCCAGCGTTATGTATTGCAATTGCAAATGGAGCGGAAGAGAACGCACTGACCGAAGCCGATGGTACGTTAGGCGTTTTTAGTTAGAGCGGGAGAGGGTATCTCTCCACCGCGCTCTAGCCGATAGAGCCAGGCTAGTAGTTCAGCGATTGCCACATAAAGTTGGGGTGGGATATGCTGATCCAGATCGACTTGCATCAATAGCGCAACCAGTTCCGGGGATTCATGGACGTAGACCCCAGACTCTTTGGCGCGTGCAATAATTGTTTCTGCAATCAAGCCCCGCCCCTTGGCGACTACAATCGGCGCTGATTGACCATCATGATAAGCCAGTGCAACTGCGGCCTTCCTGGCTTCACCTTCCTTTGTCATGATTGATCCCGAACTTGACCCCAATTACGTTTAGTCCTGCTGCTGCCATTGACTCGGTTAGGGGTTGTTGGTCATCTTGCATTTTAGACAGGGTCTTGGAATCGGTCGCATTAAGGCTCATCTTCACATCACCCTTGTTGAGCCCGATGGTGGCTACCACCTCCCCCAATTTTGGTAGATTAAGATGTAGCCTAGTCTGCCAGCTCGTGGTCTCTCCCTCTTCAGCTGATGGTGAGGGGTCTTTCGTAATATCCCACTGCATCGTCTGTCCTGCCCAAATCTCCCCCCTCCAACTGAGGTGACCTGTCTCGAGAAGATTCAGTTGTTGTTGAACCAGTGACAGGGATTGTGGGTGAACCGGCGTATCGTTATTAGACGAGATGCTGCTCATTGTCTGGCTATTGATGGTGGGGACGCTATTCGTGGGGATCTTACCTTGAGGTTCTTGAGTGAGTTGTTCTAGGGTCCTCTTACCTATAACCCACTGTGCCTGATGGTTTTCATAGAAGAGTCCGCTGATGGACATGGCCTGTTGCAGAAGATTAGGCAATTGTTGCGTAGTCATTGGGGGGGCGGTCAGGATGGGTATGGAGCTGTTTAGGAGTGGTGTCGACAATGACTTGATTGTGTCCTGCGTCAGTGTGCCGAGAAAGAGACCGGTCTTGCTCAGATCAGCACCTGTTCCTGATAAGTCCAATGGTACTTTTGTTACATTGCTGATATTGCTTACGGTCGGGGTGGTGCTGAGTAATGCGAACTTGAGGCGAGGCTCCTTAGAAACCAGTAGTAGGTTCAACTGGTCACCGGTTTTGGAATTCGCCGGCAGATTCATTTGTAGCTCATGGCCGTTGACCATGACCTTGAAATTACCATTGGCGAGACGGTCTTCAACACTTGCCTGGTATCTCTGTGCAATGGCCAGATCCGGCAACTCCGTGACAGCGGCAATGGAGGAGGTCGGTGATACCGACTCCACCAAAAGTGGCTGTGCCGGTAAGGTGAGTCTAGCGGGGCGAGGTAGATCAGGGAATTCCATTAGGACTCTCCCTTGGGGTGTGTGCTCTGTCTGAAACTTCTTTCAGTAGACTGTTCTTTAATACTAGTTGTGGCTATCTGAACCGTACGCCTGCTCCAACTTCCTTTCGTGGCCGATGCTACCGATGAGCCCTTGTAGATGACCCATCCAAGGTTGAGTAATATTTCGGATCTCGGCATCGTCTGCCAGTACCTTGTGGATGATTTCGACTTTCCTCTGTTGAAACTCTCCACTGAGTGGGGCAGGATTGGCTGATACGAGTTTTGCCACGTTGGTCCGGCAGTCTTCCTCCAGAGCCATTAAGTAGTTCCAGTCATTGCTCTTGGCAGCTTGTAGCATCTGCTCGGTGATGGAGAGGATGGTCTCGTAGGTGGCTATAATTTGTGCATTATTCATGATTCTTATACCTTTCCGTAGCTAAGTGTGATTAGGTCTGCAGATGGAGTGTGGTTATCCGTTGCAGTGTTATAAGGAGTTTTAGGTGTGCCGATGGCGGCCCATGCTGAATGTAGTTGAGATAGTAGTGCGGCCACCTCATCAAGTATTTCCGGTTTGTTTTTGATGTTAGCTATCAATAATCGGTGAACTATATACTCGTAAAGTAATTGAAGGTTCTGTGCTATCTCACCACCCTTTTCAATATCTAGGCTTGCTTTGAGACCGTCATTGATGATCGAGATAGCCTGTGAGATAGAGCCCCCCTTTTGTGCGGTCTCGTTATCTAGCATGTGCCGCCTCGCTGCTTTGATCGAGACCTGTGCACCCTCGAATAGCATTAGGATGAGTTTCTGCGAGTTAGCAGAGTCTGCGCTGATTTCAATTCCAACTTTTTTATAAGCGCCAAGAGCGGCAAGAGTCATTGCATTCATATTAGTCTATTAGGGTGAGTGATCTAGTATTCGGACTATTTTGAGTTGGTGAATCCGGGTAGATTGGCCAGTTGCTGAGTCAGGAAGTTACTGGTCTGGTTCATACTGCTTAGCATCCCATCTAACGCAGTAAACTGAGTTCGGTAACTTTTCTCAATCGATGCCAGGTGTAGATTGACTCGACCTCGATCCTTGCCCACTTGTGTGATTGAGGCATTAATTCCACCCACCCGGCTGTCGATCAAGTTATTACTGCTGAGCATGCTTCCGACCAGGTTATTTAGTTCATAAGCATAACCGCGTGCAAAGTTTACCGTGCCTCGGCTACCGGTTGATCCGCCTATTACACTAATCGAAATGCCCTTTGCATCGCCGGTACCGATAAGAGACTGGCCAGAGCCCGTTGCTGCCACAGACCCAATCGTGCCGTTGGTATCAAGTCCGGTACCATTTGTGTAGTCGATTGTGCCAAGGATTGAGCCTGAAGCTGTATCGGCAATGGTGCTGACTGTAGAGCCGGATCCATAGAGGTTTGATGCAATGGTCAGAGCCCCCGCCGTTGCCGAGACGACAACGGTGGTTTTCGATGAGGATAGGGCACTTGCACCATTGATATTGGACTGGACTTGAGTGGCCAAATCACTTGCTGAAGCATAAGTGCCTGAGGTTAGTTTAACGGTGGCGGTTATACCGTTGATCTGTAGGCTGAGCGTGTCATTTATGCCAGAAGTGATGGTCAGCGGGAAATTCAGAACCGTGCCGATAGCTCTGCCCTGTGTGGCGAGTTGGGTAACATTGATCGCATAGATTCCGTTCTTGGTGTCTGTAGTTGAATTATTGAATCTGATGAGGCTGTCACTAGACTTCCCCACTGCTGCGAATAGCGTCGAGACATCCTTGGTGGAATCGTTCAGGACAGTAGATAGTTTGGTTGTATCGAGTGCAAGCGTTCCATCCCTCTGAAATGCAATTCCAATTCCGGACAGAGTGGTCAGTCCGCCACCTGCTGTTGAGAGTGGGGTATTAAATATGGTATTCAATCGAGACTTGATTGAATTGACAGTAGAGTCGCCGGTCAGTACGGCCGCTTTTTTATTTGCGAGATCGTACTGAGACAGGGCAGTGATGGTCTTGTTGAGAGCATTGTAGGCTGTGACGAGGGTTTGAACGGCTGACTGAACTGTCGTTGTATCTTGCTTCACTGTCAGAGAGGTGGTGCCGGTCTTGAGTAGATTCACCGTCATGCCCGTAATGGCATCGGCGATGGTGTTGGAGGGCTTATTGATCGCGATGCCATCGATCGTGAGTACGGCATCTTTAGGCTCCATACCGGTCGGCTGTGTCATCTGTGAAGTTGATGGTGATGTTCCATCATAGGCCAGCTGTGAAAGTCCAGTATCGTCAGTATTTGATCCAACTGAATCTGCCGACACCGTTATTTTGAGTGCGTTAGCGACTCCAGAATCGGTAGAGGTGATTACTAAGCGGTTACCGGTGCCGTCATTGATGATATTTGCTGAGACGCCGACGTTGGCAGCATTGATAGCATCTTGCACACCCGATAGGCTACTCTGACCAGGTGCGATGGTAATGGTCTTGGTGGCCTTGTCTGGATTGAGCGCGAAGCTGGTGAGGCCCGCATTATAAGTACCGAAGGATATACTCAGTGTGCCGCTACCAATGGTAGCACTGGTTGCTGTAAAGGCGGTGCTCGATTGCAGTTTTTGGCTCTGAGCAAGTTGGGTCACGTTTAACGAGTAGCTGCCCGACTTGGCGTTTGGGGATGCGATGACGCTTGCAAGGGTGGTATCGGTAAGGCCTGCCGTGACAGCTGAAAATTTTGCCGGGTAGGCTAGTGCGGCGACTGAGCTTTGGAATGTAGACAGGGCGCCCTTCAGGCTGCCATAAGCTGTGAGCTGAGATTGGTACTTCGCTTCCTTGGTTGCAAGAGCAGTAATTGGCTGCTGCTCCGCCGCCATGAGCTGAGTCACGAGGCTATTCACATCCAAGGTGGATCCAACGCCTAAAGCCAATTTTCTACTCCTTTTACAGCAAAAGTATTTTCGATAACTTTAAGTGACAGCTGTTATGCAGTTTACTTAGTAATTATCGGTGCTTTGCTGGGAATCTTTAACCCCGATTAGAAGGGTATTCTCCCCGTATTACACAGTCTGGTTGATCAGGGCTCCTTTCAAGCTATCAATTTGCTTAGCGATTGCTATCATCTCCTCGCTTGGGAATTGTCGTATCAGTTCCTTGGTGTCTCGATCGTAGACACGGATGAGTGTCTTTCCGGTAGATTTTTCTTGGGAGAACTCAAGACTACTCGAGATTTGTTTGAGGGCTGCGTTTGATTGGTCGATTACTTTTTTTAGTTCTGAATCTGCCAGTGGCGGTGACTTCTCCTGAACGACAGGCCGGCCGTTAGGGTCGGAATTAGATTTAAGGACAGATGTGAATTCAAAGGGCCTAGAGGGTGGGATGGTCCCGGTACTATTAATGTAAGTCATATTTTACTCCTAGCGAAAATCCCCTAGCCGCATCTGCGACTAGGGGAGGTGCTTTAACGTCTTATTTCAATAGTGACAACACTAGATTTGGCAGTGCGTTGGCTTGGGCCAGCATCGCTACACCTGCTTGTTGAAGTACCTGGTTACGGGTCATACTAGCAGTCTCCTTTGCGAAGTCTGTATCCCGAATACGGCCACGGGCAGCGCCTACATTATCAGAGCTCGTATGCAGATTAGCGATGACCGAATCGAGACGAGTCTGCGCAATCCCCATGGTGGAACGTTGTGTGTTCACTGTGTTAATGGCTGTATCGAGGCTTGTAATCGCCGTACTTGCATTAACTTGGGTTAAAATGCTCAACGTAGTACCTACCAAGGCGGAGGAAGCAAGACCATTAACTGCAGTCCCGGCTACTGTAATTGCTTTTCCAGAGGTCATTGTGACCTGGCCATAGTTGGTTACAGCGCTGGCACCCCCCCCCACACCCCCCGTAGCACCGGCAGCAGAAAAGCCACTCCCGCCATATGCAGCAGCGCCCCCAGTAAGATTACTGGTAACGTCGATATTGCGTCCATCGGCTGCTGTTAGTTTGTATGTGCTACTAGTAGCTGAAGCTGCTGTGACTCCGGTGGTGCCAGATACCCCATTGATTGCACTTACTAATGCTGTGACCCGATCGGCAACACTTGCTGAGGCAGCAATCGAACCAATAGATGTTCCATTGATGTAAAGGTCTCCAGATGAAACCGCTGATGTCGTGCTAACTGCAGCTGAAGTAACTTCTGTTTTTGCCGTAGCTGCGATACTAGTGTCGGCGGTTTTTGCGTTGATAGCATTAGCAAGAGCTAGCGCAGAGGTCGTACCTGCTCGTGCGCCGGCTACATATGAAGCGCCATCATCAGTTGATGCGGCTATGGTCGTGACGGTACCGGTGCTGATGGTCATATTCCCGGCATTGGTTAAGGCTGCAGTACCTGATACTGTGCCGGTAGATGTTGCGATTCCACTAAGGCCTAATGTTGTAGTTGTTGAGCCGTTGATGGATACCGCGAGCGTTTGGCCAGCATTCGCTCCGACCTGAAAGGTAGCAGAACCAAAGGTTCCATCGAGCAGATTCTTGCCGTTGAATTGGGCAGTATTGGCGATACGATCAATTTCTGATGACAGACTCGCCGCCTCAGACTGTAGCGAAGTCCGGTCGGTTGCCGTATTGCTATCACTGGCAGATTGCACTGCTATCTCACGCATCCGTTGAAGCACACTACTAATCTGCGACAAGTTGCCTTCAGCCGTTTGTGTTAGAGAGATCGCGTCACTGGCGTTACGTGCGGCCTGGTCTAATCCACGGATTTGCGAGGTCATCCGTTCTGAGATCGAGAGTCCGGCAGCGTCGTCTTTCGCGCTATTGATCCTGAGCCCTGATGAGAGGCGCTGCAAAGATGTCGTCATTGAGCTCTGCGAAGTGTTTAGGTTGGTTTGAGCATTCAGTGATGCGAGGTTGGTATTAAGTGTCATTGCCATTTTGATTCTCCTTGAGCTTCGTATGGAAACACCGGCATTTTGCCGTTAACGTTGTTTCATTCTTCTCAATCCATGGAAGCATAAAACGCTGTCAGTCTAGTTATCGGACAGAGTCAGCTAAAAGTTGAGGAGAAAACATTAATAAATTCAAAATAGATTTTCTGATAAAGAGAAATTCTTTTAAATTCAATTGATTGGCTCGACTCTGCGGTTTGATGAATAAAGTCCCAGCA